>NZ_JARBAE010000015.1:0-162974 GCF_033795305.1 Streptomyces sp. AK02-01A
ACCCACCCTTGAAGTGCCCGGCCCGCCAGCGGAGATGACTTTTCGTGACCGAGTCGCCACGCAGTGGCACTTGCGTGTAGCGTGCGGCGCAAAGAACGACCCCCGCGGGTGCTACCAACACATCGCAGGGGTCTGACCAACGAGATCGAAAGCACCCACGATCTGATGGCTGTTCAGCAGCTTAATCCCGCTCCGCGTCCGTCCGCCCATCCCCACGCCAATCCGGGGTACGGAAAGCGGCTCGCTCCCTGCCAAAGCCCGCGCCGCGCCGACGACTTCGCACATCTGCCCAAGCGTGAGGCGGCGGTCGCCGGTTATGTCGACCGGCTGCCCGAGGGCTCCGACATCTCGGTGAAGACCCTCGCGAAACATCTCGCGGACTACGGCCAGTGCGCCGTGCGGACCGTGCTCAACAACCTCTCCCGGGCGGGACATCTGCGCCGCCACCGGGAGGCGGTCACCGGCCACGACGGGACGGTGCGATGGGTGTGGCGCACGCACTGGTCGCGGGCGGCCAGGGACAACGAGTGGTGGGACGCGTTCACATCGGGCGCGGACGTCCCGCAGGAGCCTTCGTCCCGGCCGGAGCCTTCGGCGCGGGCCCGGACCGAGGCGTACGACATCCTCGCGGCGCTCGGCCGGACCGACGCGCGACTCACGCTCTCCGAGCCCGAGTGCGGGGCACTGGAGGAGCTGGCGGCGCGGTGGTTCGAGCGCGGCGCGGGCCGGGCCCAGCTCGTCCAGGCGCTGACGGCGGGCCTGCCGGTGGAGGTGGCCGCGCCGTACGGCTTCGTACGCGCCCGGCTCCTCGCCAAACTCCCGCCGGAGCCTCCGCGTCCCCGGCGCGTGATGGAGTGCACGGACTGCGGCGTCCCAGGTGTTCCGGCCCAACTCCCGGACGGGCTGTGCCGGTTGTGCCGGGACGAGCCGCCGCCCGCCGGGCCGGAGGACACGCGGGCACCGAAGGGGGTCCGCGCCCGGGTGGAACAGCTCCGCACGGCTCTGCGGGGTCAGGTCGAGCTTCCCGGTCCGGTCGGCGTCACGCCGGAGACCGGGGAGCTGACCGGATTCGCCGACTGACCGCCTGCGGGCGCCCGGCCCGGCGCCGCCGTCGGGTCAGTCGTCCCGGGAGGCGGGCGGCCTCCCGGTGTCCTTGACGATCTTCGTGTCCTTGACGATCTTCTCCAGGCGGTCGAAGCGGGTGTGGAGCGCGCGCAGCTCGTCCGAGGCGCCCGCTCGCCCTTCCCGGCCGAACCGCTCGAAGGCCACCGCCAGTTCGTGCACGCGGTGTGCGGCGCCGCTGACGAACCAGGTGGCGAGGGACGCGGTGACGATGCTGAACATGGAGATCCCGGCGAGCATCACCACGGTGGCGATGACGCGCCCCCACGCCGTGACGGGATACAGGTCTCCGTATCCGACCGTGGTGGCGGTCTCGACGGACCACCACAGCGCGAGCGGGAACGAGGTGATGGTCGCCTTCGCCGCCGGAGTCTCGACCACCACGATGAGCCACGAGCCGCACAGCAGGACCAGCACGGTGATCAGCGCTGCCCACAGGGAGGCGCGGACATGGAGCCGCCGCCAGTGCTCACTTCGCAGCAGCCTCTTCAGCAGATACGGGAGGGACAGTGGCGGCATGGCGGACCTCGGTCGGCGGGAGCGGTGGACGCGCGGAGGAGATGCGCGGCGGGAGCCGGGCTTTCGCCATGAAACTACTGGTGAGCGGTGAGGCGGCGGCGTCCGACACACATCCGCGTGCCGCCGGGACCGGCCGTGCGGACCCCGTACCGGCTTGTACCGGCCCGTGCCGTACCGCCGGGCACCCTGGCCGCGTCACACCGCCACGTACCGCTAACCTCTGCCCAATGATCAGCCGAGCTGCGCTGCCGCCGCCTCCGCCGCCCGAGGAGACATGTCCCTGGCCCGACCGTGAGGCGCGGCTCGCCGACCGGGCCGCGGCCATGGTGACGCTGACCGGGCGCGGTCTCGGGATCGGACGGCTGGTGCTGCTCTGGCTGGTGGCGGCGGTCGCCGTGGTCGGCTGGGCGGCCGTGGGGCTGGCGATCGAGAGCTTCGAGCAGGGCGGTCTGGGTCAGGTGACCGGACTGGTGGCGCTGGTGCTCGCGGCGGTGTTCCTGGTGCCGGCGGCGGTCGCGGTCGGTTTCTGGCTGAGCAGAGGCCGTGACATACGGCAGCGGCTGGACGCCTGGGCGGCGCTCGGCCCGGACCGTGCGACGGATGTGCGCCTGCGGGCGCACTGGCGGTCCGTCGTCTGGCTGCTGCCGTCCGTGGTGCTGTGTCTGCTGGGAGTGTGGGAGACCGTCCGCGCCGTCCGTCCGACCGGCGCCGGAACGGAATCGGTCACCGTGGGTGAGACGGTGTACGCGCTGGGCCTCGGGATCACGGTGCTGGTGACCGGTCTGCTGGGAGTCACTCAGTCGCTCCGGCATCAGAGCTGGTCAGAGCGATTGCTTACACCGGGCCCGGTGCGCGGTGGCGGCGGCGCGCACCGCTGAGGCGGGTTTCCTCACGTCCGTCATATCCTGAAGAGGTTATACATGCGCCATTCAGGTTAAGGGGCGGCGGATGGACTGGCTCTGGTGGATTTTCATCTTCTTCCTCGTGGGCGGCTTCGGCTGGATAGCCGACACGGGCCGGACAGCGCTGCAGACCCGGCATGAGCGGAAAGTCGAACGCTTCAAGCTGGTGGAGAAGGAGCGGCGGGCCCTGGAGGAGGCCCACAAACCACCGGAGCCGATCTGTGGCTGCACGCACCATCTGGCGAAGCACGACCGGCGGGGCAAGTGCCACGAGGACGTGGAGGTGCCGACGGAGTGGGACGAGGACAAGAAGCCGCTGCGCTACGAGCTCCGGCAGTGCAACTGCCAGCAGTACGTGGGCCCGCAGCCGCTGTCGCAGATCTACGCGGATGAGCTGACCGACCTCTAGGGCATCGCCGGAGGCCGCCGGAGCGGGTGCGGGCCCGGAGGTCAGGTCCGTGCCGGATGGCCGATCAGCATCGTGGGCGCGCCCGCCACCCGGGTGAGGAAGACCGTCGAGGTGCCCGGGCCCTTGAGCTTCATACGGCGGCGCAGCTCCTCCGGTTCGACCGCGGAGCCGCGCTTCTTCACCGTGAGGATGCCCACCTCGCGTTCGCGCAGCAGGGCCTTCAGCCTCTTGAGGCTGAAGGGCAGTTCGTCGGTGATCTCGTAGGCGGTGGCGTACGGCGTGGGCCGCGGTTCGTCGGCCGTGATGTAGGCGATGGTCTCGTCGATCAGGCCGCCGTCCAGCTCTTCGGCCACCTCGGCGACCAGATGCGCGCGGATGACGGCGCCGTCCGGTTCGTACAGGAACCGGCCGGTCTTGCGGACGGACGGGTCGGGCAGGCCGCGGCCGGTGAGCGTGGCGCCGGAGGGCAGGAGCGTGGCGCGGCGGGCACCGGGGACGACGGCCTCCGGGCCGTCTGCGCCGTACCAGAGCACGGCTTCCTTGACATCGCCGCCGTCCGAGATCCACTCGGCCTCGAAATCGTCCGGGATCAGTTCGTGCGGAATGCCGGGCGCGATCTTGACGGCTCCGGTGCCCACTCGGCGTACCGCGTCGACCGCCCAGGACAGCGGTGGTGAGTACGCCTCCGGATCGAAGATCCTGCCTCGGCCGCCGCGCCGCGCCGGATCGATGAAGAGGGCGCGGGCTCCGGTCAGGTCGTACTCCAGGACATCGGCGCGGATCACCGTCGGGTCCGGGCCGCCGGGCGCCAGGGTCCGCACATTGGTCCTGGCGATCTCGCAGGTCAGCGGGTCGAGATCGACGGCCGTCACGGCGAAGCCGGCGCGGGCCAGCTCGATCGCGTCGCCGCCGATGCCACAGCAGAGGTCGGTGACGGCCGCCGCCGGAGCGAGGTCGTGGAACCGGGCGGCCCGGTGGGCGGCGACGCTGGAGCGCGTGGCCTGTTCGACGCCGTTGGGCGTGAAGTACATGCGGTATGCGTCTTCCGCGCCGAACTTCGCCACCGCGCGCTGGCGCAGCCGCGCCTGCGCCAGGGCCGCCGAGACCAGCTCGGCCGGGTGCTCGCGGCGCAGCCGGGTGGCGAGGGCGAGTTCCCGCGCGGGGTCGTGGTCGCGCAGCTCGGCGAGGAGCGCCTGGCCCTCGGCGGAGAGCAGATCGGCGAGGGAGGAGGAGGGAACGCGGTCGGTCACCCGCCCCATTGTGGGCCAGCCGGGCGATGGTGCGTGCCGGGCGGCGAGTGTCGGCCGGGCGGCGGCGCCGCGCGCTGACAGGATGCGACGCCATGCAGCTAGTACGACAAAACGAAAAAATGGTGACAAGAGTGATGGCGAAGAGAGGCAGGCGGAGCCGTGCGGTTCTGGCGGCGCTTCTGGTCGCCGCTGTCGGCTCGGCATGCGGTGTGGAGACCGGTGAATCGGCCAAGTCGCCGCCGGCCAAGGGCGCGGCCGGGCAGCAGAGCCATACGGCGGCCGAGGGCAGGCCGGGTCAGCAGGTGGCCGGGAAACACCAGCCCGGTTCGGCCGGTGCCCGCGCCGAGTACGCCGAGAACGTGCGCCGTACCCAGGCGGCGCGCGCCATCGCGGCCAAGAAGTGGGGGCTCGCCGCGACCCCGCTGGCGGCGCCGCCGCCGCCCGCGGTCAAGCCGCGCATCACCACCCGCCAGGGCTTCGAGGTCGAGGGCGGCGACGAGCTGCCGCCGATCTTCACCACCGTTCCGGTCAAGGACAAGGTCGTCTTCCTGACCATGGACGACGGCGCCGAGAAGGACCCGGAACTGCTGCGGATGATGAGTGAGCTGAAGATCCCGTACAGCGCCTTCCTCAGCGACTACGTCACCAAGGACAACTACGGCTACTTCAAGCAGATGCAGGACCGCGGCGTGTCCCTGCACAACCACACCATCAACCACCGTTACATGCCCGGTCTGTCGTACGAGGAGCAGAAGCGGGAGATCTGCGAGCAGCAGGACAACCTTGAGCAGCGGTTCGGGAAGCGGCCTCCGCTCTTCCGTCCGCCGTACGGCAACTACAACGTGGACACGCTGAGGGCCGCCAAGGAGTGCGGGGTGAAGGCCGCGCCGCTGTGGGCGTCCGAGGCGTTCCCCGACCATATGGAATGGCGCGAGTGGGACGAGGACCTGCACTCCGGCGACATCATCCTCACGCACTTCCGCGGGCCCGGGGACTGGAACGGCACCATGCCCGACATGATCCGCCAGGTGATGAAGACGATCACCGGCAGGGGCTATGCCGTGGCCAAGCTGGAGGACTACGTATGAGACCGGCGCACCGGCTACTGGCCGGCCTGCTGGCGGCCGGTGCGCTCCTCGCCGGCTGCGGCGCGCTGCTGACCGGGTGCGCGCCGTCCGTGGACCCGATCGAACGGCTGGGCCGCAAGGCGGCGCAGAAGGTGAGCCCGCACGCGTCGGTCCATGCTCTGGGCCATCCGGGCCCGGAAGGAGTGAAGCCGCATCTGGTCAGGACGCGGCTGCCGCACGGGGAGCAGCCGCGAGAGGTCTGCGGCCGGCAGGAACGGCTGCTGCGAGGCATCTGGGAACAGGGCGCCGCGACGGGCGGTCAGGAGGACTTCCCGTAAGCCTCCGGGCCCGGATACGGCGCGCGCCCGGGGCGGGGCGCGTGGCCGGCCGGGGCGTCGGCGCGGCGGGCTCGGCGGGTGCCCTCCGTACCGCCGCGCGGACGCCTCTCGGCCGTCTCACCGGTGCATGCGTTCATACAACGCATCTTCATACGGTCGTACGAAACCAGGGTCCCGGCGGCCTCGTTCTCCAGTCGAGACCAATCCGCCACGCCGACGCGCATTGGCACTCCGCTTGACCGAGTGCTAATCGCGGTCATAGTCTCAGGTCTGGCACTCCCCACTGGAGAGTGCCAAAGCGCGACTGGCAGGTCCGGCACCCGCGACGACGGGCCCACCTGGTCGCCACTCAGACAGTTAACCCCGTGAGATCTCCGAAGGGGGAGGTCGGATCGTGACGACCGCCAGCACCAAGGTTGCCATCAAGCCGCTTGAGGACCGCATTGTGGTCCAGCCGCTCGACGCCGAGCAGACCACGGCCTCTGGCCTGGTTATCCCGGACACCGCCAAGGAGAAGCCCCAGGAGGGCGTCGTCCTGGCTGTGGGCCCGGGCCGTTTCGAGAACGGCGAGCGGCTCCCGCTCGACGTTTCCGTCGGTGATGTCGTTCTGTACAGCAAGTACGGCGGCACCGAGGTGAAGTACAGCGGCGAGGAGTACCTCGTCCTCTCGGCTCGCGACGTGCTCGCGATCATCGAGAAGTAATTCACCCAAGATCGCTTTTGAGATGCGCCCCTGGCCCCCCTGCGAACGCCGGGCGGACAGGGGCGCATCTCATTTGAGAGGACACAGAAGCTCCCATGGCGAAGATCCTGAAGTTCGACGAGGACGCCCGTCGCGCCCTTGAGCGCGGCGTCAACAAGCTTGCCGACACGGTGAAGGTGACGATCGGCCCCAAGGGCCGCAACGTCGTCATCGACAAGAAGTTCGGCGCCCCCACCATCACCAACGACGGTGTCACGATCGCCCGTGAGGTCGAGATCGAGGACCCGTACGAGAACCTGGGCGCGCAGCTCGTGAAGGAGGTGGCGACCAAGACCAACGACATCGCGGGTGACGGCACCACCACCGCCACCGTGCTGGCCCAGGCGCTGGTCCGCGAGGGCCTGCGCAACGTCGCCGCCGGCGCCTCCCCGGCTTCCCTGAAGAAGGGCATCGACGCGGCGGTCAAGGCCGTGTCCGAGGAACTCCTCGCGACCGCCCGCCCGATCGAGGACAAGTCCGACATCGCCGCCGTGGCCGCGCTCTCCGCGCAGGACCAGCAGGTCGGCGAGCTGATCGCCGAGGCGATGGACAAGGTCGGCAAGGACGGCGTCATCACCGTCGAGGAGTCCAACACCTTCGGTCTGGAGCTTGACTTCACCGAGGGCATGGCCTTCGACAAGGGCTATCTGTCGCCGTACATGGTGACCGACCAGGAGCGTATGGAGGCCGTCCTCGACGACCCGTACATCCTGATCCACCAGGGCAAGATCGCCTCCATCCAGGACCTGCTCCCGCTGCTGGAGAAGGTCATCCAGGCGGGTGGCTCCAAGCCGCTGCTGATCATCGCCGAGGACGTCGAGGGCGAGGCGCTCTCCACTCTCGTCGTCAACAAGATCCGTGGCACCTTCAACGCGGTCGCGGTGAAGGCTCCCGGCTTCGGTGACCGCCGCAAGGCCATGCTCGGCGACATCGCCACCCTCACCGGTGCGACCGTCATCGCCGAGGAGGTCGGCCTCAAGCTCGACCAGGCCGGCCTGGACGTGCTGGGCTCCGCCCGCCGCGTCACCATCACCAAGGACGACACGACCATCGTCGACGGCGGTGGCAACTCCGGCGACGTGGCCGGCCGTATCAACCAGATCAAGGCCGAGATCGAGTCCACGGACTCCGACTGGGACCGCGAGAAGCTCCAGGAGCGCCTCGCGAAGCTGGCCGGCGGCGTGTGCGTGATCAAGGTCGGCGCCGCCACCGAGGTGGAGCTGAAGGAGAAGAAGCACCGTCTGGAGGACGCCATCTCCGCGACCCGCGCCGCGGTCGAGGAGGGCATCGTCTCCGGTGGTGGCTCCGCTCTGGTGCACGCGGCCAAGGTGCTCGAAGGCAACCTCGGCAAGGAGGGTGACGAGGCCACCGGTGTCGCCGTCGTCCGCCGCGCCGTCGTCGAGCCGCTGCGCTGGATCGCCGAGAACGCCGGCCTTGAGGGCTACGTCATCACCTCCAAGGTGTCGGAGCTGGACAAGGGCCACGGCTTCAACGCCGCGACCGGCGAGTACGTCGACCTGGTGAAGGCCGGCGTCATCGACCCGGTCAAGGTCACGCGCTCCGCGCTGGAGAACGCCGCGTCCATCGCCTCCCTGCTGCTCACGACCGAGACCCTGGTCGTCGAGAAGCCGGCCGAGGAGGAGTCCGACGCCGGTCACGGCGGCCACGGCCACAGCCACTGACGCGTACGGCTGAACGCACCGAGGCCCGGTGCCCCTTCGCGGGGGCACCGGGCCTCGGCGCGTTCGCGGTGCTTTCCGGCGTCCGCCGGGTCCGGGAGCGCGGCGCGCTACGCGGAGTGGTCCAGCGCCGCCGGATGCACGGGATCGGCGAACGGCAGTCCTCGCGCATAGCGCTCCACCTCGTCGAGCGCCTGATCGGCCATACGGTGGATCTCGCCGCCCAGGGAGCCCGCGACATGCGGCGTCAGCAGCACATTCGGCAGGTCGTACAACGGGGAGTCGGCGGGCGGCAGCTCGGGCTCCGTGACATCCAGCACGGCGCGCAGCCGGCCGGAGACCAGCTCGGGCAGCAGCGCGCTCTCGTCGATGAGCGAGCCGCGCGAGGTGTTGATCAAGGTCGAGCCGTCCGGCATCGCGGCGAGCTGTGCGGCGCCGATCATATGGCGGGTGGCCGGAAGCTGCGGAGCGTGGACGGAGACGACCTGGGCACGGGCGCAGAGTTCGTCGAGCGGTACGCACTCCACGCCGAGCGCCGCCGCGCCGGCCGCGTCCACATACGGGTCGTACAGCAGGACATCGAGATCGAAGGGGCGCAGCAGCTCGATGACGCGGCGGCCGATACGGGAGGCTCCGACGATGCCGACCGTACGGCGGTAGTTGCCCGAGCGGCCGAGCTCCTCCCGCCAGTCGTGGTCGGTGCGGAGATTCCGGTAGCGCTGGGCGGAACCCAGGATGTTCTTTCCCGCGAAGAGGATCGCGGCGAGCGTGTACTCGGCGACCGGGCGCGCGTTGGCGGCGGCGGCCGAGGTGACCGCGATGCCGCGTTCCCAGCAGGCGTCCGTGATGTGGTGCTTGACGGTACCGGCGGCGTGGACGACGGCCCGCAGCCGGGGCGCGGCATCGAGGACGCCGGCGGTGAGCGGCGGCGCGCCCCAGCAGGTGAGGAGCAGTTCGGCCTCGGCGAGGGCGGCGGCGACGGCGGGCGCCGGGTCGGAGAGCTGATGCGCGATCAGCGTGGGATCGGTACGGACGAGGCCGGTCAGCCGGGCCCGGTGGTCCTCGGTGAGCAGCCGTTCCGCGATTCCGGGACCCATGGAGAGCAGTGCGGACGGCCGGTCGCGTGGCGTCCGGCCGCCGGAGGAGGGCCGGTTGTCAGTGGTGTGGTGCATGGTGGAACTCAAGCTCCTCGTGGGTCACTGGGCGCTGGTCATCTGACGCTGGTCATCTGACGCTGCTCATCTGACGCTGGTCATTTGACGCTGCCGGCGGTGAGTCCGGCCTTCCAGTGTCGTTGCAGGGAGACGAAAGCGATGATCAGAGGGGTGACGGCGAGAAGGGAGCCGGTGACGACCATCGGATAGAAGGTCGGGTCGCTGTTCGCGTTGCTGTGCCAGTTGTAGAGACCGAGGCTCAGCGGGTAGAGGTTCCGGTCGGAGAGCATCACCAGGGGGAGGAAGAAGTTGTTCCAGATCGCGGTGAACTGGAAGAGGAAGACGGTCACAAAGCCCGGCATGATCATGCGCAGGCCGATCGACCAGAAGGCGCGCAGCTCGCCCGCGCCGTCGATGCGGGCCGCCTCCAGAGCCTCGTTCGGGATATAGCCGGCGCTGAAGATCCGGGACAGATACACGCCGAACGGATTGACCAGCACGGGGATCAGCACCGACCAGTAGGTGTTGATGGTGCCTGTCCTGACCGCCAGCAGATAGAGCGGGAGCGACAGCGCCGTGGAGGGCAGCAGTACGCCCAGCAGGACGACGGCGAACAGCTTCTCCTTGCCCGGGAACCGGTATTTGTCGAAGGCGTAGCCCGCCGCGACGCTCACCAGGGAGCAGCCGAGGGCGCCGACGCCCGCGTAGAGCAGGGAGTTGCCGTACCACCGGAAGTAGATGCCGTCCTGGTAGGACGACAGGGTCGAGAGGTTCTGGCCGGGGCTGAAGCCCTCGAAGGAGAACACATCGCCGCCGAGCAGGTTGCCGGCGTCCTTGGTGGCGGCGGTGACAAGCCAGATCAGAGGGAAGAGGGTGTACGCGGCGGCGAGCAGCAGCGCTCCGTTGACGGCGGACCTGGACAGCCGGCGGCTGGTGGCGGGACGGGTCGCCCGGACAGGAGTGCGGCCGGCGGTCCCGGGACGCGGGGACGGGAGCCGGGTGGCCGGGTCGACCACAAGAGGAGACGTCATGCCCGTGCCTCCTTCCGGTTGGAGAAGCGGGTGACGCCGAAGGAGAGCGCGGCGGCGACAAGGGCGATGAGGACGGACGCGGCGGCCGCGAGGCCGTAGTCGTTGCGTTCGAAGGCGGCGCTGTAGGCGTACATATTGGGCGTCCAGGTGCTGGTGACCGCGGATCCCGAGCCACGGCTGAGGATCAGCGGCTCGGTGAAGAGCTGGAGCGAACCGATGACGGTGAAGAGCAGCACCAGACCCAACGAGGCGCGGATCAGAGGGAATTTGATGCTGAGAGCGAGCCGCCACTGACCGGCGCCGTCCACGGTCGCGGCTTCCAGCAGCGAGCGGTCGATGGCCTGGAGGGAGGCGTAGAAGATCACGACGTTGTAGCCGAGCCATTCCCACAGCGCGATGTTCACCACCGAGGGCAGGGTGCCTTCGGAGGAGAAGAAGTCGAAGCCGAGGCCGCCGGCCTCCATGGCCTGGACGACCGGGCTGAGTTGCGGTGTGTAGAGATAGATCCAGATCAGCGCGGCGATCAGCCCCGGGATGGCGTGCGGCAGGAAGAGCGCGAGCTGGAAGAAGCGGCGGGCGCGGGCCAGTGCCGTGTCCAGCAGCAGCGAAAGGATCAGCGCGCCGCCGACCATCAGCGGGATATAGAAGGCGCAGTAGCCGAGGAGCACCCAGAAGCCGTCGCGGAATGCCTGGTCACCCAGGGCGTCCGCGTAGTTGCCAAGGCCATGGAAGACGGTCCTGGGCCCGTCGAATCCCAGCCCGGACTGCTTCTCGGTGAACAGGCTCAGCCAGAGCGCGTAGCCGATGGGGATCACCATCGCGACGGTGAACAGGACGAAGAAAGGAGCGAGGAGCACACCGGCGGCCACGCCGGTTCGGGTCTTGGCGCTGACGCCGGGGCCGTGGCCACGACGCGTCGTGCCGGTGCTGGTCCCGCTGGTACTGGTAGCGCCGGTGCTGGTCCCGCTGGTGCCGGTCTCGGTGGTCATGAGGGGTCCTCGACCTTCAGTCCGCGCTTCTTCAGATCGGTGACGGTCGCGTCGTGGGCCGTCTTGAGAGCGTGGCGGAGAGTGGAGGCGCCGCCGACGACCGCGCCGAGGTCGTCACCCAGCGCGGCGTTGGTGGCGCCGGTGCTCGGGCCCCAGACCCAGCCCGGGCTGATCGACGCTCCGGCTTTCGCGTACAGGCCGTAGAGGTCCTGGCCGCCGTAGAAGCTGGTGTCAAAGGCCTTGCGGGCGACCGGCACCATGGCGGGCGAGGCGGGCAGGGCGCTCGATGTGCTCGCTCCGATTCGCGCCTTGATACCTGCCTCGCTGGTGGACATCCACAGGGCGAACTCGACGGCGGCGGCGGTCTTCTCGCTGGTCCTGCTCACGGCGAAGGTGGAGCCGCCGATCATGCCGCTGGCCGGTTCGGCCGCGTCCCAGCTCGGCACCGGTACGGCGGCCCATTTGCCCTTCTCCTCCGGCACGATGCCCGCGAGCACGCCCGCGCTCCAGGACGCGCCGAGATAGCCGACCGTGGTGCCCTGCTTGAGAGAGCTGGTCCATTCCGGGCTGAACGACGAGGCGGTGCTGACCAGTTCGTCGTCGATCAGGCCCTGCCAGTACGTCGCGGTCTTCAGGGACGCGGGATCCGTGGTGTCGACGCCCCAGGCGTCCTCGCCGGTCCTGAACCACCGGGCGCCGGCCTGCCAGACCATCGCCTGGAAGAACGTCGGATCGTCCGGGAAGAAGGTGGCGATCCTGGTTTTCGGTGACACCTGCTTCACGCGCCGGGCCGCCGCGCGGAACTCGGCCCAGGTGCGCGGCGGTGCGATGTGGTGCCGCTGGAAGAAGTCCGTGCGGTAGTAGAAGACCTGCGGTGAGGCGTCGAACGGGATCGCCCAGTTGCGTCCGCCCAGAGTGGTCAACTGGATGGCGCCCGGCAGGAACTTCTTCTCGATGTCGTCGGTCACATAGCCGCTGAGGTCCTGGAGCGAGCCCTGGCTGACGAACTGGGAGAGCTGCGGATACTCGATGGAGAGCACATCGGGAGCGATGCCCGCCTTCACCGCGTTGGCGATCTTGGGATATCCGCCGAGGCCGCCGGACGGGATCTCCTCGAACTTCACCTTGATCGTGTCGTGGGAGGCGTTGAACGCGTCCACGACCTCCTTCGATCCCTTGGTCCAGGCCCAGAAGGTGAGGGTCACCGGAGCGTCGGCGGATCCGGCCGGAGCGTCGGCGCCGCCGCCGCACGCCGTGAGGGCGGCGAGCGCGGCGAGCGCCGTGGCGGCGCCGGCCACGGCGTGGAAGGGACGGGACCAACTTCGGCTCACGGCGCGGCTCCTGTGCGTACGGGGGACAGGCGGTGGCCGTGATACTTCGATCCGCCGTGAGCGGAGTCAAGTACGAAAGATTGATTGATCGAAAAATGATCGAATCGAGCGGTGAAATCGCGTCGGAATCGACTCGGGAGGTGGCGCGCGCGGTGGCTCAGGAGCCGGCCCGGCGGCCGGCCGGTCAGGTGTGCGGTACGGACGCTCCGGCCGCGCCGCAGGAGGCCCGCACGCGCAGCCGGGGCAGCAGCTCCACATGCCGGCGCGGCTCGTCCTCCGCCGCTCCGGCAGGCGCGGTCAGCCGCTGGACCAGCAGCTCGGCCGCACACCGGCCCACCTCACGCTTGGGCGGAGCGACCGCCGTCAGCGGAGTGTCGGCGAGGGCCGCGACCTCGTCGTCATAGGTGATGAGGGCCAGGTCGCCGGGGACCCGTACGCCCAGCTCCGCGAGGCGCCGCACCATCCGGATGGCGTCCTCGTCGTTGTGCATCAGCGCGGCGGTCGCCTCTCCGGCCCGCACCGCCGCGCACAGCGCCCGCGCCGCTGCCTCGAAGCGCTCCGGATCCCGCTCGGCCGAGGTGGAATCGATCACCGGCAGCGGCGCGCGGAGTCCCAGCGAGTCCAGCGCCTCGCCGTAACCGGCGCGTACGGCCAGCGCGGTCGGGCTGTCCGACCGCGCGACCAGCAGCGGCGCCCGGTGTCCCAGCCGTACGAGGTGGCGTACGGCGAGCAGCACACCGTGCGCGTGGTCGGAGCAGACCCGGTCCAGGCCGGCCAGCGGCCCGCCGGGCACCTCTCGGCGCTCCACCAGCACCGTGTCCACCGGAAGCCGCGCGATCCAGCCGCTGTACTCGGCCTGATGGCCCGGCTCCGTCCAGCTCGGCGCGAGAAGCAGTCCTTCCGCGCCGGCCGCCAGCAGCCCGGCCGCGTGCGCCGCGTCGTCCTCCGGCCGGTAGTCCGAGACCCGCAGGATCAGCCGGGCACCCAGGCGCGCGGCGGCTTCGTGCGCTCCGCGGATCACCTCGGCGAAGTAGTAGGCGGCGGCGGGCGCCAGCATGCCGAGGACCGGGCCGCCGCCGCCCGGCGCGATGCCCGCCGGGCCCTGCCGCTCGGGCCAGGACACCGAGCCGTGCACCCGGTCGAGCAGCCCGCGGACGGCCAGCGCCTCCACGTCCCGCCGCGCCGTGACGGGCGAGACGCCGAGCCGGGCGGCGAGGTCCGACACCCGTACGGTGCCGCGCTCGCGGACCAGGTTCAGCAGACGGTCATGACGTTCAGCGGCACCTTCGCGCACGGTGACGGCCCTCTCGCGTGTGATGTCCCGGACCGGCGATGTCCTGGATGTCACGACCCTAATGCGCCCGATCGAATGCCGGAAGATTCGATCATTCGATCAAGTCGTTCGCGCGGCGACGGATCCGCCGCCAGAGGCCGCCTGCCCAGAGGCCGCCTACTGGGGGCCGTACTTGCGCGTTTTCGAGGTGATCCCGCCGAGCAGCCCGCGCGGCGTCAGCTTCGCCGCGCCCATCAGCGCCTTGTATCGCGGATCTGGCACGGACACGACCTTTCCGCGCGCCAGATCCGCCAGCGCGGCCGGCACCACTTTGTCCGCGTCCAGCCACATCCAGCCGGGGATGGCCTCCGTACTCATACCGGCCCGTTCATGGAACTCGGTCCGGACGAAGCCGGGGCACAGCGCCATCAGCCGTACTCCGGAGCCCGCCAGATCCCCCGCCACGCCCTGGGTGAACTGCACGACCCACGCCTTGGAGGCGCCGTATGTCCCACGGGGCACGAACGCGGCCGTCGACGCCACATTGATGATCCCGCCCCGCCCGCGCGCCTTCATGCCCACGACCGCCGCCGAGGTCAGCCGCAGCACCGCTTCGCAGTGCACCTTCAGCATGGTCAGCTCGTCGGCCATCGGGACATCCAGGAAACGCCCCTTGTTCCCGAAGCCCGCGTTGTTGACCAGCAGATCGACCGGCTGCCTGCGATCCGAGAGCCGTGTCTCCACCGACGCGATCCCGTGGTCGGTGGAGAGGTCGGCGGTCAGCACCTCGGCCTCGATGCCATGCCGGTCGTGCAGCTCGGTGGCCTGGTCCTGCAAGCGCTCGGTGTCGCGGGCGACGAGCACGAGATTGTGCCCGTCCGCCGCCAGCCGCCGCGCGAAGGCGGCGCCGATCCCCGCTGTCGCACCCGTAATCAAAGCAGTCGTCATACGCGGCACGTTAGCGCCTGTGTCAGTGCCCCTGATGTACGTGGCGCGCGGCGGGAGGGCCCGCCTTCCTGCCCTTCTCCACCACCACGAACTGGCCCGTCATTCCCAGGTCCTCGTGGTACAGCGGATCCTGAACCGCACGCCGTGTACGGAAGTTGTGCGGCATCCCGTTGGCGTTCCGCACGGTCCAGGTCTGCGTCGTACCGCGTGTGACGGTCTCGTCGATCCGTCCCCTGTCCATCCGGCGGCCGTTGATCCCCGGTGCCCTCAGCTCGAAGAACCGTTCACGCGCCGCGAGCGAGCCGTCCGGCACCTCCGGCTCACCGGGCCGCACCCGCACCACGACCTCGGCCCGCTCTCCGGGCGGGAGCCGCACCCGGTCCATCCGCGCCGCCTGCTCCCGTACACACCAGGTATTCCGTCCAACGCGCCCCAGCTCAGAGCTGTTTCACCACGCCGGCGCCGAGCTTGGCGGCGTACTCGCGCGCCGTCCTCAGCTCCTCGGGATGCAGCGCCTCACCGGCGGCGAGGACGCGCGGCAGCAGCTCCCGCTCCAGAGTGACGGCCCGGAAGGCCATGGCCACCGTCACCTCATGAGCGGGCCGGTGGACGATCTCGATCGCGTCGCCCGCGCGGACCTCACCCGGCGTGATGACCCGCAGATACGCTCCGGTCACGGCCTGCCGGGTGAAGCGCCGGACCCAGCCCCGCTCGCCGAGCCAGCCCTGGAACGTACGGCACGGAATCCGCCCGCTCGTCGTCTCCAGCACCACGTCGGAACCGATCCGCCAGCGCTCACCGATCTTCGCGCCGGTGATGTCGAGGCCGGACGTCGTGAGATTCTCGCCGAAGGCGCCGTTGGCCAGCGGCCGTCCCAGCTCCCGCTCCCAGAAGTCCAGATCCTCCCGCGCGAAGGCGTACACGGCCTGGTCGGTGCCGCCGTGGTGGCGCAGATCGCAGACCGTGTCGCCGGCGACACCGCTCGCGCCCTTTCCCTTGGGGCCGGGATCCGCCAGCCGGACGGGACCGTCGGCCGGACGCTTGTCGATTCCCGTGGCGCCGCCCGGGGCGTCGCTGTACTCCACGGCCTTGGGCCGGCCCACATTCACGGTCAGAAGCTTCATACGCGGCACGATATCGGCCCACTCCTCAAACGAACGCCCGTTAATGAGCGGCACACTCCAAGACACGCTTATGGTGTGACGGTGATCGAAGCCCGTCATCTCCGTGTTCTGCGCGCCGTGGCCGCCACGGGTTCCTTCTCGGCGGCCGCGCGCGAGCTGGGCTGCACACAGCCCGCCGTCAGCCAGCAGATGAAGGCGCTCGAATCGTCCGCGGGCACCCCGCTGATCGTCCGCACCGGCCGTGAGATGCGGCTGACGCAGGCCGGTGAGGTGCTCGTACGGCACGCGACGGGCATCCTCGCCGGACTCGTCGCGGCGGAGGAGGAGATCGCGGCCATCGCCGGACTGCGGGCCGGCCGGGTGCGGCTGGTGTCGTTTCCCAGCGGCAGCTCCACCCTGGTCCCGACCGCGCTCGCCGCACTGCGCGCGGCCCATCCGGGCACCAGGGTCTCGCTCGTCGAGGCCGAACCGCCCGCGTCCGCCGAGCTGCTGCGCGGCGGCGACTGCGATGTGGCTCTCGCGTTCCGGTACGGCGGATCCGCCGCGGAATGGGACGACCTCGTCGTGCGTCCACTGCTCGTGGACCGCCTCGTCGGCCTGGTCCCGGAGGGCCACCGGCTCGCGGACGCGGAGCAGGCCGCCATGGGCGAGCTGGCCGAGGAGCCATGGATCGCGGGCTGTCCGCGCTGCCGCACACAGCTTGTCGACGCCTGCGAGAAGTCCGGGTTCACGCCGCGGATCGATTTCGCGACGGACGACTATCCGGCCGTGATCGGCCTGGTGGCGGCGGGCCTCGGGGTGGCGATGCTGCCGGAGCTGGCACTGGAGTCGGTGCGGCCCAAGGGTGTCCGCACGCTCAGGGTCGAGCCGCCGGTCCACCGGGAGATCGTCGCGCTGACCCTGCCGGACCTGGCGAGGGTCCCGGCCGTGGCGGCCACGCTGGACCACCTGGTCCTGGCCGCCGCGCGCTGACGGCGCTCGCGGTCCCGCGGCTGACGCGTCGCTGACACCGTTCCTCTCACCGCTCGGCACTCAGCTACCTTCGCGGCGAGAAGGATGAACGTTTCTTCTCTTCGGGTGTCAGTCGTTCGTGTGGTCGTCGGGTCCGGTGCCCGGGCCGGACGTCGACGCCGTGATCAGCCTGGTGCGCGCCCGTCCCATCAACTCTTCGCGTTCGTCCTCCGTCAGTCCGCCCCACACGCCGTACGGCTCCCGCACCGCCAGGGCGTGCGCCGCGCATTCCGCGCGGACCGGGCATCGCATACACACCTCTTTCGCGGAGTTCTCACGCGCGCTTCGTGCCGCGCCCCTTTCCCCCTCCGGGTGGAAGAAGAGCGAACTGTCCACACCGCGACAAGCCGCCAGGAGCTGCCAGTCCCACAGATCTGCGTTCGGTCCGGGAAGGCGGGAGAAATCTGCCATTGCTCATGTCCCCTTGAAACCGTGCTGAGGCGGATACGGGCCGCTTGGACGCCGGGCACGAGCCCGACGCGCTGCCCGCACCGGTGCTCACGACGGTACATCTACTGTGTAAGTAGATGTAAATATGACTCATTGCGAATCTAGCCACAGACACCAGCAAAAGGGAAGAAAAGCCGCTAAATGGGGCATAGCTCTGAGTGAACCCCGGGCGACCTGCGACGCTCTTCTCTGTGCCCGACCCCTCACAGCGAGTGGCGAACTCGCTCACCCGACCCGTAACTCTTTCGAGTGACCGTCGTTGAGTGTGCGAGGCGGTTGAGAGAACGAGCACTCGGGCACACGTCCGAGAGCGTCAATCGCACAGGTGACGATATGTACCCAGCCTGGAGGCTCAAGGTGACGCGCATCAGCTGCGGAGGACGGTCATGACATCCGTCCTCGTCTGTGACGACTCCCCGCTTGCCCGAGAGGCGCTCCGCCGCGCGGTCGCGACCGTGCCCGGTGTCGAGCGCGTGACCACCGCGGCCAACGGCGAGGAAGTCCTCCGCCGCTGGGGCGCCGATCGTTCCGACCTGATTCTGATGGACGTACGCATGCCGGGGCTGGGCGGAGTCGAGACGGTCCGCCGGCTGCTCTCCGCCGACCCCGGCGCCCGGATCATCATGCTCACGGTCGCGGAAGACCTGGACGGCGTCGCGCTCGCGGTCGCCGCGGGTGCCCGTGGCTATCTGCACAAGGACGCCTCGCGCGCCGAACTGCGGGCCACCGTCACCCAGGCGCTCGCCGACCCGACCTGGCGGCTCGCTCCGCGCAGACTGCGTTCGGCAGAGATGGGCGCGGCTCCCACGCTCACCGCGAGGGAGATCCAGGTGCTCGAAGGCATGAGTCACGGCCGCTCCAACGCGGAGATCGGCCGTGAGCTGTTCCTCTCCGAGGACACGGTCAAGACGCACGCCAGGCGGCTCTTCAAGAAGCTCGGCGCCTCCGACCGCGCGCACGCCGTGGCGCTCGGTTTCCGCTGGGGCCTGGTCCGCTGACGCGACGGCCCGCACCCCCGCCCGCCGCGAGGTGGGCGGGGCCACGTACGCCCGTACGCAAACGTTTCCCGGCCGATGCCGCATCCTTGAGTTGTGGAGTTCCTCGGGGACGAGTCGGACGAGCGCGAGGGGAGGGCGCAGGGGATGAGTTCTGCCGCACCCGCTCATAACGCTTCGGTGCACAACTACGGACGCGGTGCCGCCAATCATGAGCCGCCAAGGCACCATGGACCGATGCGCGACGACGAGACCACGGTGATCGGTGCGCTCGTTCACCGTGCCGTCGACGGCGATGAACAGGCCACGCACGATCTCCTGGCCCGCGTTCATCCGCTCGCGCTGCGCTACTGCCGTACGCGGCTGAACCGGCTGCCCGGTGACGCGCGGCACTTCGTGGAGGACCTCGCGCAGGAAGTCTGTGTCGCGGTCCTGATGGCCCTGCCGCGTTATCGCGACACCGGCCGGCCCTTCGAGGCGTTCGTCTTCGCCATCGCCGGACACAAGGTCGCGGATCTCCAGCGGGCCGCCATGCGGCACCCGGGATCCACGGCCGTGCCGTCCGACGAGATGCCGGAGCGGCCGGACGACTCGCTGGGCCCGGAGGAGCGCGCACTGCTCAGCAGTGACGCCGAGTGGGCCAAGAAACTGCTCGCCAATCTTCCGGAGAACCAGCGCGAGCTGCTGGTGCTGCGGGTCGCGGTCGGCCTGACCGCGGAGGAGACGGGCCAGATGCTGGGGATGTCCCCGGGCGCGGTACGGGTCGCGCAGCACCGCGCGCTCAGCAGACTGCGGGCACTGGCCGAGCAGTGATCCGGCCGGATCACCACCGCTCGTACACAGGCGCCGGCCGGTGAAACGGGCGCGTGCCGCCGTCGGCGACGTATGAACGTACAAAGCCAATCGGTGATCTGCATCGTGGAATGAGAGGACCGTGGAGCCCGTTAGCATGGACATCCGCACCGATCAAGGCCATTTGGGAAGGGTGTCATGACTGCAAACGTCGACGGAGTGCCCGAGAAATTCGCGACGCTCGGGCTGACATACGACGACGTGCTGCTGCTCCCGGGCGCCTCGGAAGTGCTGCCGAACCAGGTGGACACGTCCTCCCTGGTCTCCCGGAACGTCAAGGTGAACATTCCGCTGCTCTCCGCCGCGATGGACAAGGTCACCGAGGCACGCATGGCGATCGCCATGGCACGGCAGGGCGGCGTCGGTGTTCTGCACCGCAATCTCTCCATCGCCGACCAGGCCAACCAGGTCGACCTGGTGAAGCGCTCCGAGTCCGGCATGGTCACCGACCCGATCACGGTCCACCCGGACGCCACGCTCGCCGAGGCCGACCAGCTCTGCGCCAAGTTCCGGATCAGTGGTGTCCCGGTCACCGACCGCGCGGGCAAGCTCCTCGGCATCGTCACCAACCGGGACATGGCCTTCGAGGCGGACCGTACGCGCCAGGTGCGCGAGGTCATGACCCCGATGCCGCTCGTCACCGGCAAGGTCGGCATCTCCGGCGTGGACGCCATGGAGCTGCTGCGCCGTCACAAGATCGAGAAGCTGCCGCTGGTCGACGACGCGGGCATTCTCAAGGGCCTCATCACCGTCAAGGACTTCGTCAAGGCGGAGAAGTACCCGAACGCGGCCAAGGACGCGGAGGGCCGGCTGCTGGTCGGCGCCGCCGTGGGAGCCAGTCCCGAGGCGCTGGAGCGGGCCCAGGCGCTGGTCGCGGCCGGTGTCGACTTCCTGGTCGTGGACACCTCTCACGGGCACAACAGCAACGCGCTCGGCTGGATGTCGAAGATCAAGTCGAGCGTCCCGGTGGATGTCATCGGTGGCAATGTGGCCACCCGTGACGGTGCGCAGGCGCTGATCGACGCCGGTGTGGACGGTGTCAAGGTCGGTGTCGGGCCCGGTTCGATCTGTACCACCCGCGTGGTCGCCGGTATCGGCGTTCCGCAGGTCACGGCGATCTACGAGGCCGCGGTGGTCTGCCAGGCGGCGGGCATCCCGGTCATCGGCGACGGCGGCCTCCAGTACTCCGGAGACATCGGCAAGGCGCTCGCGGCCGGTGCCAGCACCGTGATGCTCGGCAGTCTGCTGGCGGGCTGCGAGGAGTCTCCTGGCGAGCTGCAGTTCATCAACGGCAAGCAGTTCAAGTCGTACCGCGGCATGGGCTCGCTCGGTGCCATGCAGTCCCGTGGCCAGGGCCGTTCGTACTCGAAGGACCGTTACTTCCAGGCCGAGGTGTCCTCGGACGACAAGCTGGTCCCCGAAGGCATCGAGGGCCAGGTGCCCTATCGCGGACCGCTGGCGGCCGTGCTGCACCAGCTCGTCGGCGGACTGCGCCAGACCATGGGATATGTGGGCGCGGCCTCCATCGACGAGATGGAGCGCAAGGGCCGGTTCGTCCGGATCACCGCGGCCGGCCTCAAGGAGAGCCACCCGCACGACATCCAGATGACGGTCGAGGCACCGAACTACAACCAGCACTGAGTGTGAGCGTCCGTGAGGGGCGGTCCCGGGCTTCCGGGACCGCCCCTCACCGCTGTGCGCGACACTTCCCGGCCCGGGAGACGGGCGCCTGGGACGCACCGGGGACGCGGGTGTCGGGGATACTGGGACCGCAGACGTAGAGGGAAAGGCCACACATCGTGACTGAGATCGAGATCGGGCGCGGCAAGCGCGGCCGCAGGGCGTACGCCTTCGACGACATCGCCGTCGTCCCGAGCCGGCGCACCCGGGACCCGAAGGAGGTCTCGATCGCCTGGCAGATCGACGCCTACCGGTTCGAGCTGCCGTTCCTGGCCGCTCCGATGGACTCCATCGTCTCTCCGAAGACCGCGATCCGGATCGGTGAGATGGGCGGTCTGGGAGTGCTCAACCTGGAGGGCCTCTGGACGCGTTACGAGGATCCGCAGCCGCTGCTCGACGAGATCCGCGGCCTTGACGAGTCGAGCGCCAACCGCCGGCTCCAGGAGATCTACGCCGAGCCGATCAAGGAAGAGCTGATCGGGCAGCGCATCAAGGAGGTGCGGGACTCGGGCGTGGTCACGGCGGCCGCGCTCTCACCGCAGCGCACCGCGCAGTTCTCCAAGGCCGTGGTGGACGCCGGGGTCGACATCTTCGTCATCCGCGGTACGACCGTCTCCGCGGAGCATGTCTCCGGGGCCGCGGAGCCGCTGAACCTCAAGCAGTTCATCTACGAGCTGGACGTGCCGGTCATCGTCGGCGGCTGCGCCACGTACACGGCCGCGCTGCATCTGATGCGTACGGGCGCCGCGGGCGTGCTGGTGGGCTTCGGCGGCGGCGCCGCGCACACCACGCGCAACGTGCTCGGCATCCAGGTCCCGATGGCGACCGCCGTGGCGGATGTGGCGGCGGCCCGGCGGGACTACATGGACGAGTCCGGCGGCCGGTATGTGCATGTCATCGCGGACGGCGGCGTCGGCTGGTCCGGCGATCTGCCCAAGGCGATCGCCTGCGGCGCGGACTCCGTGATGATCGGCTCTCCGCTGGCGCGGGCGACGGACGCGCCGGGCAAGGGACACCACTGGGGCATGGAGGCGGTCCACGAGGACGTGCCGCGCGGCAAGCTGGTGGACCTGGGCATCGTCGGGACGACCGAGGAGGTCCTGACCGGGCCCTCGCACAGCCCGGACGGATCGATGAACTTCTTCGGCGCGCTGAAGCGGGCCATGGCGACGACGGGCTACAGCGAACTCAAGGAGTTCCAGCGCGTCGAGGTGACGGTGGCGGACTCGCAGCACCGCCGCTGAGCTCCGCGCGGCTCGCGTGCCCGAGGTGTCCGGACCGGCTGTGCCGGTCCGGGCACCTCGCGCGTATCTGAGGAGGACGTGGTCTTCTTGGCGTCGAGAAGGCGGCGAACGCGGCGAGCGCGCAGAAGCCCCGTGAGCGGGGCCGGTCAGAGCCGGTGGGCCGCGCCCGCCGGGCTCGCTCCGCGGGTGTCCAGCAGGAGTTGCGCCTTCACCGCCAGGCCCTGGAGGTCGTATGTGCGGTGCGGCTGGAGCAGGACGGTCAGATCGGCGTTGGCGGCCGCCTCGTAGAGCGAGTCCGCGCGCGGTACGGGCAGGTCGCGGACGCGCCAGTCGGAGACATACGGATCGTGGTAACTGACGGCCGCGCCCAGATCCATCAGCCGGGAGGCGATCTCGGTGGCCGGTGAGCTCTCCTGGTCGGCGAGGTCCTGCTTGTAGGTGACGCCGAGGAGCAGCACCCGGGCGCCCCGCGCGGATTTCCCGTGCTCGTTGAGGAGGGTCGCGCAGCGCTGGATGACGTACTGCGGCATCCGCGTGTTGATCTCCTGGGCGAGGCCGACCATCCGCAGCGGATGTCCGGGAGTGCGGCCCGCCTGCGGCAGATAGCTCGGGTCCATCGGTACGCCGTGGCCGCCCACGCCGGGTCCGGGGCGGAACGCCTGGAAGCCGAAGGGCTTGGTCTCGGCGCAGCGGATGACGTCCCAGAGGTCGACGCCGAGGTCGTGGCAGAGCACGGCCATCTCGTTGACGAGCGCGATGTTGACATGCCGGAAGTTGGTTTCGAGGAGCTTGACGGTCTCGGCCTCGCGCGGGCCGCGCGCTCTGACCACCTTGTCGGTGAGGCGGCCGTAGAAGGCGGCGGCCGACTCGGTGCAGGCCGGCGTGAGGCCGCCGATCACCTTGGGTGTGTTGGCGAAGCCATGGGTGCGGTTACCGGGGTCGAACCGGCCCGGGGAGTAGGCGAGATGGAAGTCGCGTCCGGCGCGCAGGCCCGAGCCCTCTTCCAGGATGGGACGGAGGAAGTCCTCGGTGGTGCCGGGCGCCGCGGGCGATTCCAGCAGCACGGTGGTGTGCGGGCGCAGCCGGCCGGCCAGCGCGCGGGCCGCGTCGCCGATCGCGGTCAGATCCGGAGTGCGGTCGGCGCCGAGCGGGGTCGGCGCGCAGATGACGGCGGTACGGACGCGGCCCAGCTCGGTCGGGTTGGTGGTGGGCCGGAAGCCTCCCGACAGCATCCGGCGGATGTCGGAGGCGGTGAGCGGGCCGTCGACCGGTGTGTGGCCGGCGGCCAGTTCCGCGACGGCACGGTGGTCGGTGTCATAGCCGATGGTGTCGATGCCGGCGGCCACGGCGGCCTGGGCGAGGGGCAGGCCGAGGTGGCCGAGTCCGATGACGGCGAGATCTGCTGGCACGGCGGTGGCCGTCCTTCCCATAGCCGGAGTGGACAGTGAGCGCAACCCGGGTGGACAGAACGGGCGAGGCGCAATGTCAGACTAGGAGTAAATATGACCGTTATGTGGCATTGCGTGGCCGGTGAAGGGCTGTTTATCGGGGAATCGGCCCAATCCTTGTCTCCCCTTGTCGTCGGACGGTGTTATCCACAGGCAGTGGCTGAAGTCGTGGAGTACGGACAGAATCGATCTGTGAGCCCGACCACACGGGGGATGACGGGAGGCAGCAGTGAAGACAGCGACACTGGGACCCGCCGAGCGCGGCCAAGCGCTCGCGGCGATGGCCGAGCGTGAACTGGACGTGCTGGTCGTGGGCGCGGGCGTGGTCGGAGCCGGGACCGCTCTCGACGCCGCGACCCGCGGACTGGCCACCGGACTCGTGGAGGCGCGTGACTGGGCCTCCGGCACATCGAGCCGGTCGAGCAAGCTGGTCCATGGCGGTCTGCGTTATCTGGAGATGCTGGACTTCGCGCTGGTGCGGGAGGCTCTGAAGGAGCGGGGCCTGCTGCTGGAGAAGCTGGCGCCGCATCTGGTGAAGCCGGTGCCCTTTCTGTATCCGTTGCGGCACAAGGGCTGGGAGCGGCTCTACGCCGGAGCGGGTGTCGCGCTGTACGACGCGATGTCCGTGTCGTCGGGACATGGCCGCGGACTGCCGGTGCACCGCCATCTCACGCGCCGGCAGGCGCTGCGGGTGGCGCCGTGTCTGAAGAAGGAGTCGCTGGTCGGAGCGTTGCAGTACTACGACGCGCAGATGGACGACGCGCGCTATGTCGCGACCCTGGTCCGTACGGCGGCGACCTATGGCGCGCGGGTCGCCAACCGGGCTCGGGTCGTCGGCTTTCTGCGGGAGGGCGAGCGGGTCGTCGGCGCGCGCGTGCGGGATGTGGAGGCGGGCGGGGAGTACGAGATCCGTGCCAAGCAGATCGTCAACGCCACCGGCGTGTGGACGGACGACACGCAGGCGCTGATCGGCGAGCGCGGGCAGTTCCATGTCCGGGCCTCCAAGGGCATCCATCTGGTCGTGCCGAAGGACCGGATCCACTCCACGACGGGGCTGATCCTGCGGACCGAGAAGTCGGTGCTCTTTGTGATTCCGTGGGGCCGGCACTGGATCGTGGGCACCACCGACACCGACTGGGACCTGGACAAGGCCCATCCGGCCGCCTCCAGCGCGGATATCGACTATCTGCTGGAGCATGTGAACTCCGTGCTGTCCGTGCCGCTGACCCGGGACGACGTCCAGGGGGTGTACGCGGGGCTGCGGCCGCTGCTCGCCGGGGAGTCCGACGCGACCAGCAAGCTGTCGCGGGAGCACACGGTCGCGCATCCGGTGCCCGGCCTGGTGGTCGTCGCCGGAGGCAAGTACACGACGTACCGGGTGATGGCCAAGGACGCGGTGGACGAGGCGGTGCACGGCCTCGACCAGCGGGTGGCCGACAGCGTCACGGACGAGGTGCCGCTGCTCGGCGCCGAGGGCTATCCCGCCCTGTGGAACGCGCGGGCCAGGATGGCGGCGCGCACCGGCATCCATGTGGTCCGGGTGGAGCATCTCCTGAACCGCTACGGCACGCTCGTCGAGGAGCTGCTGGAGATGATCGAGGCCGACCCGGGCCTCGGCGAACCGCTCGCGGCGGCCGACGACTATCTGCGCGCCGAGGTCGTCTACGCCGCCTCGCACGAAGGCGCGCGCCATCTCGACGATGTGCTGACCCGGCGGACCCGGATCTCCATAGAGACATTCGACCGGGGGACACTCAGCGCGCGTGAGGCCGCGGAGCTGATGGCTCCGGTGCTGGGCTGGGACCAGGACCGGATCGACAGGGAGGTCGAGCACTACCAGAAGCGGGTGGAGGCGGAGCGGGAGTCGCAGCGGCAGCCGGACGACCAGACGGCGGACGCGGCGAGGCTCGGAGCGCCGGACATCGTGCCGATCTGATGGCCGGGGCGCGTGGACCGGCCCGGCCGGTCCACGCGCGGCGCGTCAGGACCGGCAGAACTCAGCTTCCAGGAGGGACGCTTCAAGGGTGTCGAGCGAGCCGTCGGCGAGCGTGTCCGTATTGATCCGGAAGGAGAAGGTGTGGCGGCCGTCGGCGGTGGCGGCGGTACGGACGTAACTGCCCGCGATCCGGCCGTTGTGGCCCCAGACGGTGGTGCCGCAGGAGAGCCGCCGCGGATAGACGCCCATGCCGTAGCGGCCCTGCGTGGCGTCGGTGTCCAGCAGTTCGCGCAGCTCGGACGGCGGGAGGAGGTCGCCGCTCAGCAGTGCGGTGTAGAGGCGGTCGAGATCGTCGAGGGTGGAGATCAGCTCACCGGCCGCGCCCGCCGGGCGCGGATCCAGCTCGGTGACGTCGCGCGGCTCCTGGCCGCTGGCCGGCGCGCGGCTGTAGGCGCGGCCGTGCGGTGTGGGCAGGGTGGTGCGGCCACCGGGGAAGGAGGTGCCGGTGAGACCGAGAGGAGCGATGACGCGGCGCTGGGCCTCGGCGGCGTAGGACCGTCCCGTCACCCGCTCGATGACCAGGCCGAGCAGGACGTAGTCGGTGTTGGAGTACGCGTACGAGCCGAGTGGGCCCGGTGCGTGGTCGGTCGCGGTACGCACGGCGGCCAGAGCGGTTGTCGGGGCCGTCAGGACCGCCGGCGGAGCGGGCCCGGCGGGCGGGGAGGCGTCCTTGGCGTAGTCGTACAGACCGCTGGTGTGGCGGAGCAGATCACGCAGGGTCAGCAGGCGGCCGTCGTTGCCATGGCCGCGGACCAGCCCGGGAAGATGGCGGTCGACGGTGTCGGACAGCTCCAACTCGCCCTCGGCGGCGAGCTGGAGGACGACCGTCGCCACCACGGTCTTGGTGATGCTGCCGGCCCGGAAGCGGTCGGCGCGGCGGATCCCTGAGCCGGCCGTCTCGAACCGGGAGGAGGCGGCGGCGCGGGAGAGCAGCGCGGCGGCCGGGGCGCGGCCGGGGCCGACCAGTCGCGCGAGCACACCGGAGGTGGACGAGGCCCGGCCGGGCTGGACATTCTTCCTGAATACGTCCGCGTCCAGCACGCCCGTTCCCAGCACACTCGCGCCAAGTCCGAACAGCACCATGACCACCGTGGTGCTCAGCCTGGCCCGGGGTAGTGGCATGGTAGGGATCCTTCCGCCGGCTCCATCCTGTCGGACGCCGGACCCGGGAACAGTGGCGGTCCCGGAGTGAGGGACAATGAAGGCTCTGCCAGGGCGCGTTACGCCACCGCGCGGGCGGTCGGCGGCCGCGGGCCAGGATCAGGGATCGCAGAGGGGACGCATGTCGGAGTCGGAGCAGTCGCGGGACACGGCGCAGGAGCCCCAGCAGGACACGAAGAAGAGCGCCGACGGCAGCCCCGAAGGGCGCCTGCTCGCGGGCAGGTACCGGCTCGGCGGAGTGCTCGGTCGCGGTGGCATGGGCACGGTCTGGCGGGCCCTCGACGAGACGCTCGGCCGTACGGTGGCCGTGAAGGAACTCCGTTTCCCGTCCAGCATCGACGACGACGAGAAACGCCGGCTCATCACGCGCACGCTGCGCGAGGCCAAGGCGATCGCCCGGATCCGCAACAGCGGAGCGGTCACGGTCTTCGACGTGGTCGACGAGGACGACCGGCCCTGGATCGTCATGGAACTGGTCGAGGGCAAGTCGCTCGCCGAGGCGATCCGTGAGGACGGCACGCTCACGCCGAGACGCGCCGCCGAGGTGGGGCTCGCGATCCTCGACGTGCTGCGCTCCGCGCACCGCGAGGGCATCCTGCACCGTGATGTGAAGCCGTCCAATGTGCTGATCGCCGAGGACGGGCGGGTGGTGCTCACGGACTTCGGTATCGCCCAGGTCGAGGGCGACCCGTCGGTCACCTCCACCGGCATGCTCGTCGGCGCGCCCTCCTACATCTCGCCGGAGCGGGCCCGCGGTCACAAGCCGGGACCCGCGGCCGACCTCTGGTCGCTCGGCGGGCTGCTCTACGCGTCGGTGGAGGGCTCACCTCCCTACGACAAGGGCTCGGCCATCGCCACGCTGACGGCGGTGATGACCGAACCGGTCGACCCGCCCAAGAACGCGGGCGCGCTGGAGGAGGTCATCTACGGGCTGCTCGCGAAGGACCCGGCCCAGCGGCTCGACGACGCGGGCGCGCGTGCGCTGCTCCAGGACATCATCCAGGCTCCCGAGCCGGAGCCCGAGCCGGCCCCGGACGCCACTCGCGTCGTGCCGCTGCCGCCGGTGGCGGACGAGGCGAAGGCGGCCAAGCCGGCCGCCGACGCGAGCGCCGACCGGGTGCGCGGCGCGCTGCGCTCCGTACGGAACGCGGCCGCCGCCAGGCCGGAGGCCAGGCCGAGGCCCGAGCCCGCCACTCCGTCCAGGCCGGCCGCGCAGCGCGCCTCGCTCACCGATGTGGTGCCCCGCCGCACGCTGGTGATCATCGCGGTCGTCGCCGCGCTGGCCGTCATCTCCACGGTCCTGATCGTCGCGCTGACCGGAGGAGACGACGGCAACGGGCAGCAGGGCAAGGACGGTACGGCGGCCTCCTCCGGCGCCACCACCGGAGACGACGCGGAGACCGGCGGCAAGGACAGCGGCAAGGGACAGGACCAGCCGCGGAGCCCGGACCCGGCCAAGAGCGAGGACGCCGCCGGAGACGGCGCCGCCACGCGCGGAGAGCCGTCCGGCGACTCCGGTTCCAAGCAGCCGGACGACTCCGGCGACCAGGGCAAGGGCGGCCTTCCGGCCGGGTACTCCACCGTCAGCGACGCGCAGTTCCGTTTCTCGATGGCGATGCCCAAGGGATTCCACAAGACCGGCATAGCCGGCCGTAACTCCGGCGGCATTTTCAGCGCCGGCGGCGGATTCCCGCGCGTGCAGATCGACTTCAACAGCAGACCGACCGACGATGCCGTCGCCGCCTGGCAGGGACTCCAGCCGGCGGTCAGAGGCAGCAGCACCAACTACAAGCTCCTCGGCATCAAGAAGGTCGAGTACAACGGCTATCCGACCGTCGCCGACTGGGAGTTCGAGCGCGACCAGAGCGGTCAGCGGATCCGGGTCCTCGACCGGGGCTTCAAGATCGACGCCAAACGCGGCTACTCGATCATGATCAGTTGCCGGGCGGGCGAGTGGAACGCGGCGGAGTGCAAGACGCTGCGCGAGACGGCGTTCGCCACCTTCAAGCCCGCCGGATGACGGACTGATTGGTTCCGGCCGTTACGGGGAATGGTTCGCCGCGACGGAGCCGAACGTTCCGCGGCGGGTTGCCCCGACCCTGCGGCATGTTTGTCTTCGGCCACGTATCGTGAGAGCTCGCGAACCGTACGCATCCACAATGAGCCGGTAAACGACCGGAATTGGCGGTTTCGCGGGTCTCCGAATCCGGGAGACGGCGTGTGTGGGGAGGCGGCGTGGACGACTACGCGGGACGGGTGCTGGCCGACCGCTATCGCCTTCCCCTGCCGCCCTCCGACGAGTACGAACTCGTCGAGACCCGGGCGTTCGACACGTACAGCGGCCAGGAAGTCCTCGTCAGACAGGTGCCGTTGCCGGAGGTCGTGGACGCTGAGGTCATCGACGCGGAAGGAGCCCCGGCGCCCCGCCGCGCCCCGGGCCGCGCACCGCGCAGGGCCACGGACCCGGCGGTGCGCCGGGCCATCGAAGCCGCGCAGAGCGCCGCGCAGATCCCCGACCATCCACGGCTCGACCAGGTCTTCGACGTGTTCGCCGAGGCCGGGTCGCTGTGGATAGTGAGCGAACTCGTCGCGGCGAGACCGCTGGCGGCGCTGCTCGCCGAGAAGCCGCTGAACCCCTACCGGGCGGCGGAGATCGCCTCCGACGTGCTCACCGCGGTACGAGTGGTGCACGCGCACGGCTGGACTCATCGCAACATCACCGTCCGCACGGTGCTCGTCTGCGACGACGGACGGGTGGTGCTGACCGGCCTGGCGGCCGGCGCCGCCGAGGAGGCGCTGTGCGGATACGCGCCGGTGCCCGAGCCGCCGGACCAGCCCGGGCCACCACCGCCGCGGCTCGGCCCGCAGGATCCGCCCGGTCCACCGCGCCTCGGCGAGCAGGAGCGGGACGGTTCACGGGAGCGGCTCGCTCCGCCGGAGGAGCAGCCGGCACCTGAGACGCCCGGCCTGCCGTACGACCCGGGACCGACGGCCGGAGTGCCGGGCCGCGCCGCGCTGGGCACCAGCCCGTACGGCGACGGCACCTCGTCCGGTACGTCCGGCGCGATGCCCCGGCTCAACCAGGGCACGCCCGGAATCCCCGCGCCCTACGGCGGCCCGAACGCGCTGCCCGGCGCGAGCGCCTCGGGAGACATCCGCGCGGCGCGCGCGGGCGCCATCGCGGCCTACCGCGCCGGCGCGCGCGCCGCGGCCCGCGCGTCCGAGGACGAGCGCACCGGCGGCAAGGCCGAGCTGCCGGCGCCGCGCGCGGAGGAGGCTCCTGAGTCCGCCGGCCCGCCGTCCGGCGCGGGACCGGACCCGGAGTGGTGGGCGCGACCGCCGCACTCCTTCGAGGAGTCGGATCCCGACGAGCCCGACGAGGACGACGACCCGCCCGTCCCCTACCGCGCCGAACTCGCCGGGACCTGGCGGGACGGCCCGGCGCCCTGGAGCGACGGCTCGGGCCCGGTGCCCGCGGGCGGCGGAAACCCGTACGGCCCGGGATCGGCCGGCCATGTCGGCGGCGGATCCGGCTCGTCCGGCGGTGGCGCCTCCGGCGTCCCGGCGGCCGGCGGCCGTCCCGGCGACGAGCCCGGCCGCGGCGGCGCGCCCGCGCTCCCGCCCGGCACCGCCGCCATGGCCCGCGGCGGCGACTCCCCGTATCCCGCACCGGGCAGCGGCGGCTGGGGCACCAGCGGGGCCGACGCGCTGCGCGCCGACGCGCAGCGGCAGACGACACGGTTGCCCGCGGTGGCCGGCCAGAGCGCCGGAGCCGGCCGCTGGGACGAGGTCGTGGCGAGCGGATCCGTGCCCGCGTACCGAGGTCCCGCCACACCTCTCGCCGCCGAGCGCGCCCGCCAGGCGCGGATCGCGGTCGTGGGAGCCGTCACCGAGCGCTGGGCACCGGAACAGGCCGGGCCCGTACACGAGAACTGGCAGCTCGCACCGCCCATCGGACCCTCCACCGACCTGTGGGCGCTCGGCGCGCTGCTGTACCGCGCCGTACAGGGCCACGCTCCGTATCCGGAGGAGAGCGCCGCCGAGCTGGTGCAGCTCGTCGTCGCCGAACCGCCCGCCTTCGCCGAGGAGTGCGGCCCGCTGCGCCCCGTCGTCGAGTCGCTGCTGCGTCAGGACCCCACCGAGCGGCCGGACTTCGAGGAGCTGCGCGGCTGGCTGCGTTCGCTCGTACGCTCCGCGCCCGAGCCCGAGGCCGGTCTGGACGTCGTACCGCTGCCGTCCGTCGACGAGACCCGGCTGCCGATAGTGCGGCGCCGCGGCGAGCTGGTGCGCAGGCGCCGCGGCCGCGGCCGGGACATGGGCGGACGCCACCGTCACAAGAAGGGCAAGGCGGGCCGGGAGAAAGGCGGCTTCGACGAGGAGCGCCGGCCGCAGCAGTACGAGTACGAGCAGCCGCGGTACGAGCGCCGGCCCGAGCCGGAGCCGTACGAGCGGCCGGCGAGGCCCGAGCGGGACCGCGACCGCCGGCCGCGTTCCCTGGGCCGCAATCTGCTGGTGCTGATACTGCTCCTGCTCGTGGGAGCCATCGTGTACGCGGTGATGTTCATGCCCGAGACGGGCACAGGGCAGCAGGGCGCGAGCGTCGGCGAGACAAGCCCGAGCGTGTCCGCCGCGCCGGAGTCGCCGGCCTCCTCCGACGGCCCGAAGGATTCCGGCACCTCCGCGCCCAGGACCTCCGCTCCCGGCACCTCGGCTCCTCCGGTCGACCTCGGAGAGGGCTATGCCCTGCGCCAGGACACCGAGGGTTTCCGGATCGCCGTCGACAAGGACTGGCAGCGGCGTCCCATCAACGACAGCGGCCAAGTCCGCTATGTCGGCGGGGACTTCACTCTGATCGTCGTCCCGGGCCGGGACACCGTGGCGGACAACGGCGCTGATCCGATGGAGTACCAGCGGGGCAAGGAGCGGGAGCTCCAGCCCTTCCGGGACTCCTCCTGGTCCACCGCTTCCGGGCTGCGGCGGATCGACGTGGGCCGACAGGCCATGGCGGAGGGCCAGTTCACCTGGCAGGACAGCAGCGGCCGCGAGGTCTATGTGCGGAACCTCGCCATGATCATCGACGGCCGCTACCACATCATCCAGGTCATCGGCCCGGACAGCCAGCGGGACAAGGTCAGCGAGATCTATCAACAGGCCTCCGACGCCTACCGGGTCACCGGCTGAGCGAAGGCCGGAGCATCACGGTGCGATGTCTGTGAGCCACCCGAGGTTCCGCGCCCGTCCGTCCCCTCCGTAACCTGGCAACCCAATGAACGGGGCTGGGGACATGGAATATTCAATGGGAACGGGCGCGGGAGCGGACGCCGGACCGGGCACGGGTCTGGTGCTCGCCGGGCGTTACCGGCTGAGCGAGGCCATCGGCAGCGGCGGCATGGGCAAGGTGTGGCGCGCGCACGACGAGGTGCTGCACCGGACCGTCGCCGTCAAGGAGTTGACCGCGGGACGGTATGTCTCCGAGGCCGACCGGGCCGTACTGCACCAGCGGACCCAGAAGGAGGCCCGCGCGGCGGCGCGGATCACTCATCCCGGGGTCGTCACCGTCCACGATGTCCTCGACCACGACGGCCGGCCGTGGATCGTGATGCAGTACGTCGACGGTCCTTCGCTCGCCGACGCCGTGAAGGAGTCCGGCAGGACCGGTGTGCGCGAGGCGGCCAGGATCGGCCTTCTGGTCCTCGGCGCGCTGCGCGCCGCGCATACCGCGGGCGTGCTGCACCGGGACGTCAAGCCCGGCAATGTGCTGCTGGCGCGGGACGGCGGCGTGCTGCTGACCGACTTCGGTATCGCCGCGATCGAAGGCGACTCGACCATCACCAGAACCGGTGAACTCGTGGGCTCCATCGACTATCTGGCGCCCGAGCGGGTACGCGGCGCCGATCCCGGTCCCGCCTCCGACCTCTGGTCGCTCGGTGTGACGCTCTACACGGCGGTGCAGGGGATCTCGCCGTTCCGCCGGACCTCACCGCTGTCCACCATGCAGGCGGTGGTCATGGAGGAGCCGCCGCATCCGGACCTGGCCGGGCCGCTCGCGCCGGTGATCGCGGCGCTGCTGTCCAAGGAACCGGCGGAACGGCCCGGCGCTGCCGAGACCGAGCGGATGCTGCGCGAGGTGCTGGACGGACCCGCGGCCGGTGACGCGGAGGGCTACGCGCCGACACGGATCATCCGGGACGCCGGGCAACAGGCGCCCACCGCCCGGGCGCTTCCGGCGGAACAGGCGCCGGAGCACGGCCACGGCACCGGCCACGACACCGGGCCGGGACACCGGGACGGGCAGGACAGGCAGGACGGGCACAACGGCGCGCAGACGTACGGCACCCGGCCCTCGTCCGGGCCGGCAGCCGTACCGACGGCGTCAGTCCGCCGCGTGCGCCGGCGTACGACGCTTGTGGCCGTCCTTGTCGCGGCGGCTCTCGGCGGCGGCGCCGGCTTCGCGGCGCTGAAGTTCGCGAACGGTGAGGAGAACGCCTCGCCGAGCGCGGGCGCCACGGCGGGTCAAGTGGCGAAGGGTGGGAACACCAAAGGTGGAACCGTACAATCCGGTTCAATACCGGAAGGCTGGACCCGCGTCCGGGCCGACGAGGGCTTCAGTCTCCATGTCCCCGAGGGCTGGGAGCGTCAGATGGACGGCGACCAGATCGACTACACGCCGGACAACGGTCTCCACCTCATACGGATAAGCGTCGCCACGCCCGACTTCGAGAATCCGTACATGCACATGCTGAACATGGAGGAAGCACTTCAGCGGCTTCCGCTGTACCAGCGGGTCAGGCTGGCTCCGAACACGTTCCGCGACCAGACTCATTCCGCGCTCTGGGAGTTCACCTGGACGGAGGAGAAAACTCACCCCGGCAAGCGGCACGCGATCGACCAGATCTACTACTCGGACGACAACAATACCGAGTACGCGATCTACATGTCCGGCCCGGAGAAGGACTGGGCGACGACCCGCAAACAGTTCGACGTCGTGCTGCGTAGCTGGCAGCCGCCGCCGGGTGACGCCGGCCAGTGAACGGGAGGGAACGGTATTGCCCGACGACCGGCAGCCCGCGGACATCCGGGGACCCCTTGAAAGCCGGCTGATCGCCGGACGCTACCGGCTGGGCACCAGGCTGGGACGCGGCGGCATGGGAATCGTGTGGCGGGCCGAGGACGAACTCCTCGGCCGTCCCGTGGCCGTCAAGGAACTGCACGCGGCCAATGACGTCCAGGACCCGGCCACGCTGCGCGAGGCCCGCGCCGTGGCCCGGGTCAAACACCCGCATGTCGTCGTCGTCCACGACGTCGTCGAGGAGGACGGCCGGCCGTACATCGTGATGGAGCTGGTCGAAGGCGACTCGCTCGCCGAGCGGCTCGCGGCCCGTGGACCCGTCGACACCGCCGAGGCGGCGAGGATCGGGCTGGCGCTGCTGGGCGCGCTGCGCGCCGCGCACGGTCTCGGTGTGCTGCACCGTGATCTCAAGCCCGCCAATGTCCTGCTGGAGGAGGTCACCGGACGCGTCGTGCTGACCGACTTCGGGATCGCACGTCTCGTCGGCACCACGACGATCACCGATCCCGGATCGTTCGTCGGCTCGCCCGAATACACGGCGCCGGAGCGGATGCTGGACGGGAACGAGGCCGGTCCCGCATCGGATCTCTGGTCGCTCGGCGCGCTGCTGTGCGCGATGCTGAGCGGCGAGTCGCCCTTCCACCGGGATTCGCTGCCGGGAGTGCTGCACGCGGTGGTGGAGGCCGAGATCGTGCCGCCGCCCGCCGCCGAGCCGCTGCTGCCCGTCGTACGCGGCCTGCTGGAGCGGGACCCGGCGCGCAGGCTGGACGCGGCGGACGCGGAACGGCTGCTGCGTGAGTACGTCATCACCGGTGCCACGCCGCCGCGGCCGGTCGCGGACCCGCGCGCGACCGCCCACTGGTATCTGCCGCACACCGCGCCGCCACGCGGGCCCGTCGCCGGCCTGCCGGGGAGCGGCGCTCCGGCCCGCCGCCGTACCGCGCTCGTCGCGGGTGTGGTGGTCGCGGCGCTGGCCGGCGCCGGCGCCCTGTCCACCACGCTGTTCCGGGACGGCGGCGGTTTCGCCGGTGACCTCGGCAGCGGCAACAGCGCGCTGACGGACGAACTGCCGGGCGGTATGGAGCCGAGCGCCATGCCGCCGATCCATACCGGCCGCTCGTCGTTTCCCGTCGGAACGCTCAGTCCCGCGCAGCCCGCTCCCGAGGGCTATCACACCGTCCATGACCGGATGGGATTCACCATCGCCGTCCCGCACGGCTTCGCGCGCTTTCACGACGAGGCGCGGATCTACTACCGGTCGCCGGACGGCGCGTTCAGGATCGGCATCCGTATCCAGGACAGCAGACCCGGCGGGCCGGCGGCCGCCATACGGTTCGCGGACGCCATCGGACCCGACACCAACCCCGGTTACCGCGACGGCAGAGTCACACCGACCACGCACAACGGATATCCCGCCGCGCTCTGGGAGTTCACCTGGAGCGGCTTCTCCCGCGCCGAGGGACCGCGCCACACCTTCGACCTCTGCTGGGACCAGGGCGGGCGGATGTACGACATCTGGGTCTCGGGTCCGGTGGGCGGGCTCGATGAGGCACGCGAACTGTTCGACACCGCTCTCGACTCCTTCGTCCCACCGGTGCGGGCGCCCGCACACGCGCCACGCGCCGAGTGACGGCATGTGCGCACCGCCGCGGTCCCGGCGCCGACGCGCGAACGCGTGTGCGGAGCGTAGCGGCTCGGACCCTGCCGGAAGAGGCGTCAGTGGCTGGTGAGCACGGCGATGACCGAGGCGGTGAGCGACCGGTGAGCGGCTGGTGAAAAGCTGTTACCGACGGGTACCAAAAGCTCGGGATGCGGCATACCCTCGGCCGCATGACGGACTCGCAGGCTCCCGCCACCGCCCTCCGTACCAACCCCGTGGCCGCCGCGCCGGCCGGCGCGCGCACCGCGGCCGATGTGGTCACTCCTGAACTGATCGCTCAGCTCACACACGGCGTCATAGGCTCCGGCCGCACCTCCGGCCACTCGCCCTTCACCGGAGAGAAGCTGGCGGACCTGCCCGAGTCCACTCCCGAGGACGTCGAGACCGCCTTCGAACGGGCCCGCGCGGCCGGGCGCGGCTGGGCCGCCGTGCCGGTACGGCGGCGGGCGGCCGTACTGCTCCGCTTCCACGATCTCGTCCTGGAGCGCCAGGCCGAGGTGCTCGATCTGATACAGCTTGAGACCGGCAAGGCCAGGCTGCACGCGCACGAAGAGGTCCAGGCGGTGGCCGTGGCCGCGCGGCACTACGGGCGCGCGGCGGTGTCGTATCTGCGGCCGAGGCGGCACACCGGCGCCGTACCGGTCCTGACCAGGGCCACCGAGCTGCGCCATCCGCGCGGTGTCGTGGGCCAGATCGTGCCCTGGAACTATCCCTTCGAGCTGTCCATCGGCGATGCCCTGCCCGCCTTGGTCGCGGGCAACGCGCTCGTGATGAAGCCCGACACCGAGAGTGCGCTCACCGCGCTGTGGGGCCGTGACCTGCTGATCGAGGCGGGGCTGCCGGCCGAGGTCTTCCAGGTGGTCCTGGGCGAGGGCCCGGTCGTCGGCCCCGAGGTGGTCAAGCGCGCCGACTACGTCTCCTTCACCGGCTCGACCCGGACCGGCCGCGAGGTGGCCCGGAGCGCGGCGGACCGCCTCGTCGGCGCCTCCCTGGAACTGGGCGGCAAGAACCCCATGCTGGTCCTGAGCGACGCGGATGTGGAGAAGGCGGCGGCGGGCGCGGTGCGCGCCTGCTTCTCCTCCGCCGGCCAGCTCTGCATCTCCATCGAGCGGCTGTACGTTCACGATTCGGTCGCCGACGCGTTCGTCGGGCGTTTCGCCGCCCGGACGAGGGCCCTGCGGCTCGGCACGGCGCTCGCGTACGGCGCGGACATGGGCTCGCTCGCGGGCGAGCGCCAGCTCAGGACGGTCGTCCGGCATGTCGAGGAGGCCGTCGCCAAGGGCGCCACGATCGTCGCCGGCGGGGTCGCTCGTCCCGACATCGGGCCGTACTTCCACGAGCCGACCATCCTCGACGGCGTCGAGGCGCCGATGGCGGTCTGCACGGAGGAGACATTCGGCCCGGTCGTCTCCGTCTACCGCTTCAGCGACGAGGACGAGGTGATCGACCTCGCCAACAGCACGCCGTACGGCCTCAACGCCAGCGTGTGGACGAAGGACGCCGGGCGCGGCCGGGCGGTCGCGGCCCGGCTGCGGTGCGGGACCGTCAACATCAACGAGGGATACGCGTCGGCGTACGGCAGTGTGGCGTCGCCGATGGGCGGCATGAAGGAGTCCGGCCTCGGCAGACGGCACGGCTCCGAGGGAATCCTCAAGTACACCGAGGCCCAGACCGTCGCGCAGCAGCGCATCCTGCCCATGGCCCCGTCCTTCGGGATGGACGACGAGAAGTACGCGGCCTTCATGAGCCGCAGTCTGCGGGCCATGAAGGCCCTGCGCCTGCGGTAGTCCAGGACGAGGAGAGCCAGTGTCACAGGACAGCCATGCCCAGAACCGGATCGCTTCGGATGCCAACCACGCCGGCAACGCCAACCACGCCAGTAACGCCGCCGATGCCGCCAACGACTCCGATCACGACTCCGATTACGACTACGACTACGACGTGATCGTGGTCGGCTCCGGCTTCGGAGGCTCGGTCTCCGCGCTGCGGCTGACCGAGAAGGGATACCGCGTCGGTGTGCTGGAGGCGGGCCGCCGCTTCACACGCGAGACCCTTCCCAAGAGCTCGTGGGACATCAGGAACTACCTCTGGGCGCCGGCCCTCGGGCTCTACGGCATCCAGCGCGTGCATCTGCTCGGCCATGTGATGGTGCTGGCGGGCGCCGGGGTCGGCGGCGGCTCGCTCAACTACGCCAACACTCTCTACGTACCGCCCGCCGCGTTCTTCAACGACCCGCAGTGGGCGTCGATCACCGACTGGGAGCAGGAGCTCAAGCCGTACTACGACCAGGCGCGGCGCATGCTCGGCGTGCGGCTCAATCCGACCCTGACACCCTCGGACGTGCATCTGAAGGCGGCGGCGGAGGCCATGGGCGTCGGCGACAGCTTCCATCCGGCGCCGGTCGGGGTCTTCTTCGGTGACGGCGAGGACGCCGGTGGTACGGCGAGGGCCGAGCCGGGCGAGGAAGTCGCCGATCCCTACTTCGGCGGGGCCGGACCCGCGCGCAGGGCCTGCACCGAGTGCGGCGAGTGCATGACGGGCTGCCGGCACGGCGCGAAGAACACCCTCAACGAGAACTATCTCCACCTGGCCGAACGGGCGGGCGCCGTCATCCATCCGATGACCTCGGTGGTCGCCGTGACGGAGGACAAGGCGGGCGGCTTCCGGGTCACGACGGTCCCGACCGACGCGCGTCGCTTCCTCGGGAAGGGCCGTACGAAGGTCCTGCGCGCCCGGCAGGTGGTGATCGCGGCGGGCACCTACGGTACGAGCACGCTGCTGCACACGATGAAAGACCGGGGCCTGCTGCCGCGAATCTCGGCGAGGCTCGGTGAACTGACCCGGACCAACTCCGAGGCGCTGGTGGGCGCGCAGACCGATGACCGGCGCTACCGGGCGCGGCACGGCTCGGACCGGGCCGACTTCACCAAGGGTGTCGCCATCACGTCCTCGATCCATCCGAACGACACCACCCATGTCGAGCCCGTGCGCTACGGCAAGGGCTCCAACGCGATGGGCTCGCTGTCCATCCTCCAAGTCCCGCTCAGCGACCGGCGGATACGGGCCTGGCTCGGGAATGCCGCCAGGCACCCCGCGCTGCTGCTGCGTTCGCTCTCCAACCGCCGCTGGTCGGAACGGACCATCATCGGTCTGGTCATGCAGTCGCTGGACAACTCCCTGACGACGTACCGCAAGCCGGCCGGTGTGGGCAAAGGACTGCTCACCGCGCGCCAGGGCCACGGCGCTCCCCATCCGAAGCAGATCCCCGAGGCGACGCGTGCCGCGACTCTTATCGCGGAGGAGATCAACGGCTTCGCGGGCAGCAATGTCGGCGAACTGATGGGCACTCCGCTGACCGCTCACTTCCTCGGCGGATGCGCCATCGGCGCGTCGGCGCAGGAAGGTGTGATCGACCCGTATCACCGGCTGTACGGCTACCCGGGCATCTCGGTGGTCGACGGCTCGGCGGTCTCGGCGAACCTGGGCGTGAACCCGTCCCTGACGATCACGGCGCAGGCCGAGCGCGCGATGTCCCTCTGGCCCAACAAGGGCGAGGCCGACCCGCGTCCGGAGCAGGGCGTGGCGTATGTCCGTACGGCGCCGGTCGAGCCGGTGTTCCCGGCCGTCCCGCCGGAGGCGTTCGGCGCGTTGAGGCTGCCGTTCCTGGGCATGCCGGCGGTCCCGCCGAGGCGGTGACGCCGACGGACAGAGAGAGGCGCTGCACCCCCCTCCGAGTGCAGCGCCTCTCTCTGTCCGGTTGTCCGGGCCTCTGTCCGGCTGGTCCGGGCGCGTTACGCGACGGCGTCGTCCCGGCGGCGCTTCATCGCGAAGACCACACCGGCACCGGCGAGGACGGCGATGCCGCCGACCGTACCGATCACGGGAAGCACCGAGGACGAGCCGGTCTCGGCGAGGCTGCCGGTGGCGGGGAGTTCGTTGGCGCCGCCCTGCGGCTTCGTGCCTTCCGAGGGCTTGTCGCCCTTGCCCGGCTTGGCCTCGCCCGGGTCGTCGTTGCCGGAGCCGGCGGCCAGGACCTCGAAGTACCAGTCCGCGTAGGCGGTGTGGTAGCAGTCCTTCTCGTCGTCCGCGTAGCCGGCGAGGCCCAGCGTGTAGCCGTCGCCGGCCGGGGCCTTGGCGCCGATGTTCACTCGCAGCTTGAGGTCGACGTACGCCTTGGCGCCCAGCTCGGTCTCACCGAAGTAGACACCGGTGCCCAACTCGTCGGTGACCGAGACCCAGGTGCCGTGCTCGTTCTGGAACTGGATCTCGGCGTAGGAGCTGAGCCAGTCCTTCTCCTGGTCGCTCTCCGAGAAGTTGTCGACGAAGAGCGCCCACTCCACGGTGCCGAGCGCCTTGTCGGAGGTGTTGGTGGCACGCATCGAGAACGAGTGCCATCCGCTGCCGGCGACGATCTTGCCGGGCAGGCCCTTGATCCCGAGCTCCAGCGCGGAGTCCAGGTCGGCGCCGTCGTCGTCGGTGGGGCACTCGTCGGTCGGCTCGGTCGGCTCGTCGCCGGGGCCGGTCGACTCGGAGGTCCCGGGCGCGGGCTCGGACGGTGCGGGTGCCGACTCCGAGGTGCTGGGGCCGGGCTGGGAGGTTTCCACGGCCGGTGAGGAGGTCTCTCCGGCGGGCGCCGAGGCATCGGAGGCGGGCGGTGTGCTCTCGCCGGCGGGCTCGGTGTTGTCTTCGTCGGCCGGTGTCTCCGAGGCGCCGGGAGCGGCGGGCTCGGTCGTGGTCTCAGGAGCGGTCGTGTCACCGTCTGTCGCGAACGCGGCCGGGGCCGCGAAGAAGGCGGCAGGGGCTATGACGGCGGTCGCGGCTGCGACGGCCATGGCGCGGCGGAGCTTCATGAAGACCTCAGCGAAGTCGGCGCACCGTCTGTAGGGGTGCGGAATATGTGGGGCCCTCCGGGTGGGGGTCACGGGTGTGGCCACTGGTTTTGCATACAAGACCCGCGACCTGTGGGAATGGTTGTTGTCCACTTCACAGAATCTTTATGTGTCCTGCGTCACATCCGCTGGACGGCGGAGAGGGCGGTGCCGGCGGACGGAGAGCCGAGTGGCCGGGGACCTTCGCGGTCAGAAGGCCGGCCGGTTCCGGGCGTCCCCGGAGCCGGCCGGCCCGGGCGACCGGGCGGCTGTCCCCTGCCGTCCGGTCACGGGCGCCGGGGTGAGGTCCCACGGCGTACCCGTGGTACGTCGCACGCCCCGGCGGAGCCACGCGGTTGGTTCTGTTTCCCTGCGAGCCCGTACGGCCAACGAAGGCGTGTCGCACCCGGTCACGCGCCGTACGGGTGAGAGCGGTGCCCGAACTCAGATACGGGCCCGGCCGGCCGGAGCCTCAGACGCGGCCCCGGCACAGTTCGAGCAGCGTCATCGCCAGCGAGGTGCCCGGCCTGCCGAGCGCGTCCCGGTAATGGCCGAGGATCTCCATCTCGCGGGAGAGACTGACCCTGCGGCCACCGGAGGCGATCCGGGCGTCCTGGATGGCGGCGGACACCGCCATCCGTTCCTGGACGAGGCCGATGATCCGCTCGTCGAGCGTGTCGACGCGCCGGCGGGCGTCGCCGATGAGGGAGACGGCCTCCTCGGTACGGGCGCCGGTGTTCTCCGTGGCGCCGGTGTTCTCCGTGATGCCGCTGTTCTCGGTGACAGTCATGTCGGGCTCCTTGTCGGGGTGGTCCCCGGGAGCGGCACGGCCCCGAACGCGACAGACGCCCCGGGCCTTGCCGGCCCGGGGCGCCTGGGAAGTCGCTTGTCAGTTCAAGCAGCATGACCATGGCAGCCGGACGGGCCGGTGCCATAGGTAAAGACGAAGGTCTGCTGCTCGCGCATACGGCCAGTATGGAGCAGAGGCGGCGACGCGCGGCAACGCGGGTTCGGATGCTGAGACGGAGGGCCGTCCCGGGACCGCCGTTAGAATCGACCCAACAAGACCCACTTTTCACCGCCGGAAGGCCGCCCCGTGCCAGCAGCGCCCCCCGCCGCCGTCTCCGATGTCGTCCTCGTCGTCGACTTCGGCGCGCAGTACGCCCAGCTCATCGCCCGCCGCGTCCGCGAGGCCCGGGTCTACAGCGAGATTGTCCCGTCCACGATGCCGGTGGCCGAGATGCTGGCCAAGAACCCCAGGGCGGTCATCCTCTCCGGCGGACCGTCGTCCGTCTACGCGGAGAACGCTCCGAGCGTCGACCGCGCGCTCTTCGAGGCCGGTGTCCCGGTCTTCGGGATGTGCTACGGCTTCCAGCTCATGGCGACCGCGCTCGGCGGGACCGTCGACAACTCGGGCGCGCGTGAGTACGGCCGTACACCGCTGTATGTCTCGGGGACCGGCTCCACTCTCTTCGAGGGCACGCCGGCCGAGCAGACCGTCTGGATGTCGCACGGCGACGCCTGCTCCGCCGCTCCGGAGGGCTTCACCGTCACCGCGTCCACGGATGTCGTGCCTGTCGCGGCCTTCGAGAACGACGCGAAGAAGCTGTACGGCGTCCAGCACCACCCGGAGGTGCTGCACTCCACGTACGGTCAGCAGGTCCTGGAGCACTTCCTCTACCGCGGCGCCGGTATCGAGCCGACCTGGACCACCACCAATGTCGTGGACGAGCAGGTCGAGCTGATCCGCGAGCGGGTCGGCACCAAGCGCGCCATCTGCGGTCTGTCCGGCGGCGTGGACTCGGCCGTGGCCGCGGCCCTGGTGCAGAAGGCCATCGGCTCCCAGCTCACCTGCGTGTATGTCGACCACGGTCTGATGCGCAAGGGCGAGACCGAGCAGGTCGAGAAGGACTTCGTGGCCGCCACGGGCGTCCAGCTCAAGGTGGTCGACGCTCAGGAGCGCTTCCTCGCCGCGCTCGCCGGTGTCTCCGACCCGGAGCAGAAGCGGAAGATCATCGGCCGCGAGTTCATCCGCGTCTTCGAGCAGGCCCAGGCCGAGATCGTCGCCGAGGCGGGCGCGGAGGGCGAGGACGTCGCGTTCCTCGTCCAGGGCACGCTCTATCCGGATGTCGTCGAGTCGGGCGGCGGCTCCGGCACCGCCAACATCAAGTCCCACCACAATGTCGGCGGGCTTCCCGACGACATCGAGTTCCAGCTCATCGAGCCGCTGCGCAAGCTGTTCAAGGACGAGGTCCGGATGGTCGGCCAGGAGCTGGGCCTGCCGGACGAGATCGTCCAGCGCCAGCCGTTCCCCGGCCCGGGCCTCGGTATCCGTATCGTCGGCGAGGTCACGAAGGAGCGCCTGGACCTGCTGCGCGAGGCGGACTCGATCGCCCGTGAGGAGCTGACGGCGGCCGGGCTCGACCGGGACATCTGGCAGTGCCCGGTGGTCCTCCTCGCGGATGTGCGGTCCGTGGGCGTCCAGGGCGACGGCCGTACGTACGGTCATCCGATCGTGCTGCGGCCGGTCTCGTCCGAGGACGCGATGACCGCCGACTGGACGCGGATGCCGTACGACGTGCTGGCGAAGATCTCCACCAGGATCACCAACGAGGTCGCGGATGTGAACCGCGTGGTCCTCGACGTGACGAGCAAGCCGCCGGGCACGATCGAGTGGGAGTAACCCTCCCGTCGTACCACGGCCTCGCGCCGGCCGACGCCGTCGCCCATTCGTCTGGGCGGCGGCGTCGGCCGTTGTGCGTACGTGCTGGCGAGTGCCCGCCACTTCTGGCCGGATCTGCCGGCTGATCAGGCGCCCGACGGGCCGAGAGTGAAGTCCTCGAAGTCGAAGCCCGGCGAGACGACGCAGGTCACGAGAGTGGGCTCGTCGCCCGCCGGTTCCGCCGACTGCCAGGCTCCGGCGGGAACGAGCAACTGAGGCTGTTCGCCGGACTCGACGTCCGGACCCAGGATGTGGGTCTCGTCGCCGATGTGAAGCCGCAGCGGTCCGCCCCGGTGCCACAGCCAGAGCTCGTCGGAGCGTACGCGGTGGCCCGCGGAGCTTTCGCCGGGATGCAGCAGGAAGTAGATGCCGGTGGCGAAGGCGCGCGGCCCGGGGTAGCCGGGTGGAGTGGCGGAACTCTCGGTCCGCCAGGTCTCCTTGAACCAGCCGCCCTCGACATGCGGTTCCAGACCGAGAAGGGCGACCAGCGGCGAGGTGTCAGTCATGGCGGGCATTCTGGTACACCGGCGCCAGGGCTCCGCCGGAGGGAGGCCCCTCGCACCGACCCGGCCGCGCTGTCTGAGAAGCTCCGCGCGGCCCTCGCGGGCCATCGAGTCAACAACGTGACGAGGTCGTCACCCGCCCCGGCCGCCCGGACAGCGCTTCGACCCCGCTGCATACGGCACAATTCCCAGTCTGCGCAGGGAAGTTCACTGGTTCGGGGTTCAGGGTTCGGGGCGGGGAAGGCGGCATTCGTCGTGGCGGTGCAAGAAGCGGGACTCGGTGTGCACGGCGGAGGCTGTCTGTGCGGCGACTGCCCGCACGGAGCGCGCGAGGGACACAGACGGGCCGTGGCCGCGTTTCTGGCCAAACGGGACGGGCTGGCGGCCGGCCAGGGGCTGCCCGCCGCGGTCGCGCACTCGGCGGGAGCCTCCCGGCAGTGGGTCTCCGACGAGCTCACCCAGTCCGCGCGCGCGGTCGCGGACCGCAGCCGTGAGGCCGGCCAGGCCTGGCTGCACACCGTCTGGCGGCACACGCTGCTGGTGGTGTGGGGCGGTGTCGTGCTGCTCGTCCTCGCGCAGACCGCCACCGCGATCGGGGCCGGCTGGTCGCTCGCCCGTACGGCCGGGCTGCTCGCCGCGCTGGCCGTCGCGGGGCTGCTGACCGGCGCCGCCCGGCTGCACCGGGCACGCGGCGGGCTGCTCGCACCGCTGATCGGTGAGGACAACCGGCTGTCGACCTCGCGGACCGTCGCCTCCGTATGGGTGCTGTTCGTCGTCTTCGCCGTGCTGGTGCTCGCGCTCCAGCTCGCGGGCGCCTCCGGGCACGCCGGGCGCGACACCCTGATCGCCGGACTCGATCTCGCCCGGGGCGCGGGCATGGTGACGGTGCTGGCCGTGGTCTGCGCCATCGCCGTGGCCGTACGCCAGGTGGTGGCCCTGCGCGTAGGGACCCAGCGGCTGCAGAAGGTACGGGCCGAACGGCCGCGACTGGCCGATCTGCTCTGCGACGACGCGGGACACGGCAGCTTCACCGACGTCCAGTACGCCCTGGTGAACGCGGTCGCCGCGATCTTCTCCGCGGTACGGCTGGCCCGGCGGCCCGAGCAACTGCCCGATCTTCCCTGGGCGCTCGCGCTGCTGGTCGCCGTCTCCGCCGCCACCTATTTCGCGGGAAAGTACGTGGAGGGCGGCCGGCCCGTCATCCTGTCCGTGGTACGCGCCCGGGAGGCGGGAGACCTGGACGCTCCGATCCGTACCGGCGACGACATGGAGATCCGCGGCGCCGGTTTCGTACCGCCGGGCGCGGGCACCCCGGACCGGCTTGCCCGGATGGTCGTCAAAATCGGCCCTGTCCATGTCCATGTGCCGCTGGTGCCGGTGCCCGGCGGCTTCGCGAATCCGGCCGACACGACGCTGATCGTGCCGGTGCCGGTCGATGTGGAGCCGGGGACCGTGGAGGTGCGGGTCGTCACGGCGGCCGGGGTGGAGACCAATCCGGTCACCGTCGAGGTCATGGACTGAGTGGATCTGACCAGTTTTGAGTGGATCTCGTCGGTTCTGAAGCGGTGTCTTGTGCGTACCTTGCGGGATCCGGGCAGAGGTCTGGCCGAATTCGACAGGTAGAACGCCTTGACGGCTGAGTGCCGGACGCGTCGCATGCGTATTGCAGGGAAGAGGCACGCGGGTGCCACCTCCGCGGCGGCGTGGACGGCGACAGGGACAGGAAGGCGGACCGGCGATGACACTTGACCACCGGACGAGGACACACAGCGCGGCGGCCGGTGAGCGAGGCGGCCTGCGGGAGAGCGCCGCTCGCTACGCGCTGCTGCCGCTGCGGATCTTCCTCGGCGTCACCTTCATCTACGCGGGGCTCGACAAGCTCACCGACAGCGGGTTCTTCTCGGCGACCGGCACCGGTTCGATCGGCGAGATGATGCACGGCGTGCGGGACAGCTCGGCGATTCCCGCACTCGTCGATCTGGCGCTCAAGAGCCCGGCGGGCTTCGGCTACGCCATAGCTCTTGGCGAGCTCGCCGTGGGCCTGGGCACCCTCTTCGGTGTACTGGCCAGGCTCGCCGCGTTCGGCGGTGCCCTCATCTCGCTGAGCCTGTGGCTGACCATGAGCTGGCAGAGCGATCCGTACTACTACGGCAACGACCTGGTCTATCTGATGGCCTGGCTGCCGCTGGTGCTGGCCGGGGCACCCCTCTGGTCATTGGATGCCCTGATCAGGCGTCGGCGACATCACTGACGGACCTCTAAGGGCTGTCCGCCTTGCGATCCACCGCATCTGACGCCGCGCGCTGATCCACCAGGGATTACGGGACAGCCCTTGGGCCTTCTCTTTCGATCACTCGCACGGGCGCGCGATAGGTTGCCCGCCATGACTGAACCCGGACCCGTCGCCTGGCCACCTGCCCCGATCAGGACCGAGCGGCTCGTGCTCCGTGAGTCCGAGGCCCGGGACCGTGCGGCGTTCATCGAGCTGTTCGCCTCGCCAGAGGTGGGTGCCTACATCGGCGGCCCTCGACCGCGTGATGAGATCGAGCGCGCGATGCCTGAGGTGCCCGGGCGGCGCCCTGGCCTTTTCGTGATCGATCTCGACGGAGCGATGATCGGCATGATCACGCTCGATCGGCGCGACGCGGAGCGTCCGGGTCACGTCCGTCCGGATGCCGGGGAGGCCGAGCTCGGCTATATGTTCCGGCCGGAGGCGTGGGGACGCGGGTACGCCGCCGAGGCGTGCGCGGCGGCACTCGACTGGTTCGCCGACGCGCTTCCCAGCGAGCCGGTGGTGCTCTGCACCCAGACCGCCAACGACCGCGCGATGCGCCTCGCGGCGAAGCTGGGGTTCACCGAGGTGGAGCGGTTCGAGGAGTACGGCGCCGAGCAGTGGTTCGGCGTGTGGTCCTCGGTCACGCCACCGCGTACGCGGCGGCGGTCGGCACGCTCAGGCCCGCGACCGGCGGGCCCGGGCCCGTGTCAGGAGGTGGCACGGACCACCTCCACCTGACCGAGACCTACTTCGAGCCGCAGCTCCAGCGTGCCGGCCGGGTCGGCGCCCGCGCGCGGCGCGAACGTACGCTGCCGCGACTGGTCCGGCGAGACGTCCACGTCGTCCGGCCGCTCACCGGGAAGCCGGATGTCTCCCAGCCCGGCCGTGGCACGCAGCTTCACCGTCACGCCGTCCGGTACGACGACTCGGAGCAGCCCGGCGCCGACCTCCGCCGATGTGCTGACGGTCCGGCCCGCCGGGACGGCGAGGCCACTCATGTCGAGCGTGCCGACGCCGGAGCCCAGCTCATAGCGCGGCTGTACGGCGGCGACGGAGGCCGGTATCCAGTGCTGGCGGCCCCACTCCGTGGTGATGTTCTTCGGGATCGCGGAGGCCGCCGCGAGCAGCCCGGCGGTAACCACCGTGAGAAAGATCGTGCCCGCGCCGATACGGCCACGGAACGCGCCGGCCACAATGCCGAGCCCGAAGGCCGCGAGCGCGGCGGCCAGGCCGATCTGCAGACTGGTGCCGAACGGCCGGCTGTCCCAGGACAGGCCCGTGCCCAGGCCGAACGCCAGCACGGCGAGCAGGAAGACGGTGCCGCCGATCCCGCGCGGGGCCCGGGGCCGCGGAGCGCCCGGCGCCGCCGCCGGCCGCCCGCGCGGTGCCTGGTCGGCGGTGGCCGTGTCCTCCGGACCCCAGAGATAGGCCGCGTTGCCGGGACCCGTGGTGCCGTCCTTGACGATCGGGTCCCGCCACCAGGACGGAGTGCCGGGTGTCGGCGGCGCCTTGGTCTCCGGCGGCGCCTCCGTCACGGAGTGCGCCGTGGCCGGCGCGGGCGAGCCGCCGTCCGGCGCGACGACACGGCGGCGCTGCGACCAGACGGCCGCGCCCACGACCGCGATCGACAGCATCGCGGCGAAGCCGAGCGTGCCGTCGTTGCCCAGCATCGACAGGAACAGACCGCAGCCGATCAGCGCGAGCAGCACGGCGATCAGCGAAGCGCCGTCGACCCGGCCGGAGAGCAGCCTGCGGACCTCGTTCTCGTCCTCGCCTTCGAGCGGAATCAGCAGCCAGGCGAAGCCGTAGAAGATCAGCCCTATGCCACCGGTCACGGTGAGCACACCGACAACGATCCGGAAGATCACCGGATCGACGTCGCAGTACCGCCCGAGGCCGCCGCACACGCCCGCGAACACCTTCTGCCGCGGGCTGCGCCGCAGGTACTGGGGAGCGGCGGGAGGCGGCGCGGGATCCGAGGCGGACGCCGACGCCGTGGGCGGCGCGGGATGCGGCTGGGTCATCTCTCCATGGTGACGGCGTCGGGCCCGCGCCTCCAGCGCCGCCGACCCTGGGCTGTCCCTGATATTGGCCACCGGCGTACCAGGGCTCCAAGCGGCTCCAAGCGGCTCCGAGCGGCTCCGAGCGCGGGATCCGTCCGGTTCCCGGTTCTCTCCCGCCGGTCTCCGGCGCGTCCGTGTCCGGAAGTCAGGGTCGCGTCAGGGTCGGATCGGGGGGCGAACCCTGATGTCCTCGCCGGGCCCGGCATGTGACCATCAATGGCATGCCGGCCGCTCCGCCCCACGCCGACGCGACGTCTGCCTCCCGCGCGCCCGCGCCGGAGGAGCAGCCGCCGCGCAAGCTCTACCGCAGCGCGGACGGGCGGCTTCTCGGCGGTGTCGCCCGCGGGCTCGCCGGGCATCTCGGGCTTCCGGTCGTCTGGGTGCGGCTGGTCTTCCTCGGGCTCTTCTTCGCCCAGGGCCTCGGCGCGCTGCTCTATGCCGTCTTCTGGATCGTCGTCCCGCTCGGCGTCGGAGGGACGGCGACCGGACCGCGTTCCGTCTTCGAGATCAGTCCGGACGGCCGGCGCCGGCTGCGCAAGCCGGACAAGGGCCAGGTCTTCGCGCTGATCGCGCTGCTCATCGGGGCCGGCGTCTTCATCGGCAACGTCAATATGGGCCGGGGCCACGCCGACCGCTACATCTGGCCGATGCTGCTGATCGGTGCGGGCGTCGTCCTGGTCTGGCGACAGGTGGACAACGCGCGCCGCGCCCGCTGGACCGAGGTCGGCCGGCGCCGCCGGATGCTCCAGCTCGCGCGCGCTCTCGCCGGGGTCGCACTGGTCGGCCTCGGCCTGGCCGTCTTCATGGTGGTGCGTGGCGCGGCGGCCCAGCTCGGCAATGTCCTGACCGGCGCCATCGCGGTCGTGGCCGGCGTCGCCCTGCTCTCCGGTCCCTGGCTCGTACGGATGACGCAGGACCTCGCCGAGGAACGGCGGATGCGGATCCGCGCGCAGGAGCGCGCCGAGGTCGCCGCTCATGTCCATGACTCGGTGCTGCACACCCTCACCCTGATCCAGCGCAGCGCCGACGACGGCGGCGAGGTCCGCCGTCTCGCCCGGGCCCAGGAGCGGGAGCTGCGCGCCTGGCTGTACAAGCCGGAGGGCACCGGCAAGGACGAGGAGGACGAGCCCGCCACTCTCGGAGAGGCCGTGAAGCGGGCGGCGGCCGAGGTGGAGGACCATCACGGGGTGCCGATCGAGGTCGTGGTCGTCGGCGACTGCCCGCTCGACGAGAGACTGGCCGCACAGATGCAGGCCGCACGCGAGGCGATGGTCAACGCCGCCAAGTACGGTGGCGAAGGGGGAGCGGTGCAGGTGTACGCGGAGGTGGAGGGCCGTACGGTCTTCCTCTCCATACGGGACCGCGGGCCGGGATTCGATCTGGACGAGGTGCCGGACGACCGGATGGGAGTGCGGGAATCGATCATCGGCCGGATGCAGCGCAACGGCGGCACGGCGCGGCTGCGTTCGGTGCCGGACGGCGGCACGGAGGTCGAGCTGGAGATGGAACGGGCGGAGTGAGGAGCGGCGGCGGGTTTGAGCGCCCGCGGCGGCCGATGACCGGCGGCCGATGACCGTACGGTACGAGTGCCGCGCCGGACGGCGCGGCGGCAAGGGTGAGGGGTGGAGATCATGAGCGAGGGCACAGGGGCCGGAAGCACTCCGCGCGAGAGCGGCGCCGAGGACGGCCGTCGTGTACGGGTCGTGCTCGTGGACGATCACCGGATGTTCCGTACCGGCGTACAGGCGGAGATCGGCCGCACCGAACAGACCGGTGTCGAGGTCGTCGGCGAGGCCGCCGACGTCGACCAGGCGATCACCGTGATCACGGCGACCCGTCCCGAGGTCGTCCTGCTCGATGTCCATCTGCCGGGCGGCGGCGGAGTCGAGGTGCTGCGCCACTGCGCGTCGCTGATGACGGCCGCCGAGAATCCGGTGCGCTTTCTCGCGCTGTCCGTCTCGGACGCGGCCGAGGATGTCATCGGCGTCATCCGCGGCGGCGCCCGTGGCTATGTCACCAAGACGATCACCGGCGCGGATCTGGTCGACTCGATCTTCCGGGTGCAGGACGGCGACGCCGTCTTCTCGCCCCGGCTGGCCGGCTTCGTCCTGGACGCCTTCGCGTCGACGGACGCCCCGCCCGTGGACGAGGACCTGGACCGGCTCACACAGCGGGAGCGCGAGGTGCTGCGGCTGATCGCGCGCGGATACGCGTACAAGGAGATCGCCAAGCAGCTCTTCATTTCGGTGAAGACCGTGGAATCGCATGTCTCGGCGGTCCTGCGGAAGCTCCAGCTCTCCAACCGGCACGAGCTGACCCGCTGGGCGACGGCGCGCAGGCTGGTGTGACAGGAGCGCGCCGCTCTTTCCACCAGCTACGAGCAGTACCACTCGGTGATGAATGTCCGGCCGTGGTGGTCGTCCAGCAGACCGCGGACGCACTCGCCCGGCATGGTGGTCAGCGTGCCGGACAGCTCGGCGACGCCGTGCCGGGTCCGCCGGGTGCCGAACCACCCGGGAAACGCGGTGATCCGGTCGTCCTTGCGCTGATAACCGAGGCGTACGGTGACGTCCGGCCGGCCCGTGTGCTGGACGTAACGGGTGGTGAAGCCACCCGCGCCGCCGATCGGGCCCGCCACACAGAGCCGGCCGCCGGAGAGATCGCCACAGCCCCGTGGAGTGACGCCGACGGGCGCCACCACAAAGAGCGCGCCGATGCCGAGTCCCATCGCTCGCGCTGCGGTGGCACGTCTCACGGCTCCCCCTCGGCAGGCGACGGCGTCCTGTTGCTCATCGTCACGCGAATGCGAGGGCGGGGCATCCCGGCCTGAGCCAGTCCGGCGACAGGAGGCCGCCGGTTGGCACTTCGGACAGGGAGAGCGGTGTCCCGGACGGGCGAAGACCGTCGGCGTCCCGACGGCTCCTCGGAGCTCTCAGACGGGCCGGGAGGCGCCGGCGAAGGGCATCTGGTCGATCGGCGCCATGCGGACCGCCGCACCGGGCCTCGGGGCGTGGATCATCTGCCCGCCGCCGACATAGAGCCCGACATGACTGATCCCGGAGAAGAAGAACACCAGGTCACCAGGGGCGAGTTGGGAGCGCCCGATCCGCCGGCCGGCGTTGATCTGGGTGTATGTGGTGCGAGGGAGGGACACGCCGGCGGAGCGCCAGGCGGCCTGGGTCAGTCCCGAGCAGTCGAAGGAACCGGGTCCCGTCGCGCCCCACGCGTACGGCTTGCCGATCGCGCCGTAGGCGAAGGCGACGGCTGCCGCGGCACGGGAACCCGATGCCTGGACCGGGCCGCCGGTGGTGGGCGCGGCCGGGCCCGTCAGCGGTCCCTGGCCGGCGTACTGGGCGCGCTGCCGGGCGGTGAGCCGGTCCAGCAGCCGCTGGGCGTCGTCGAGCTTTCGCTGGACGGTGGACTTGTGCCGGGCCAGTTCGGCCTGGCGGGCCTTGAGATCGGCGAGTTCGTCGTCGGCCCGGGTGCGCAGCTCGGTGATCTCCGCGAGTTCCTTGCGGATCCTGCTGATCGTGTCGGCCTGGCGCGCTCCGGCCCGTTCGGCGAGCGCGGCGCCTTCCAGATACCGCTCAGGCCGTGAGCTGAGAGCGAGCTGCACAGCCGGGTCGAGGCCGCCGCTGCGGTAGTGCTCGGTGGCGATCGCGCCGAGTGCGTCGCGTGAGGTGTTGAGGCGTTCCGTCCTGCGGGTGGCCTCGTCACGCAGCTCCGTCAGCGAGGCGAGGGCGGCGTTCGCTTTCTCCTTCGCGCCGTTGTACCGCTCGGTGGCGGCTTCCGCCTGCTCGTAGAGCTTGTCGACCTTGGCCTTGACCTGGGCCGGGGTGAGGCGGGGCTCGGCGTCCGCGGGACCGTCGAAGGCCGCGACGGTCGCGGCCCCGGCGAGTGCCAGAATGACGGCTGTGCGGCCTGCGGGGCCGGTGAACGGGCGCTGCTTACGTTTTCGGTGCGCTGCCACGGGGGCGGTCCTCTTTTTCATCCGTACACATACTGCGGTGGCGGTCGGCCACCCGGAGGAGGACGTTAAGGGCCAAGGTCAGGGCCCGGTGCCGGCATGGCCGGTATTGGCAGGGAGCTGGAGTTTCGAGCACGCTTTGTGACCGGGCCGATCAAGCGGAAACACGCCCTCCGGTCGGACGCGACCGATACGGAACAATGCCGCACCTCGCCGAAGAGAGGTGATATGGCCCGGGCTACGCTCCGGCCCATGGACGTACTCATCAATGTCTTCGTCGCTCTGCACATCATCGGCATCGCCTCGCTGCTCGGCGGCTTTCTGACCCAGATGAAGGCGATGAGCGCGGGCACGGCCCGCTTCAGCCCGGCGATGCTGCACGGAGCGCTGACGATGCTGGTCACGGGCGTGGTCCTGGTCGGCCTCAACCAGGGCGAGGGACACTCGGTGAACACCATCAAGATCGGCGTCAAGCTGGCGATCCTGATCGTGATTCTGGGCGTCGTGTATGTGAAGCGGGACGACGAGGTGGCCCCGAAGGCGCTGTTCGGCACGGTCGGCGGTCTGACGGTGGCCAACATCCTCATCGCCACGCTGTGGATCTGACCGTTCCGCGGGACCGCCGCCGTGCGCGCGCTCGACGCCGGCCCCGCGAGGGTTCGCCGGACGGGACGGGCCGTTACCGGCCCGCCACCGGTCAGGCCGGGCGGACGCTGCCGTAGATCGGCATGTAGTAGATGGACTCCTCGCGGACGCTCGCGCCCGGTTTGGGAGCGTGGATCATCATGCCGTCGCCGATGTAGATGCCGACATGGCTGATGTCGTCGTAGAAGAAGACCAGATCGCCGGGGAGCAGATCCTCGGTGGCGACGCGGCTGCCGGCCTTCACCTGGTCCCAGGTGGTACGCGGCAGTTCCACGCCCGCTTCCTTCCAGGCGGCCTGCGTGAGGCCCGAGCAGTCGTACGAGCTGGGGCCTGTCGCTCCCCAGACATACGGCTTGCCGATCTGGGAGCGGGCGAATGCCAGCACCTTGGCGGCCTTGGCGGAGTAGCTGCCGGAGCCGGCCGAGCCGGTCCCGGTGCCCGCCGACGGCGCCTGGGCCTGTCGCTCCGTCTCCGCCTTGGCCCGCTCCTCGGCCTCGGCCCTCGCCTCCGCCTTTCGGCGCGCCTCGTCTTCCTTCCTGCGCTCCAGCGCCGCCAGCCTGGCCTTCTCCTCCGCGGTGAGCTGCGACAGCAGCGTGCGCGCGGCGCCGAGCTTCCGCTGGACGTCCTGCTTGCTGGTCCGCAGCGCGGCCTGCGAGGCGGTGAGCGACTCCAGGCTCTTCGCCGCCTCGGCGCGCTTCTTGCCGGCGGCGGCCTGCTGCGACTGGAAGTCGGCGACGGCTCTGAGCTGACGGTCGCCCAGCCGGTCCATCAACTGGGTCTGGTCGAAGTACGACTGCGGGCTGTCCGCGAATATCAGCGCGGCGGTCGGCGTGACCGCTCCTTCCCGGTACTGCGCGGCCGCGTAGGTGCCGAGCGTACGGCGGGCCTCGTTCAGCCTGTCCGCCCGCTCGGCGACATCCCGCAGCGCGCGGTCGACCGTGCGCCGCTGCTTCTCCGTGGCCTCTTTCGCCTTGTTGTACTGCTGCGTCGCGCCACCGGCCTGGCGGTACAGATCGTCGACCTTCTTCTGTACCTCTTCGACGGACGGCCTCGGCTCCACGGGCGCGGCGTTCGCGCTGCCTGCCGAGAGCAGGGTGACCGAGGCGAGAGCGGCTGTCGTGATCCCGACGGCGGGGGAGCCGGTGCGTATTCCGGTACGGCTGCGCGTTCTGCGATGCGACGCCAAGGCGGGCATCTCCTTCCGTGGGACCCCGCCGGCGCCGGACCTCCGCACGGAAGGCCCGGATTCGGCGTGGGCAGCCCGCTTGGCGTGGTTCGCCGTCGGGGGTTCGGGCTGCCTGGTCGAGCACGCTAACCAAACGGTGGTGCTGGTGTGAAGGTCGATGGCCGATATGCCCGATACATTTTCGTGACCTTTGTGCTTGTGCTGTTCGGAGGCGGGTATGGAGAGGCTCGGTGTCACGGTGAGTGATCGCGAGGCCGCCGTCCGCCGGAGAATGCCGGACACTGCCGCGGGCTGTCGGTCCGGCGGTCGAGGGGCTGTCCGGTCGGCCTTCGCGGATCGGCCCGGGGTGGCTGGTGCGATGCGTCGCAAGGCGGAGGATCGTGCGCGTACTGGATATACATGGACGACTCCGACAGTGCGGCGAGGTGCCGGGCAAGGCGTTCCGGGCCCACAAAGGCCGACCGGACAGGGCCTAGACTCGGACAGCGATGAGCAGCCTCTTTGACGACAGTTTCCTGGCGGACCTCCAGCCCTCCGGTGACGAGCACCCGCCGCCGCCCGAGGACGATGGCGACCATGCCCCGGAGCAGGTGCCCGACGACCTGTTCCAGGGGGCCTTCGACGCGCCTCCGGCGCGGGATCCGTACCACCGCGACGGCGCTCCGCGCACCGTGGTGGACCCGGCCGCGCTGCTCGAAGGGCTGAACGACGAGCAGCGCGCCGCCGTCGTGCACATCGGATCGCCGCTGCTCATCGTGGCCGGGGCCGGATCCGGCAAGACCCGTGTGCTGACCCACCGGATCGCGCATCTGCTGGGCACCCGAGGTGTGCATCCCGGTCAGATACTGGCGATCACCTTCACCAACAAGGCCGCGGGTGAGATGAAGGAGCGCGTCGAGCAGCTCGTCGGCCCGCGCGCGGCCGCCATGTGGGTGATGACCTTCCACAGTGCCTGCGTACGGATCCTGCGGCGCGAGTCCAAACGGCTGGGCTTCACGTCGTCGTTCTCCATCTACGACGCCGCCGACTCCAAGCGCCTGATGGCCCTGGTCTGCCGCGATCTGGACCTCGATCCCAAGCGCTATCCGCCCAAGTCCTTCAGCGCCAAGGTCTCGAATCTGAAGAACGAGCTGATCGACGAGGAGGCGTTCGCCGACCAGGCGGCCGACGGCTTCGAGAAGACGCTCGCCGAGGCGTACCGGATGTACCAGGCGCGGCTGCGCGAGGCCAATGCCCTGGACTTCGACGACATCATCATGACCACCGTCCATCTGCTCCAGGCGTTCCCGGACGTGGCCGAGCATTACCGGCGGCGCTTCCGGCATGTCCTGGTGGACGAGTACCAGGACACCAACCACGCCCAGTACACGCTCGTACGTGAGCTGGTGGGCCCCGCCGGCGAGGACCACGACCCGGCCGAGCTGTGTGTCGTCGGCGACGCCGACCAGTCGATCTATGCCTTCCGGGGCGCGACGATCCGTAACATCCTTCAGTTCGAGGAGGACTATCCGAGCGCGACGACGATCCTGCTGGAGCAGAACTACCGCTCCACGCAGACGATCCTCAGCGCGGCCAACGCGGTCATCGAGCGCAACGAGAGCCGCCGTCCGAAGAATCTGTGGACCAAGGCCGGAGCCGGCGCGCAGATCACCGGTTTTGTCGCGGACACCGAGCACGACGAGGCGCAGTTCGTCGCCGACGAGATCGACCGGCTGACGGACGCGCGCGAGTCCAAGGCGGGCGATGTCGCGGTCTTCTACCGTACGAACGCACAGTCCCGTGTCTTCGAAGAGATCTTCATCCGGGTCGGGCTGCCGTACAAGGTGGTCGGCGGAGTCCGCTTCTACGAGCGCAAGGAGGTCCGCGATGTGCTGGCCTATCTGCGCGTGCTGGCCAACCCGGAGGACAACGTCCCGCTGCGCCGGATCCTCAATGTTCCCAAGCGCGGGATCGGAGACCGCGCGGAGGCGATGATCGACGCTCTCGCGCTGCGGGAGAAGATCACCTTCCCGCAGGCGCTGCGGCGGGTCGACGAGGCGTACGGCATGGCGGCCCGCTCCGCCAATGCCGTCAAGCGCTTCAACACGCTGATGGAGGAGTTGCGTACGGTCGTCGAGTCGGGCGCCGGGCCGGCGACGGTCCTGGAGGCCGTGCTCGAACGGACCGGCTATCTCGCGGAGTTGCAGTCCTCCACGGACCCGCAGGACGAGACGCGAATCGAGAACCTCCAGGAACTCGCCTCGGTGGCACTGGAGTTCGAGCAGGAGCGCGGCCAGGAGCAGGGCCAGGCCGACGGCGCTCCGGGCGGCGACGGCGGCGCGGCTGCCGCCGCCACGACCGGCACTCTCGCCGAGTTCCTGGAGAAGGTGGCGCTCGTCGCCGACTCCGACCAGATTCCCGACGAGGACGAGGAAGGCTCCGGTGTCATCACGCTGATGACGCTGCACACCGCGAAGGGCCTTGAGTTCCCGGTGGTGTTCCTGACAGGCATGGAGGACGGCGTCTTCCCGCACATGCGCGCCCTCGGCCAGACGAAGGAGCTGGAGGAGGAGCGGCGCCTGGCGTATGTCGGCATCACGCGCGCCCGTGAACGGCTCTATCTGACGCGGTCGTCGATGCGGAGCGCCTGGGGCCAGCCCTCGTACAATCCGCCGTCGCGCTTCCTGGAGGAGATCCCGGGACACCACCTGGAGTGGAAGCGGACCGGCGCGCAGATCCCGGCGGGCCCGACGTCCGCGATCGCGTCCTCACTGTCCTCGACGTCCTCGCGGTCGAGGTCCGGCGGCGGCCCCTCGGGCTTCGCCACCCGGCGCACCACCGACAAGCCGGTGATCTCACTGGTGGTGGGAGACCGTGTCACACATGACCAGTTCGGACTGGGCACGGTGACGGCGGTGACGGGGACGGGCGCCGACGCCCAGGCGACGGTCGACTTCGGAGACACCAAGCCCAAGCGGCTGCTGCTGCGGTACGCGCCGGTGGAGAAGCTGTAGACCGGGCCCGTACACGGCGGCGGCCCTCTCCGGGATTCAGCGAGGAGAGGGCCGCCGCCGTGTACGGGCGTTTCGTGTGTGGGTGTTACGACGGGTTGAGGCCGTGGCTGCGGAGCCAGGGCAGCGGGTCTATCGCGGAGCCGCCTCCGGGGCGCACCTCGAAGTGCAGGTGCGGGCCGGTGGAGTTGCCCGAGTTCCCGGAGTAGGCGATGACCTCGCCGGCCTTGACCGTGCCGGAGCGGATCTTGGTGCTGCTGAGATGGCAGTACCAGGTCTCGGTGCCGTCGGGAGAGGTCACGATGGCCATGTTGCCGTAGGCGCTGTTCCACTGGGTGCGCACGGTGCCGTCGGTCGCGGCCATCACCGGTGTGCCGTACGAGACGGGAAAGTCGATCCCGGTGTGCACGGACATCCAGTTGACACCGGCCTGGCCGTAGAAGGCGCTGAGTCCGTGTTGCGCGACGGGCAGGGCGAACTTGGGCCGCAGGGCCTCCTTGCGCGCCGCTTCGTCCGCGCGCCTCTTCTTCTCGGCCTCCTGCCGGGCCTTGAGGTCGATGCGCTCCTGGGTACGGCTGGCGCGGTCACCGAAGTCACGGGCGTCGGCGCTGAGCGCGGCGAGCTGGGTGTCCAGCTTGTTGTTGGCGGCGACGGGTTTCACGGAGCCGGGATCGGCGGCCGACGCCGTGGTGGTCGTGTCGTCCTGCTCCTCGCCGCCGGCGAGTCCACCGACGGAGGCGGCGGCGATACCGGCGACGCCCATCACACACGCGGAGGGAACGGCGACGGTCAGCAGTGCGGAGCGCTTGGCGGGCGTACGGCGGCGGCCACGGCCGCCGTTTCCGCTGCCGCCGGCCCGGCGCACGGGCTGCGGTGTGACATTGATGGCCGGTGCGGTCATGGTCGCGGCCATATGCACCGGATCGGGTCCGGGGCCGGATTCGCGGTCCGCCTCCGCGTCCGGTCCGTCGCCGGACTCCTGCTCCTGAGCGCCGTGTTCGGCGTCGGTGTCGTACGGGCCGTCCTGCTCGTACTGTCCCTCGGGGGCGTACTGACCGGCGGCGTCGTACTGTCTTGCCGGTTCGTGCTGCTCGTGCGGGGTGTACTGGTTGTCGGCGCCGTACTGGCTGTCCGCCTCGTACGGGGTCTCGGGGTGGTACTGCTCCGGCACGACGGCTTCCACGAGGACCGTGTCCTGTGGCCCGGTCCGCACCGTACCGGCGGTGTTCCAGGCGGTGGCGTCGTACGCGCCGGTGTCGAACGTGGGCGCCATCCACTGAGCGGTCGGCTCATACGCGAACGGCGCGCTCTGGAGTTGTCCGGCGTCGAACTGCGCGGTCTCGAACTGTGCGGCCTGCGCGGCGGTCATCTGGCCCGACACGCCGTAAGCGAATCCGGTGGCGTCGAACGCTGTCTGGCCGGTCCCGTTCAGCGGATCCGCCTGGTTCCAGGCGTTCGCGTCCCACTGGGCGGTGGCGTCGGGCTCGGCCTGGCCCCGTATGTCCACCGGCTGCTGATAGCCGGCGTCGGCGGTGACGGTGGCCCACTGGCCGCTCGTGTCGTACTGCGGCGTGGCGTACGCGTCGTATCCGGCCGTCTGGTGGGCTCCGGTGCCCCACTGTGCGGAGTCGTACTGCCCGCTCTGAGCCTGCGGGTCTCCGTAACCGCCCGGAGCACCGGAAAGGTTGCCGAAGAGAGGGTCTGTCTCGTAGCTGCCGTTCTGGTAGCCGTCATATGCGGCGTACCCGGCGTGGGCGTGCTGGTCGTTCACCAACTTCTCTCTCGCCTCGGCAGCAGAACCAGGGTCTGAGGTCCGGTCCTTCGCAGGAGGACCCCAGAGGGAAAGCAGTGGCCGCGACTGTACCCGGCGGTATGCGACGGCGACAATCTTCGGCAGGTTTTAGGGTCCGGGGAAACGGGCATTCGGCCGTGTTTCGGCGGACTGCGGGCACAGCTTTGGCCCTACGTTCGAAACGTGTTCGAGCAATGTGCTGGTGGAGCGGCCGTCCGGACGGCCGGGTCCCGGTCAGGCGACGGAGAAGGTCCCGTCGGAATCCGGAGTGCTCTCGCCGGCCTTGAGTCCGCTGCCGAGAGCGCCCTCAAGACCGTCGTCGAGGCCGTCCTCAAGGATCTGCCGGATGCCGGCCGCGACCGCCGGGTGGACGGTCAGGGCGAGATGGCCGACGCCGCTCACCCGTACGTTCTGGGTGAGGAGATCCGGATGCTCGATACACGCGGCCGCGACCGGGCTCATGAGCTGGTCCAGATCGCTCCAGAAGCTCACGAACCGCGTACGGCAGCCGGGCGCCGGCAGCCGCAGCTCCTCGATCAGGGCCGATCCGGGCCGCATCTGCCGTACGACGGGGTGGGCGCTGGCGAGCGGTGCGAAGGCCGTGCCCTCGTGCGGGGTGCCGAGAGTGACCAGGGTGCGGATCCGGCTGTCGCCGCCCAGGCGCTGCACGTAATAGCGCGCGATCAGGCCGCCGAGGCTGTGTCCGACGACATCCACCTGACGGTGACCGGTGCGGGCGCAGATCTCCTCGATGTGCCGGTCCAGCAGCGCGGCGGCGGTACGGATGTCGCAGGTCAGCGGCGAGTAGTTGAGGGAGATGAGATGGCGCCAGCCGTGCCGGGCCAGCGAGCGGCGGAGCAGGACGAAGACGGAGCGGTTGTCCACGAAGCCATGGAGCAGGACGACAGGCGGACGGGAGCGGCCCTCGGTCGGGAGCTGTGAGGCCTCCGGTGGCAGGTCGGGATCGCGGCGCTCCTGACCGATTCCCGCCGGATAGAGGAAGAGATGACCGGCGAGGATCGCCAGATCGATCGCGGTGGCCCTGACGAGGGCGACGGGGAGAGAGGCGGCCCGGAGCAGTGACTCGGGAAGCGTGGCCTGGGGTACGCGGCTCACGCAGCGCAGAAGCGACGGAAAGAGCGGCAGTACATCCATGGCCGACCTCCGAACGGCACCCGGCGGGCGGCTCTGACCTCCGCGTGCCCTCATGGGGCGCCGCCGGTGACCGCGCCGGACCGTGCCGACGAGCCGGAGCCGGCGTACCGGCGGTGCCACCGCGTCACGCGGCTGGCGGCACGGTGCCGGTGAGGCGGCTCCCTGTGCGGCTCCCCTTGCGGCCGCTCCCGTCCGGCAGGGATGCCGGACATTCGGAACGGCGCAAAGCGAACATGTCCCACGTGTGATTTCCCCCTCGCCGACCTCCCCGAAACGGGAGGGTGCGGGATGCTGTAGATAACGTTCGTTCACCTCTCCGGGCCATGGCGGGCGCGGGGACCCGTGCCAATGACGGCGCAGTCGGTATGTGGAGGCAGTGATGGGTGTGACCGGTCCGATCCGTGTGGTGGTGGCCAAGCCGGGTCTCGACGGCCACGATCGCGGGGCCAAGGTGATCGCGCGCGCACTGCGCGACGCGGGTATGGAGGTCATCTACACCGGACTCCATCAGACTCCCGAGCAGATCGTGGACACCGCGATCCAGGAGGACGCCGACGCGATCGGTCTGTCCATCCTCTCCGGCGCGCACAACACGCTCTTCGCGAAGGTGATCGAGCTGCTGAAGGAGCGCGACGCGCAGGACATCAAGGTCTTCGGCGGCGGCATCATCCCGGAGGCGGACATCGCTCCGCTCAAGGAGAAGGGCGTGGCGGAGATCTTCACGCCGGGTGCGACGACGACATCCATCGTGAGCTGGGTCAACGCCCATGTCCGCCAGCCGGCCGGTGCCTGACCCGGCCGGCGCCGGGACCCTGGTGTGCCCCGGCCGTCTCCGCTTGCCGGCCGGGCGGCTCTACCGTCCGGCCGGTTCCGGCGATTCCGCCAGTTCCGCCAGCATCCGCGCGCGCAGGCGCAGCGTGGAGACCAGCCGCTGGAACGCCTCCGACCAGTAGCCGCCCGCGCCGGGTGAGGCGCCCTCCGGTTCGTCGGGGGTCGCCGTGAGGAGTTCCAGCCGGCTCGCTTCCGCGGGATCGAGGCACCGTTCGGCGAGGCCCATGACACCGCTGAAGCTCCAGGGGTAGCTGCCGGCGTCGCGGGCTATGTCGAGCGCGTCCACGACAGCGCGGCCGAGCGGCTCTGCCCAGGGCACGGCGCAGACGCCGAGGAGCTGGAACGCCTCCGACAGGCCGTGGGCGGCTATGAACGCGGCCACCCAGTCGCTCCGTTCGGCGGCGGGCAGCGTGGCGAGCAGCTTGGCGCGTTCGGCGAGGGACGATGTGCCGGGACCGGCGGACGGGGATGTGCCCGGCGGGCCCAGCAGGGCGGCGGACCAGCGCGCGTCCCGGACGGCCGCCCGGCACCACGCGGCATGCAACTCGTCCGCCCAGTCGTCCAGGACGGGCAGTGCGACGATCTCCTCCGGTGTCCGGCCGCCAAGCCTGGCCGGCCAGACGGACAGCGGGGCGGCCTCCACCAACTGGCCCAGCCACCAGGACCGTTCGCCGCGTCCGGTGGGCGGGGCCGCGACCACGCCGTCACGCTGCATGTCGGCGTCGCACTCGTGCGGCGCCTCGACCACGACGGCCTGCCGGCCGCCCGTACGGTCCAGGCTCACACAGGTCGCCGCACGGGCCGCCATCCGTCCCGCGAGAGCCGACAGCGGCAGCGCGGAGAGCAGTTCGGCGGCGGTGGACCGGACATTGCGGCTGCGGTCCGACAGGGCCCGCTCCAGGAACGGCTCGTCCGCCCCGGACAGTCCCGTACGCAGCGAGTCGAGGAACATCAGCCGGTCCTCGGCCCGCTCGGTGGACCAGGTCGAGGCCAGCAGCTCCAGCGCGGCCCGCCCGTCCCTGGCCCGTACGGCGGAGAGCAGGGTGACCCGCTCGGCGAACAGGCCCTCCTCCCAGAGCAGCCGGACGGCCCCGGTGTCCGCCGGGTCCGGCACGACGGAGCCGCCCGGCGCGCTCCGCAGCGCGAACTTCCACTCCGGATTCAGCCGGGCGAGCCAGAGCCCGCGCGGTCCGGCGAACCTCAGGGCGCCCGGACGCAGATCGGTGCGCGCGCGGGCCGCGTCGAGCAGCGCGGGCAGGAGAGGCGCGGGCGCGCGGTAGCCGTGTTCATTGGCGGCGGCGAGCCACTGCGGCAGCAGCTCGGTGAGGTCCGGTGCCGTACCGCGCCGGCCGCCGCCGCCCGACGGCGCCGACCGGTCCGCGAGCAACAGCGCGAGCCTTCTGCGGGCCGGCTCGGGCAGCGGCGCGCGGCCGTCGTGGGACGCGGGCTCGGGACGCTCGGCGGCGCGCGCCGGGAGCAGGCCCGCTCTGCGCCGTACGGTGTGCAGCGCCGCGGCGTCCAGCAGAGCGACGGGCGCGTCCTTGCCGGGCGCCATGACCTCCGCCGCCGGGGCACGGCGGTCCGTGCCGAGCAGCGCCGAGGTGACAAGCTCTTCCCAGGGCGTGCTCCTGGTGATGCTGATGGTGCTGGCCATCTGGGCCTCCGAAAACGCAGACGCGGTCAGGTGAGCGGAACTGTCCCCGGGATGTCCTCGGACCAGGCCGCGAGCGGATGGAAGCCGCGGTGGCCGCACTCGCCGAAGACCGTGACCGGGCCGCCGCCGGACAGCGCGGCGAGCTTCCAGGGCCCGGGATATGAGAGGGCGGAGGGCGCGACGGGCAGTGCGGATCCGCCGTCGGCGTCGGCCAGTTGCCAGCCGCCGTCCGCCTCCGGCACCGGTATGACCCGGGACAGCGTCACCGGCCAGGAATCCAGCCAGGGATCGTCCCGCAGCGCGGAGCCGTAGGCATCGACCGCCGCGGCCGTGGATCCGCCGGGCGGTGGTGTACGGATCGGAGCCGGCGGGCCGAACTGCTCGCCCCACTCGGCCCGTAGCTGTCCCGCGCCCTCGTGCGGTGTGACCTCGGCCTCGATCATCGCGCCCACCGGCAACGCCAGTTGAGGCGTCCGGCCGGCCGCTCCGAAGGACAGCACCAGCGCCGAGCGCCCGGTGTCCCTGCCGTACAGCCGGATACGGCGGGTGATGAGCTTGCCTTCCGACGAGTCGTACTGAGCGAGGACCAGCCAGTGGTCGCGGACCGGCGGACCGCCGGCCGGCGACGGCAGGCCGACCCGGGTGCGGACCGTCGCCGCCAGCGGCTCCGGCAAACGGTCGAGCCGCTGCCAGCCAGAATTCAGCAGATGCAGCAGCGCGGACTCCTCCAGCAGCCGCACCGGCCATCCCGGACCCGAGCCCGGGATGGCGCCCAACTCCCGTGCCCGCCCGGCCAGTCCCGGTGCCTGGGCGTCGATCATCCGGGCGGCCGTCTCCTCCCAGGGGCCGTATCCGGACCGCTCCGCCGCGGCCAGCCCGCCCCGCAGCAGATCCGTCAGCCGCTGCTCCAGCTCCATGGCGCCCGCCGAGATCCGCGCGGCCCTGCGCTCCGCCCTGCGTCTGGCGGCTTCCGGGTCGGCCGTTTTCCCGGACCCGCTCCCGCCGGGGCTCGCCTCGCTCCGCTTCCGGCGTCCTTCGAGCCATTCACCGGCCCAGTCGGGCGCTTCGGCGCGCTCCGTCGCCGTCTCGTCCGCCGCCCAGAGCAGCAGCAGCCCCAGCGCGTGCTTGCACGGGAACTTCCGGCTCGGGCAACTGCACTGGTAGGCGGGGCCCGTGACGTCCACCACCGTCTGATACGGCCTGCTGCCGCTGCCTTCGCACAGGCCCCACACGGCTCCCGCGCCGCTGCTGCCCGTGTCCGACCACGGCCCGGCCGTGCTCAGTCTGCCGCCCGCCTTGCGTGAGGCGGCGTCAGGAGCCAGAGCCAGCACCTGTTCCGTTGTCCAGCGCACCCCCGGTTGATTCATGCGGCCGACGTTAGGGGCCACCACTGACAATCTCGTTGACCTGCGGATTCAGCGGAGTCCGACGGCTTGACTTTGCCTCGCCTTTGCGATGGGCTGCGAGCTTCAGACGTCTTGGATCCGGGGGATCACCGATGAACCGCACCATCCGCGCATCCGTCGGCGCCGTCGCCGTCGCGTGTCTCGCGTTCGGCCTGGGCGCCTGCTCCGCCGCCGAACGGGTCGACAAGGCCGTCAATGAAGAGATCGACGAGGCGGTCGGCGAAGAGGTCGACAAGGTGATCAACGAAACGTACGAGGTCACGTACGAGGTCACCGGCAAGAACATCGACTCGATCGACTTCCACGCGGGCGGCGGTGACGCCATGAACCCCAAGATCGAAACGGTCGAGAAGCCCACGCTGCCGTGGAAGCGGACGGTCACGCTGCGCGGGATCATGCCGCCGGTCGTCACGCCGATCGCCGTGGACCCGGCAGGCACCGAGGTCAACTGCAAGATCATTTATAAGGGTGACGTCATCAAGGAGGCGTCGGGCGAGGGCCTGGCCGCGGGAGGCGGCTGTATCGCCGTCTCACCGATCGTGAAGTAACCGCTCCTCAACCAGCCTCCCCAGCGCCAGGATTCACCTCCTGAGCTGCGGCGACGGCCGATTGTCAGTGGCGTGGTGCACGGTGGGACCCACATCCGGTCGATCGATCTGGAGGGGGATCCATGTCCGTGCCCGAAACCACCGAGACCGCCGCGGTCACCGGCGGCGAGGTCCTGCGCCCGCATGCCGAGGACGCGTTCGCCGACGAGCTCACGGCCCTGGCCGCGGCGGACGACCGGCCGCGGCCCGTCAAGTGGCGGCTGTCGCCCTGGGCCGTGGCCACCTATCTGCTCGGGGGCACGCTGCCCGACGGGACGGTGATCACGCCGAAGTACGTGGGACCGCGGCGGATCGTCGAAGTCGCGGTCACCACACTCGCCACCGACCGGGCGCTGCTGCTGCTCGGCGTGCCCGGCACCGCCAAGACCTGGGTCTCCGAACATCTCGCGGCGGCCGTCAGCGGTGACTCGACCCTGCTGGTGCAGGGCACGGCCGGTACGCCGGAGGAAGCGATCCGCTACGGCTGGAACTACGCGCGGCTGCTGGCCCACGGCCCCAGCCGCGACGCGCTGGTCCCGAGCCCGGTGATGCGCGCCATGTCCGAGGGCATGACCGCGCGGGTCGAGGAGCTCACCCGTATCCCCGCCGATGTGCAGGACTCGCTCATCACGATCCTGTCCGAGAAGACACTGCCGGTGCCCGAGCTGGGACAGGAGGTGCAGGCCGTCCGCGGATTCAATCTGATCGCCACGGCCAATGACCGCGACCGCGGGGTCAACGACCTGTCGAGCGCGCTGCGCCGGCGTTTCAACACGGTGGTGCTGCCGCTCCCGGCCACCGCCGAGGCCGAGGTCGACATCGTCTCCCGGCGCGTCGCCCAGATGGGCCGTTCGCTCGACCTGCCGTCCGGTCCCGAGGGCATCGACGAGATCCGACGGGTCGTCACGGTCTTCCGCGAACTGCGCGACGGTGTCACGACCGACGGCCGTACGAAGCTCAAGTCCCCGTCGGGGACGCTCTCCACGGCCGAGGCGATCTCGGTCGTCACCAACGGCCTGGCGCTCGCGGCCCACTTCGGCGACGGCGTGCTGCGACCGGGCGACATGGCCGCGGGCATCCTCGGCGCGGTCGTCCGCGATCCGGCCGCCGACCGGGTGATCTGGCAGGAGTATGTCGAGACGGTCATCCGTGAGCGGGACGGCTGGAAGGACTTCTACCGTGCCTGCCGAGAGGTGAGCGCATGACCCCGGCGTCCGCGCCGGAGGCTCTCCGGACCGCCGCCGGCGTCCCGGGCGGCGCGTCCGGCGCCGGGGCTTCGCGACCGGGACCGCTGCTGCTGGGAGTGCGGCACCATGGGCCGGGATCCGCGCGCGCCGTGCGGGCCGCGCTCGACGCCGCCGCGCCACGGACCGTGCTGATCGAAGGCCCGCCCGAGGCCGACGCGTTGCTGGCCCTCGCGGCCGACGAGGCGATGCGGCCGCCCGTCGCGCTTCTCGCGCATGCGGTCGACGACCCGGTACGGGCGGCGTTCTGGCCGCTGGCCGAGTTCTCTCCGGAGTGGGTCGCGCTCCGCTGGGCGCTGGCACATGACGTACCGGCGCGGTTCATCGATCTGCCCGCCGCGCACTCGCCCGCGCTCACCGCGCCGGACGAGAAAGAGAGCGGGCCCGAGGCCGGCGAAGTGCGGACCGACCCGCTCTCCGTTCTCGCCGAGGCCGCCGGATACGACGACCCCGAGCGCTGGTGGGAGGACGTCGTCGAGCACCGGGGAGCGGGCCGCGCCGGCGACCCGTTCGCGCCGTTCGAGGCGGTCGCCGAGGTGATGGGCGCACTGCGCGAGGAAGGCGCGGAAGGCAAGGGATACGACGACGGCGGAGACCGGCGGGATCTCGCCCGTGAGGCCCATATGCGGCTCCAGCTTCGCGGCGCCCGCAAGGAGTTCGGTGACGACGGCGTCGCCGTCGTCTGCGGTGCCTGGCATGTGCCCGCGCTGGCGAGGAAGACCACCGTCGCCGCCGACCGCGCGCTGCTGAGAGGACTGCCCAGGGCCAGGATCGAAATGACCTGGGTGCCCTGGACGCACCGCAGGCTGGCCCGGCACAGCGGTTATGGAGCAGGGATCGAATCGCCCGGCTGGTACGGACATCTCTTCGGCGCGCCCGACCGTCCCGTGGAGCGCTGGCTGACCAAGGTCGCGGGCCTGCTGCGGGAGGAGGACCGGATCGTCTCCTCCGCGCATGTCATCGAAGCGGTACGGCTCGCCGAGACGCTCGCCGTGATGCGCGGCCGTCCGCTGGCCGGTCTCAGCGAGACCACCGACGCCGTCCGGGCCGTGATGTGCGAGGGATCCGATGTGCCTCTCGGGCTCATCAGGGACCGGCTGGTCGTCGGCGATGTCCTCGGTGAGGTGCCGGACTCGGCGCCCGCCGTGCCGCTGCAGCGCGATCTCACCCGCGCGCAGCGCTCACTGCGCCTCAAGCCCGAGGCGCTGGAGCGCGAGCTGGACCTCGATCTCAGAAAGGAGTCCGACGGCGAGCGCAGCAGGCTTCTGCACCGGCTGCGGCTGCTCGGCATCGGCTGGGGCGAGCCGGCCCACGGCCGGGCGAGCACCGGCACCTTCCGGGAGAGCTGGCGGCTGCGCTGGGAGCCCGAGTTGTCCGTCCGGATCGCGGAGGCCGGAGTCTGGGGCACGACCGTGCTCTCCGCCGCCACCGCGAAGGCCGAGTCCGGAGCCGTGTCGGCGACCGCGCTCGCGGAGGTCACGGCGCTGGCCGAGCGCTGTCTCCTGGCCGGTCTGCCCGACGCTCTGCCGGTGGTGATGCGGGCCCTCGCCGACCGGGCCGCGCTCGACGCCGACGTCGGTCACCTCGCACAGGCGCTGCCCGCGCTGGCCCGCTCGCTGCGGTACGGAGACGTACGGTCCACGGACACCGAGGCGCTGGGCGACGTCGCGGCCGGGCTCGCCGAGCGGATCTGCGTCGGCCTGCCACCCGCGTGCGCCGGGCTCGACCCGGACGGCGCCGCCGAGATGCGGGGACACCTCGACAGCGTCCACACCGCGATCGGTCTTCTTCCGGACGGCGGCCGGGATCTGGGCGGACGCTGGGAAGCCGTGCTGCACACACTGGCGGAGCGGGACACCGTGCCCGGAGTGCTGCGCGGGCGGGCCGCACGGCTGCTGCTGGACGGCGGCCGGCTGGCGGAGGACGAGGCCGCGCGGTTCATGGGGCTCGCGCTGTCTCCCGGCACACCGCCGGCCGACGCCGCGGCCTGGATCGAGGGTTTCATCGGCGGGGCGTCCGGCGGAGGGATGCTCCTGCTCCACGACGAGCGCCTCCTCGGCCTCGTCGACGCGTGGCTGACCAGCGTCTCCGGTGACGCCTTCACGGATGTGCTGCCACTGCTGCGCCGCACCTTCTCCGCGTATGAGCCCGGTGTGCGCCGCACGCTGGGCGAGCTGGTCAGGCGCGGGCCCGCCGCCGGTGGACCGGTGGACTCCGGGGCCGCCGCGCCCGGCTTCGGCCCCGGCCTCGACGAGACGCGGGCGGACGCCGTGCTGCCGGTGCTCCGGCTGCTGCTCGGTACCGGTGTGACCGCCCCGGGTGACGACCGCACCGGCGACGACCGCACCGGCGACGACGACCAGATGGGAGTGACGGGATGAGTACGGACGGGACGGACCGGACCCGAGGCACGGACGAGCGGCTGCGCCGCTGGCGGATGGTGCTCGGTGGTGAGAGCGCCGACGGGACGGGATGCGCGCTCTCCGGTACGGACGCGGCGATGGACGGCGCGCTGTCCGCCCTCTACGGCTCCGGCAAGGCGGCGGGTTCGGCGGGTTCGTCAGGCCGCTCCGCCGGGCTCGGCGCGTCCGCGCCGTCCGTCGCGCGCTGGCTCGGAGACATCCGTACATACTTCCCCAGCTCCGTCGTCCAGGTCATGCAGCGCGACGCGATCGACCGGCTCGGGCTCTCCGCACTTCTGCTGGAGCCGGAGATGCTGGAGGCGGTCGAGGCGGACGTCCATCTCGTCGGCACGCTGCTCTCGCTCAACAAGGTGATGCCGGAGACGACCAGGGAGACGGCGCGTGCCGTCGTGCGCGGAGTTGTCCAGGACATCGAGAAGCGGCTCGCCACCCGCACCCGGGCCACTCTGACCGGCGCGCTCGACCGGTCCGCGCGGATCAGCCGGCCGCGCCACCGGGACATCGACTGGGATCGTACGATCCGGGCCAATCTCAAGAACTACCTCCCGGAACACGGCACGGTGGTGCCCGAGCGGCTCATCGGATACGGCAGGGCCTCGCAGTCGGTGAAGAAGGAGGTCGTCCTCTGCATTGACCAGTCCGGGTCGATGGCCGCGTCGGTCGTCTACGCGTCCGTCTTCGGCGCGGTCCTCGCGTCCATGCGCTCCATCGCCACCCGGCTCGTCGTCTTCGACACCGCGGTCGTCGACCTCACCGACCAGCTCGACGATCCGGTCGATGTCCTCTTCGGCACCCAGCTCGGCGGCGGTACGGACATCAATCGCGCGCTCGCCTACTGCCAGTCCCGGATCACCCGGCCCGCCGACACCGTGGTCGTACTGATCAGCGATCTGTACGAGGGCGGCATACGCGACGGCATGCTCAAGCGGGTCGCGGCGATGCGGGCCTCGGGCGTGCGTTTCGTGGCGCTGCTCGCGCTGTCCGACGAGGGAGCGCCCGCCTATGACCGCGAGCACGCGGCGGCCCTCGCGGCACTGGGCGCACCGGCGTTCGCCTGCACGCCCGATCTGTTTCCGGAGGTGATGGCGGCCGCGATCGAGAAGCGTCCTCTTCCCATACCGGACACGGCGGCCGCCCGGTAATAATGGGTGAGTGGCACGGGACCGGTCCGGGTGGCGCGGGCACCGGCCGCGGCGCGGTCGGCACCCGATCGGCGACGGATCGCACCGCTCTGTGACAGGTATCACCGCTCAGGTGTCATCCGCGATTTAGGGACCCACGGCCCACGGAGATAACCTGCGAGACGGACATGCCGCGTACCGGACAGCGTGTACGCCTTCCTCAGTGACAGCGCAGTCACGTTGCCCTCAGCGGCACGCCCACGCAGACAACGAACCCGCGATCACCAAGCTGCGGTTTTCAGAAGACAAAGGGACGGACGCGCGTGGACCTGTTCGAGTACCAGGCGAGGGACCTCTTCGCCAAGCACGGTGTACCGGTGCTGGCCGGTGAAGTCATCGAAACGCCTGAGGCGGCCCGCGAGGTCACCGAGCGTCTCGGCGGCAAGGCCGTCGTCAAGGCGCAGGTCAAGGTCGGCGGCCGCGGCAAGGCCGGTGGCGTGAAGCTGGCCTCCGACCCGGCGGACGCCGTCGAGAAGGCCGGCCAGATTCTGGGCATGGACATCAAGGGCCACACGGTCCACAAGGTGATGCTGGCCGAGACCGCGGACATCGCGGAGGAGTACTACGTCTCCTTCCTGCTGGACCGCACCAACCGCACCTTCCTCGCCATGGCGTCCGTCGAGGGCGGCGTGGAGATCGAGGTCGTCGCGGAGGAGAACCCCGACGCGCTCGCCAAGATCCCGGTCGACGCCAACGAGGGCTGCACCCCGGAGAAGGCCGCCGAGATCGTCGCCGCCGCGAAGTTCCCGGCCGAGATCGCCGGTCAGGTCGCGGACGTTCTGCAGAAGCTGTGGACCGTCTTCATCAAGGAGGACGCCCTCCTCGTCGAGGTCAACCCGCTGATCAAGTCCGGCGACGGCAAGATCATCGCGCTTGACGGCAAGGTCTCGCTGGACGAGAACGCGGACTTCCGCCAGCCCGAGCACGAGGCGCTTGAGGACAAGGCCGCGGCCAATCCGCTGGAGGCCGCCGCCAAGGCCAAGAACCTCAACTACGTCAAGCTCGACGGTGAGGTCGGCATCATCGGCAACGGCGCGGGTCTGGTCATGTCGACCCTCGACGTCGTCGCGTACGCCGGTGAGGTCCACGGCGGCGTCAAGCCCGCCAACTTCCTCGACATCGGCGGCGGCGCCTCCGCCGAGGTCATGGCGAACGGCCTGGAGATCATCCTCGGCGACCCGGACGTCAAGTCCGTGTTCGTCAATGTCTTCGGTGGCATCACCGCGTGCGACGAGGTCGCCAATGGCATCGTCCAGGCCCTGGAGCTGCTCAAGTCCAAGGGCGAGGACGTCACGAAGCCGCTGGTCGTGCGGCTCGACGGCAACAACGCGGAGCTGGGTCGCAAGATCCTGTCCGACGCCAACCACCCGCTCGTGCAGCGAGTGGACACCATGGACGGCGCGGCCGACAAGGCCGCCGAGCTCGCGGCCGCGCGCTGACGTTCGCGCATCTTCGACAGACAAGGGACAGGGTCAGCACACACCATGGCTATCTTCCTCACCAAGGACAGCAAGGTCATCGTCCAGGGGATGACCGGCGCCACCGGCATGAAGCACACCAAGCTCATGCTCAGTGACGGCACCAACATCGTCGGCGGCGTGAACCCGCGCAAGGCCGGTACGTCCGTCGACTTCGACGGCACCTCCGTACCCGTCTTCGGCTCCGTGGCCGAGGCCATCGAGAAGACCGGCGCCGACGTGTCCGTCGTCTTCGTGCCGCCGGCCTTCGCCAAGGCCGCGGTCGTCGAGGCGATCGACGCCGAGATCGGCCTGGCCGTCGTGATCACCGAGGGCATCGCGGTGCACGACTCCGCCGCCTTCTGGGCGTACGCGGGCAGCAAGGGCAACAAGACCCGGATCATCGGCCCGAACTGCCCCGGACTGATCACTCCGGGCCAGTCCAACGCCGGCATCATCCCGGGCGACATCACCAAGCCCGGCCGCATCGGTCTGGTGTCCAAGTCCGGCACGCTGACCTACCAGATGATGTACGAGCTCCGTGACATCGGCTTCTCCTCGGCCGTCGGTATCGGCGGCGACCCGGTCATCGGTACGACGCACATCGACGCGCTCGCCGCGTTCGAGGCCGACCCCGACACCGACCTGATCGTGATGATCGGTGAGATCGGCGGCGACGCCGAGGAGCGCGCGGCGGACTTCATCGCGAAGAACGTCACCAAGCCGGTCGTCGGCTACGTCGCGGGCTTCACCGCGCCCGAGGGCAAGACCATGGGCCACGCCGGCGCCATCGTCTCCGGCTCCTCCGGCACCGCCCAGGCGAAGAAGGAAGCCCTGGAGGCCGCGGGCGTGAAGGTCGGCAAGACGCCGACCGAGACGGCCGAGCTGGCGCGCGCGATCCTCGCCGGCTAGGTCGACGGGGCCCAGGCCCCGTCCGGCCGGACGAACAACGCGCAGGGGCCCGCACTCCTCAGAGGGTGCGGGCCCACGCGTGTGTGCTCAGAGCGGCTCCGGCAGCAGCCGCGGCGGTCCCTTCATGGGCTCCCGGCGGAGCTTGTCCCGCAGCTTCAGATCCTCCTTGGTCAGCCGCTCCGGACCGTTGGGCACCGGGACGCCGTCGATCTGCTCGCCCGGGGCCTGCGGCGCCTCGTACTGGGTGGGCGCCGTGGCCAGAGTGAAGCTGGTCGCTCCGACGATCAGCACGGTGAAGGCGATGGCCGTCCGGGTCCAGACCCGGGCCCGCCGCTCACCGCCGGTCCGGACGGTACGGGCCGGAGGGACCGACGGCGGTGTCACCGACTGCGCGAGAGTGTCCAGGCATTCGTGCAGCAGCTCCGAGTCGGCCAGCTCCGGCAGCCGGTCGGCGACGGCCTCACGGGCGCGCAGCAGCCGGTTCGCCACGGCCGGAGTGCTCGCCTCGGTCTCGGCTGCCGTCTCCGGCAGATCGAGCCCCAGACCGTCGTAGAGCAGCAGCGCGCGGCGGTACGACGGCGGCAGATCGAGCAGGGCCTCGCGCAGCGCCCGGCCGCCGGGGCCGTCCAGCTCACTCGGGACCGAGTCGGGCTGCTTGTTGCCGCGCCGCGGCCGACGCCACGGCGACATGGCGTACTCGTAGGCCGCGGCCCGTACCCAGCCCGCCGGATCCCGGTCGACCGCCACCTCCGGCCAGCGCTGCCAGGCGAGGCGGAAGGCGCGCTCGACCGACGCCTGCGAGAGCGCGCGCCGCCCGGTGAGCAGAAACGCCTGACCCACGAGGCCGGGCGCCGTGTGTGTGTACAGCGCGTCAAAGGCCTGGTCGGGAGTGGCGGGAAGGACCGGCCCGAGGTCATCACCGGCTGTTCCGGCTCCGGACACCGCCGCCCCGGACGCGGCGGCTCCGGACACCGCCGCCCCGGACGCGCCGTCTCCGGGCACCGCGTCCCCGGACTTCCCGGGCCCGGCCGCCACGAGCACGGTCCTTTCCACCGTCCCGGCGGACCCGGCGGAGCCCTGACCGGCGCCCGGGCCCGCGGCGTGTGGGCCCGCTCTGAGCGCGGGACCGGCGACGCCGGTGGCCGCACCGGACGACGGTCCGGTGCCGCGCTTCACGGGAGCCGGTGGGCCGGTGTCCCGCTTCTCGGCGGGTCTCGCGGCGCCGTCCCGGGCCGGCGGCCTCGTCTTCGCGCGGTCCTGTGCCCCGGCCGTGTCCCGTTCCCTTGTGGCGGACCGCTCCTCGGCCGCCTTACGCGCCTCCGTTTCCACCTGCTGGGCCTGCTCGGCCCGCACGGCCTTCTCGTGCAGCTCCGCCGCGAAGCCGGCCAGCAGCTTCGTGTACGCCTTTCCCTTGCGGCCCCGAGGAGCCGTACGGCCGGCCTCCCAGGAGCGGATCGTCGACCGCGTGACGCCCACCGCCGTCGCGACCTGCTTCTCGCTCATCGACTTCGCCTCACGCAGCCCGCGCCGCTCCTCGGGGGAGGGCAGCGGGGTGGCGGAGGCGCCGGACGTGGTGCTCTGCGTCATGAGTTACTCCCCGCAGCACTCTTATAGTCAGAAAAACACATAAACATATGATGAGCGACACAACGGCTATTCGTCCGTTACGCGAATAAGGCGCGTGTCGTTGGCAGCATGTGCGGCGTGACCCAATTGACCGATCGCAGCCCGTCGTTGTCCTCGGCCTCGGCGGCGGAGCGAGGCCGTGCCGCCGCGCTGACCGCCTCTTTCCTCCGCGGAGTCATCGCCGCCGTCCTCGGACTCGGCGCGTTCGCCGTGCTGGTGGTGGCGATGTGGATCAGCTCGCCGTACCCCGACAGCGGCGCCGGCGGGGCGCTGCGGATCGCCGCCGCGCTCTGGCTGCTCGCCCATGGTGTCGAGCTGGTACGTCCCGACAGCCTCGCCGGAGGCCCGGCGCCGCTCGGGGTCGTACCGCTGCTGCTCTCGATCCTGCCGGTGTGGCCGGCGTACCGGGCCGCCCGGGACGCCCTGACGCCCGACGAGGGAAATCCGCAGCTCACCGCGGTCGGTGTCGTCTGCGCCATGACGGGCGGATATCTGCTGGTCGGCGCGGTCGTCGTGATCTATGTGTCGGGCGGACCGCTCTCGGCGCATCCGCTGCGCGCGGCGCTCACGCTGTTCGCCGTGACGGTGGCCGCGACGGGCGCCGGCGCCTGGAACGGCAGCGGACGGCCGCTCGGTCCGCCGCCGCCATGGGCGCCGGGAGCCGTTCGGGGCCTGCTGCTGCGTGTCGTCTGGGCGCGTGTCGTCTGGGTGCCGGAGTCCCGCCGCACCTGCGCGGTGGCGCTGCGGTCCGGGACCGCCGGAGCCCTGGTGCTTCTGGGTGGCGGTGCGCTGTTCGTCGGGGCCTCGCTGGTGTGGCACGGCGACCTGGTGCACGCCTCCTTTCTGAAACTCGCCGGTGACTGGTCCGGACGGCTCGCCGTACTGCTGCTCGGGCTGACGCTCGTCCCGAACGCCGCTGTCTGGGGCGCCGTGTACGCGCTCGGACCGGGATTCGCCCTCGGTACGGCCTCGACGGCGACACCGTTCGGCGTCGTGGGCACACCGGCGCTGCCGGTCTTTCCGCTGCTGGCGGCGGTGCCCGACGGGACGGGAACCGCGCAGAACTGGGTCGCACCGGCCGTGCCGGTGCTGGCGGGGCTGGCGGTGGCGTGGTTCGCGGTGCAGGCCGCCGCCGCGCCGGGGGCCGTCCGGGAAGAGACCTGGAGCGTGCGCCGGACCGCGCTGGTGGCGGCGCTCGGAGGCGTGGCGTGCTCGGCGCTGACGGCGTTCCTGGCGGCGATGTCCGGCGGGCCGTTGGGCAACGCCGACCTGGCGGCCTTCGGGCCGGTGTGGTGGCGGGCCGGGGCGGCGGCGCTCGCCTGGACGGTGCCGCTCGCGGTACCGGCGGCGCTGCTGCTGCGGGCCTGGCGGCTGTGGGAACGCGGTGGCGAGGACGAGCCCGGCGCGACGAGGTTCGCGCGATGGCGGGAGCCGTGGTGGCCTGTGTCGTGGTCGCCGCTGTCATGGTGGCCGATGTCACGGTGGCCCGTGTCGTGGCGGCCGGTGCCGTGGCGGCGCGACGCGAGGCCGCCGGCCGTGGCGGAGGAGCCCGCCGGAGCGGCGCCGCGGACACCGGTCACACCGGCGGCCACCGCTGTCCGGCCGGAGGCGGATCCGGCGGACGCGTCCGGCCCGGACTCCGAGCCGTACGACTTTCTGCCGGCCGGCGCCTGGCACGAGCGCGGCGCGTGGGAGACACGCCGGCCGATGAGCAAGGACGCCACGGGCGGTCCCACGGCCGCGCCGCCGCGTCCGGCGCGCGAGGAGAAGCGAGGACCGGAGCCGGCGCCGCCGGAGCCGCTCTACGCCAAGGAGCGCGACTCCGGCGAGCGGCCGGATGTCACTCCTTGACGCCGAAGACCGGGACCAGCGAACGCGGCAGCAGATCGTTGCAGGAGAGCTGGCCGGTCTTGGTCAGTGAGTCGTTCACACAGGTGTAGTAGTCGCGGTAGGCGAGCTGTACGGAGAACGTCGCCGCGACGATCGCCAGCGCGAGACAGGCAGTCACCAGACCGCTCACCGCCGCCGTCCTCTGCTGTCTCTTCGAGGCCGGTCCCGAGCCCGGAGCGGTGTTCCGCTGTCCGGTGAGCGCCGCGACCGAGGCCGGAGCGCCGGACGCGGCTTCCTCCTGACCGGACGGCTGCTTGCCCGGTTTGCCGGGCTTGTCGCGCAGAGAGCTGATGCCCCAGTACAGCGCCAGCGCGCCGAGCAGCAGCCCGATCTCCGGGAAGTCGAAGAGCGCGAAGAAGAAGGCCCACATGCCGGAGAGCAGTGCGTAGCGCGCGCGGCGCTGTACCGGGTCGGTCGGATCCCAGCGCAGCCCGCCGCCACGGCCTCCGTCGGGACCCTCCTGGCCGCCGCCCTGGCCGTTCTCGTCGCTCTGACCGCCGGGACGGCTGCCGAAGCCGCCCGACGAGCGGCCCGGCTGACGGCTGCTCCACTGGCTGCCCCAGCCGCCACGGCCCGACGCGCCGTCCGGTGAGTCACCGTGTTCGGGACGGCGCGGCCGCCACGGCTGGTCCGGCCTGCCCTCGGGCGGCGGTGCGAAGGGATTGTCGTCGGAGGAGCCACCGGACCCGGAGGCACCAGGAGAGCCGCCCGGCCCGCTGGAGTCCGGAGAGTCCGGTGATCCACCGGCGTCCGGGCTTCCGCCGGGCCCCGAGGAGCCGGTGGAACCAGCGGAGCCCGGGTCGCCGGAAGAACGAGAGCTCCCCGAAGGCCCGGTGGAGGAGGACTGGCGTTCCCGCGGCAGCAGCACCGGCCCAGCGGGCGGCGGGAGGCGGAGTGCCGTGCGGCGGCGTCGGTCCTGCATCTGGTGAACGTCTTCCCCTCGGACCCGGTGCGCGGGTCTTGTCCTGTGTCGTGTCCCGGATGGCCGTCCTGGAGACGGAACCCTGTCCCCAGACGCTACCTCCCGGCCAGGCCCCCGTCCCGTGGGGGCCGCTCGGTGTGCCGGTATCGTTGCTGACGGTCGGCTCCTTCGTAGAGTTCCCCGTATCGGGGAACGCGATTCGTTCGTACGACCACACAAAGCCGTACGACCACACAAGCCGCACAACGCCGCCGACCGTACAAAGCCGCACAACGCCGCACGACCCGCGAGGCTGTGCCCGCTCCCAGAAAGGCGCCCGCTGTGGCCTCCCCGCCTTCCTCCGCCTCCCTGACCGTTCCGCCGTCGTCCGGCCGTCCGGCCCGGCTGGTGGTCCTGGTCTCCGGATCCGGGACGAATCTGCAGGCACTGCTCGACGCCATCGGCGACGACCCGGAGTCCTTCGGGGCGCGGATCGTCGCCGTCGGCGCGGACCGCGGCGGTATCGCCGGTCTGGAGCGTGCCGAGCGCGCCGGGCTGCCGACCTTCGTCCACCGGGTGAAGGACTACGGGACGCGCGACGCGTGGGACGCGGCGCTCGCCGGCGCGACCGCGGCGTACGAACCGGACCTGGTCGTCTCGGCCGGTTTTATGAAGATCGTGGGGAAGGAGTTCCTCGCGCGCTTCGGCGGACGGTTCGTCAACACGCATCCCGCGCTGCTGCCCAGTTTTCCCGGTGCCCACGGCGTACGCGAAGCACTCGCGTACGGAGCGAAGGTCACCGGCTGCACCGTCCACTTCGTCGACGACGGAGTCGACACCGGCCCGATCATCGCGCAGGGCGTGGTCGAGGTCCGGGACGAGGACGATGAAGACGCTCTCCATGAGCGCATCAAGGAAGTCGAGCGACGGCTGCTCGTCGAGGTCGTGGGGCGTCTGGCCCGGCACGGCTACCGCATTGAGGGACGAAAGGTAACAATCCAGTGACCGCCGAAGGTACGAAGCGGCCGATCCGCCGCGCGCTGGTCAGCGTCTACGACAAGACGGGCCTGGAAGAGCTGGCCCGCGGGCTGCACGAGGCGGGCGTCACCCTGGTCTCGACGGGCTCCACCGCCTCGAAGATCGCCGCCGCCGGTGTGCCGGTCACCAAGGTCGAGGAGCTGACCGGCTTCCCCGAGTGCCTGGACGGCCGGGTCAAGACGCTGCATCCGCGCGTCCACGCCGGGATCCTCGCCGACCTGCGGCTCGACTCGCACCGCGAGCAGCTCGCCGAGCTGGACATCGAGCCGTTCGACCTGGTCGTCGTCAATCTCTATCCGTTCCGCGAGACGGTCGCCTCCGGCGCCACTCCGGACGAGTGCGTCGAGCAGATCGACATCGGCGGTCCCTCGATGGTCCGGGCCGCCGCCAAGAACCATCCGTCGGTCGCGGTCGTCACCAGCCCCGAGCGGTACGCGGACGTCCTCGGCGCCGTACGGGACGGCGGGTTCGACCTGACGACCCGCAAGCGGCTGGCGGCCGAGGCGTTCCGGCACACCGCCGCCTACGACGTGGCCGTGGCCTCGTGGTTCGCCGACGACTACGCGGCCGCGGACGACTCCGGCTTCCCGGACTTCCTGGGCGCCACGTACGAGCGCAAGAACGTGCTCCGCTACGGCGAGAACCCGCACCAGCCCGCCGCGCTCTACACCAGCGCCGAAGGCGGTCTGGCCGAGGCCGAGCAGTTGCACGGCAAGGAGATGTCGTACAACAACTACACGGACACGGACGCCGCGCGCCGCGCCGCGTACGACCACGCCGAGCCCTGCGTCGCGATCATCAAGCACGCCAATCCGTGCGGGATCGCGATCGGTGACGATGTCGCCGAGGCTCACCGCAAGGCGCACGCCAGCGACCCGCTGTCCGCTTTCGGCGGCGTGATCGCCGTCAACCGGCCGGTGTCCGTCGAGATGGCCGAGCAGGTCGCCGAGATCTTCACCGAGGTCATCGTCGCGCCCGGTTACGAGGACGGCGCCGTCGAGGTGCTGGCACGCAAGAAGAACATCCGGGTGCTGCGCTGCGCCGAGCCGCCGGCCGCGCGGGTCGAGGTCAAGCCGATCGACGGCGGTGCGCTGCTCCAGGTCACCGACCGTTTCCAGGCCGACGGCGACGACCCGGCGAACTGGACCCTCGCGACCGGTGAGGCGCTGTCCGAGGCCGAACTGGCGGAGCTGGCCTTCGCCTGGCGCGCGAGCCGCGCGGTCAAGTCCAACGCGATCCTGCTCGCCAAGGGCGGAGCGTCGGTGGGCGTCGGTATGGGCCAGGTCAACCGGGTCGACTCGGCGAAGCTCGCGGTGGAGCGGGCCGGTGAGGAGCGCGCCCGTGGCTCGTACGCCGCGTCCGACGCGTTCTTCCCGTTCCCCGACGGTCTGGAGATCCTGCTGAACGCGGGCGTCAGGGCCGTGGTCCAGCCGGGCGGATCGGTCCGCGACGAGCAGGCCGTCGAGGCGGCGGAGAAGGCCGGCGCGACGATGTACTTCACCGGGACACGGCACTTCTTCCACTGAGCGCGCCGGACACGTCCTCCTGGTCGCCGGTAAGGACGAAGGCCGTGAACCTCCGGACGGGACGGTTCACGGCCTTCGTGCCTTCAGGAGCATGCGTGAGCGGCGCATGGTGGCGTCAGTGGCGCGGGCGCTGGAACCAGGCCGCGCCGTCCGACTTCGCCACGAACACGATGATCAGGATGCCGAGCGCCATGGTGATGATGCCGAGCGGCAGCGCGAGCACACCGATGAGCGTGGCGAACGCGCCGTAGACGATCGCGCAGACCCGGGTGGCGTTGCGGCCGGACTTCATCTTCAGCGCCAGCGTGATCGAGAGCGCGGCGAAGATCAGCGTCAGCACGGCCACGACGGCGACGACGCCCTTGCCGAGGTCGGCGAAGGCCTCGGCCTCGGCGCTGCCGGCGCCGGCGTCGTCGATCGCCTCGTCGATGGTGCCCATCGCGGCGAAGGCGAGAATCCCGCTGAGGATCTGGAAGCCCGAGATGACCCACAGCATCACGCGGGCCGCCTTGACACCGCCCGGCATCTGCGTGGGCGCCGCGGGATAGCCGTACGGCTGGACCGGCGGGGCCTGCGGATAGCCGTATCCTGGCGGCTGCTGGCCCTGCGGATAGCCGTATCCGGGCTGCTGGCCGGGCTGCTGGCCGTAGCCGGGCTGCTGATCCGGCTGCTGGCCCTGCGGCTTGCCGTACGGGTTGTCGGGTTCGCCGAAGCTCATGGCGGGTTCCTCCGTCGGTGATGCGGGGACGGCACGGCCCGCGTGGAGGAACTTCTCAAGCCTGAGCGGTCTGCCCCCCGACGCTGCCCGCGCACTGCGCGGCAATCGTGTTATCACCGTCTCGATTTGTCCAGTGACTATCCGTAGGTGTTGTGCAAGCGCAACCTCGTGTGTGGCCGGACGACCGCGCGAACGGAACGCCTGGTGGGCACGGATTGGAACCGGGACGGGGTCATCCGCGAGGATGGGGTCATGACTGCCCAGATTCTCGATGGCAAGGCCACCGCAGCCGCGATCAAGTCCGATCTGACCGTCCGCGTGGCGGCTCTCAAAGAGCGGGGCGTCACGCCCGGCCTGGGGACGCTGCTGGTGGGCGACGACCCGGGCAGCCGCTGGTACGTGAACGGCAAGCACCGCGACTGCGCCGAGGTCGGTATCGCCTCGATCCAGCGCGAGCTGCCCGCCACGGCCACTCAGGAGGAGATCGAGTCCGTGGTCCGGGAGCTGAACGCCAACCCGGAGTGCACCGGCTACATCGTGCAGCTTCCGCTGCCCAAGGGCATCGACACCAACCGGGTGCTGGAGCTGATGGACCCGGCCAAGGACGCCGACGGGCTGCATCCGATGAACCTCGGCCGGCTGGTGCTGAACGAGACGGGGCCGCTGCCCTGCACGCCGTACGGCATCATCCAGCTCCTGCGCCACCACGGCGTGGAGATCAAGGGCGCGGACATCGTGGTCGTGGGCCGCGGTATCACCGTCGGCCGGTCGATCCCGCTGCTGCTGACGCGCAAGTCCGAGAACGCGACGGTGACGCAGTGCCACACCGGCACCCGTGATCTGTCGGCGCACCTCAGGAGGGCGGACATCATCGTGTCCGCCGCCGGAGTACCGCACATCGTCAAGCCCGAGGACGTGAAACCGGGCGCGGCGGTCCTCGATGTCGGCGTCAGCCGTGACGAGAACGGCAAGATCGTCGGTGATGTCCACCCGGGCGTCGCCGAGGTGGCCGGCTGGATCTCGCCGAACCCCGGCGGCGTCGGCCCGATGACCCGCGCCCAGCTTCTGGTCAATGTGGTCGAGGCGGCCGAACGCGCCGCCGCCGACGCCGGCTGACCGACGGCCGAACCGTAATCCGGAAAGGGGCACCCATGGGTGCTGGTACGAGCGCGGGCGACGCGGCCCGGTCGCCGCGCGGCGCGCGGAAGACGGACACCGCGGAGCCGGCCGCGCCGATACGGGACGTGCCCGAGCCGGCTCTCCCGGCGACGGGTGTCGCGCCGAGGGCCCGCGCAGGGACGGTGCCGGCGGGCCCCGCGGAGGCGGTGCTTCCGGTGGCGGAGGCGGGCCCGGCGGCAGAGCCCGCCGAGGCGGACTCGACGGCTCGTGGCGCTGCACCGGACGCCGCGCCGCGCGAGGCAGTCGGCCACACCGACCAGGCCGAGCACGCCGAAGACACCGATCACGCGGAACCGGCCGGTGACAACGAACCGGCCGAGGAGGCGGAACCGGCCGAGGAGACCCGGCGCTTCTCGCCCGTCACCCGGGACACCGCACCGCCCGAGGGCGCCGGCCGCGCCGCGCCACGGGACGCGCCCGCGCCCGCGCGGCAGTGGCCGCTGCTCAGCGTGCTCGGGACCATTGGCCTCGGGCTGCTGATCGTCGGGCTGCATCCCTTCGCCGAGGCGTTCCGGATCGGCACGATCCTGATCGGCCTCGCTCTGATCGGCGGCGCGGCGCTGCGGCGCGTGCTGCCGTCCGTGGGCATGCTGGCCGTCCGTTCGCGCTTCACCGACATGGTCACGTACGGCCTGCTGGGTCTCGCGATCGTGCTGCTCGCGCTGATGACACAGCCCAGGCCGTGGCTGGAGATCCCGTTCCTGGAGGACGTGGTCCACTCGACCGTGACATGACAGCGGACCGGTCGAGTCTGACGCTTTCGCGGTACGCGCGCGAGACGGCGTCCGTCCTCTCCGCCGAGGGAGGACGGACGCCGTCCGGCCGCGCCCAGGGGGCGGCGCGGCGCGGTGTCCCGGGTCGGATAGCCTGACCGCTGGATATCTCTTCACGTCAAGATTCAGTTCAGCGTGTGGAGATGTCCCGCACCCGGGGCAGGGACCCCCACCGCCAGCTCTTACGGAGATCGCCATGACCCGCACTCCCGTGAATGTCACCGTCACCGGCGCGGCCGGCCAGATCGGTTACGCGCTGCTCTTCCGCATCGCCTCCGGTCATCTGCTCGGCGCGGATGTGCCGGTCAACCTGCGTCTCCTGGAAATTCCGCAGGGCCTGAAGGCCGCCGAGGGCACCGCGATGGAGCTCGACGACTCCGCCTTCCCGCTGCTCCGCGGTATCGAGATCACGGACGACCCGAACGTCGCCTTCGACGGCGCGAACGTCGCCCTGCTCGTCGGCGCCCGTCCCCGTACGAAGGGCATGGAGCGCGGCGACCTGCTCTCCGCCAACGGCGGCATCTTCAAGCCGCAGGGCAAGGCCATCAACGACCACGCCGCCGACGACATCAAGGTGCTCGTCGTCGGCAACCCGGCCAACACCAACGCGCTGATCGCCCAGGCCGCCGCGCCCGACGTGCCCGCCGAGCGCTTCACCGCGATGACCCGCCTCGACCACAACCGCGCGATCTCGCAGCTCGCGCGGAAGACCGGCGCCGCGGTCTCCGACATCAAGCGCCTGACGATCTGGGGCAACCACTCCGCCACCCAGTACCCGGACATCTTCCACGCGGAGATCGCCGGCAAGAACGCCGCGGAGACCGTGAACGACGAGGCATGGCTGGCCGACACGTTCATCCCGACCGTCGCCAAGCGCGGCGCCGCGATCATCGAGGCCCGTGGCGCCTCCTCGGCCGCCTCGGCGGCCAACGCGGCCCTCGACCACGTGTACACCTGGGTGAACGGCACCGCCGAGGGCGACTGGACCTCCATGGGTGTTCCGTCCGACGGCTCCTACGGTGTGGCGGAGGGCCTGATCTCCTCCTTCCCGGTCACCACCAAGGACGGCGCGTACGAGATCGTCCAGGGCCTGGACATCAACGACTTCTCGCGCGCCCGGATCGACGCCTCGGTGCGTGAACTCGCCGAGGAGCGCGACGCGGTGCGCGAGCTCGGCCTGATCTGACGCCGCATTACGCCGTATTACGCCGAAACCGCTCCGAACGGAGCGCACGCGGCCTCCCGCAGGGCCCCGGTCCACCGAAGTCCCGGTGGACCGGGGCCCTGCGCGTAACACCTCCGCCGCGTGACGCCATCCACTTCCGGTCATCGGACACGCATGCTTTCCGCCCTTCGGGGCAGGCGCCCGGATCGCCAGTTCTCGCTGGTGGAGAAGGCCCTGGAAGCGGAAGGCAATACGCGACGTGTCGGCACAACAGACCATTCATGTGGACGGAGAGTGGCGAAAAGCCTCCTCCGGTGCCACCCGCGACATCCTCGACCCCGCCGACGCGACCGTGCTCGCCGTCGTGTCCGAAGGGAGCGCCGAGGACGCCGACGCCGCGATCACCGCCGCGCGCACGGCGTTCGACCTCGGTCCGTGGCCGCGTACGCCGGTCGCCGAGCGGGCCGCTCTGCTGCGCCGGACCGCCGATCTGCTGATCCGCAACCGGGAGAAGACAGCGCTGCTGGAGAGCAGGGACTCCGGCAAGACCCTGGAGGAAGGCCGCGTCGACGTCGACTGCGTCGCCGACGCCTTCCGCTACTTCGCGGATCTCGTGATGAACGAGAGCGGCGGCCGGGTCGTCGACGCCGGCTCGGACACCGTCCACAGCGTGGTCGTGCATGAGCCCGTCGGTGTCTGCGCGCTGATCACACCGTGGAACTACCCTCTCCTCCAGGCGAGTTGGAAGATCGCTCCGGCGCTCGCCGCGGGCAACACCTTCGTGGTCAAGCCGAGCGAGCTCACGCCGCTCTCCACCGTCGACCTCATCGATCTGCTCGCCGAGGCCGGTCTGCCGCCCGGCGTCGCCAATCTGGTGACCGGCGCGGGCGACACCGTGGGCGCCAGGATGGCCGAACACCCGTCGGTGGACCTCGTGTCGTTCACCGGCGGACTCAGCAGCGGTACGAAGGTGATGCGGGCCGCCGCCTCCGGCGTGAAGAAGGTCGCACTCGAACTCGGCGGCAAGAACCCGAACGTCGTCTTCGCCGACGCCTGCGCCACCGACGAGGGTTTCGACACCGCCGTCGACCAGGCGCTGAACGCCGCTTTCATCCACAGCGGCCAGGTCTGCTCGGCCGGTTCGCGGCTTATCGTCGAGGAGTCCGTACGCGAGCGCTTCGTCGGTGAACTCGCCCGCCGCGCCCAGCGGATCCGCCTCGGACGCGGCACCGGCGAGGGCGTGGAGTGCGGCCCGCTCGTCTCGGCCGGACAGCTCGCGAAGACCGAGGACTATGTCGCCTCGGCGCTCGCGGAAGGCGCGGTGCTGCGCGCCGGCGGCAAGCGTCCGGACCCTTCGGACGTACGGCACGCGGACGGCTACTTCTACGAGCCGACCGTCCTCGACCAGTGCCACCGTGGCATGCGCGTCATACGGGAAGAGGTGTTCGGCCCCGTGCTGACCGTGGAGACCTTCCGTACCGAGGACGAGGCCGTCGCGCTGGCCAATGACACCGACTACGGGCTGGCGGGCGGCGTGTGGAGCGCGGACGCGGGACGCGCGCGGCGCGTGGCCGGACGGCTGCGCCACGGCACCGTATGGATCAACGACTTCCATCCCTATCTGCCGCAGGCGGAGTGGGGCGGCTTCGGCAAGTCCGGCATCGGACGGGAGCTGGGACCGGCGGGACTCGCCGAGTACCGCGAGGCCAAGCACATCTACCAGAACCTCGAACCGCGCCCGGTCCGCTGGTTCGCGGGCTGACCGCACCGCGCGCCGGCGCGCGCCCATGAGCGACCGAACCTCGCAGGACCTCCGGAAGAGGAGCTGAGCAGCTATGGCCGAGTACGACTATGTCGTCGTCGGGGGCGGCACCGCGGGATCGGTGATCGCGTCCCGGCTGACCGAGGACCCGGACATCACCGTCGCCGTCATCGAGGGCGGGCCGTCCGACATCGACCGTCCCGACGTGCTGACACTGCGGCGCTGGATGGGGCTGCTGGGCGGCGACCTCGACTACGACTATCCGACGACCGAGCAGCCACGCGGCAACTCGCACATCAGACACAGCAGAGCCCGGGTGCTCGGCGGCTGCTCCTCCCACAACACGCTCATCGCGTTCAAGCCGCTGCCGTCGGACTGGGACGAGTGGGCGGCGGCCGGAGCCGAGGGCTGGGACGCGCGGTCCATGGAGCCGTACTTCGGCCGGCTGCGCAACAACATCGTGCCGGTTGACGAGCGGGACCGTAACGCCATCGCACGTGACTTCGTCGACGCGGCGCGGGACGCGCTGGACATCCCGCGCGTCGGCTCCTTCAACGAGAAGCCGTTCCACGAGGGCGCCGGCTTCTTCGACCTCGCGTACCACCCGGAGGACAACAAGCGGTCCTCGGCGTCGGTCGCCTATCTGCATCCTTTCCTGGACCGGCCCAATCTCCATCTGCTGCTGGAGACCTGGGCGTTCAGGCTGGAGCTGGACGGCGCGCGCGCCACGGGCGTACGCGTGCGGACGAAGGACGGCGAGGAACTGCTCGTCGAGGCCCGGCGCGAGATCCTCGTCTGCGCCGGAGCGGTGGACAGTCCGCGACTGCTGCTGCACTCGGGCATCGGGCCGCGCGCGGATCTGGAGAAGCTCGGCATACCCGTCACGCACGATCTGCCGGGCGTCGGCGAGAACCTGCTCGACCATCCCGAGTCGGTGATCGTCTGGGAGACGGAAGGACCGATCCCGGAGAACTCGGCGATGGATTCGGACGCGGGCCTGTTCGTCCGGCGCGACCCGGCGGCGGCGGGACCGGATCTGATGTTCCACTTCTACCAGATCCCGTTCACCGACCATCCGGAGCGGCTGGGCTACGAGCGGCCCGAGCACGGCGTGTCGATGACTCCGAACATTCCCAAGCCGCGCAGCCGTGGCCGGCTCTCGCTGACAAGCGCGGACCCGGAGGCCAAACCGGCGCTGGACTTCCGCTACTTCACCGACGAGGACGACTACGACGGCCGGACCCTCGTCGACGGCATCAGGATCGCGCGGCGGGTCGCCGCGGCGGAGCCGCTGGCGAGCTGGCTGAAGCGCGAGGTCTGCCCGGGACCCGAGGTCACCTCCGACGAGGAGCTGAGCGAGTACGCCCGTAAGTGCGCGCACACCGTGTACCACCCGGCCGGAACCTGCCGGATGGGCGCCGCGACCGACGAACTCGCCGTGGTCGCACCGGACCTGAGGATCCGTGGACTCGACGGCATCCGGATCGCCGACGCGTCCGTCTTCCCGGCGATGCCCGCCGTGAATCCGATGATCGGGGTCCTGATGGTCGGAGAGAAATGCGCCGAACTGCTGCGCACCGAAGCCGGTACGGCGGACATCCGCACCGAGGAGAAGGGCCCGATCCGATGAACCGATTCGCGGGGACAGCGGATGTCCCGGAGAGCGCCGCGGCGCCGCCGGGCGCCGGACGACCACCCGTCTTCGCCGTCAGCGGCCTGTGGAAGGTCTTCGGCCCCACGGCGCACCGCGTCCCCGGCGACCCGGCGCTCGGCGCGCTCACGCCGGCCGAGCTGCGCGAACGCACCGGCTGCACCGCCGCCGTACGCGATGTCTCCTTCGACGTCCACCAGGGCGAGGTCTTTGTCGTCATGGGCCTGTCCGGCTCCGGCAAGTCCACGCTCGTGCGCTGTCTGACCCGGCTCATCGAGCCGACGTCAGGACGGATCGCCATCGACGGCGAGGACGTCCTGTCCATGGACAAGGCCCGGCTGCGCGAACTGCGCCGCCACCGCGCCGCCATGGTCTTCCAGCACTTCGGTCTGCTGCCGCACCGTTCGGTCCTCGACAATGTCGCCTACGGCCTGGAGATCCAGGGCATGGGCCGGGCGGAGCGCCGGGAGAAGGCCGCCGGCGCCGTCGCCAAGGTGGGCCTCGACGGACTGGAGAACCGCCGGCCCGGCCAGCTCTCCGGCGGTCAGCAGCAGCGGGTCGGACTGGCCCGCGCGCTGGTCGTCGATCCGCACGTCCTGCTGTTCGACGAGCCGTTCAGCGCGCTCGATCCGCTCATCCGCCGCGATATGCAGCAGGAGGTCCTCCGGCTGCACCGCGAGGAGGGCCGCACGATGGTGTTCATCACCCATGACCTCAACGAGGCGCTGCGCCTCGGCGACCGGATCGCGCTCATGCGCGACGGCCGGATCGTGCAGCTCGGCACACCGGAGGAGATCGTCGGCCGGCCGGCCGACGCGTATGTACGGGACTTCGTCCGTGACGTGCCGCGTGAGCAGGTCATCACCGTAGGAGCCGCCATGCGGCACGCGGTGGCCGGTGACACCGACTCCGGTCCTGCGCTCGCTCCGACCGCGACCGTCTCCGAGGCGATCGAGGCGGTCGCGCGCTCCGGCGAAGCGGCGGCGCGCGTCGTCGACAAGGGCAGGCTGCTCGGCGTCGTCGACCGGGCCTGTCTGCTGGAGGTGGTGGCGGGCACGGCCGGGTCCAGGGCGCCGTCCGCGGCGCGGCCGGAGGCCAGGGAGACGATTCTGTGACGGCCACCGCCACGACCACCGCGTCCGTCCCGCGCACGGCGCTCTCGTCCCTGCTCAGCGGCCGGATGTCCGGCAAGCTGCTGCTGCTCGCCGTGTTCGCCGCGGTCCTCGTACCGGCGGCCCTCACCCGCTGGCCCGGCACCGCCTGGCCCGGCGCGCTGACCGTCGATCTGTCAGGACCGCTCGGCGGCGCCAGCGACTGGATCATCGACAACCGCGACAGCCATCCGCTCTTCCTCTACTTCTTCGGACACATCAGCAACGCCGTCGTGCTGGCCGTGCGCGGCGTGTATCTGCTGCTGCTCGGCATCGGCTGGGCCGGTGTCACGGCGGCCGCCGCGCTGATCGCCTGGCGGGTCGCCGGCCTACGGCTCGCCGTCACCGCCGCGGTCTCGTTCGCCGTCTGCGGTCTGCTCGGCATGTGGGTGCCGACCACGCAGACCCTGGCGCTGATGACCGTGGCGGTCACCGTCTCCGTGGCGCTGGGCGCGCTGCTCGGACTCGCCGCCGGACTCTCGGACCGGCTGTACCGGGTGCTGCGGCCGCTGCTCGACACCATGCAGGTGCTGCCCGCCTTCGCCTATCTGCTGCCGGTGGTGCTGATCTTCGGCATCGGCGTCCCGGCGGCGGTGCTGGCGACCGTCGTGTACGCGGCTCCGCCGATGGCCCGGCTCACCGCGCTCGGCCTGCGTGACGCGGACGGCGGAGTGATGGAGGCGGTCGCCTCGCTCGGCGCGACCGGACGGCAGCGGCTGCTGACCGCGCGTCTGCCGCTCGCGCGCAAGGAACTGCTGCTCGGCCTCAACCAGACGATCATGATGGCGCTCTCGATGGCCGTGATCGCGTCCGTGATCGGCGCCGGTGGTCTCGGCGACCGGGTCTACCAGGCGCTGGCCTCGGTCGATGTGGGCGCGGCGCTGGCCGCCGGACTGCCGATCGTGCTGCTCGCCGTGGTGCTGGACCGTACGACGGCCGCGGCGGGCTCCGGCGACCGGGCGCGCGGCGCGGGACGGTTCCGTACGGGCCGGACCGGCTGGGCCGTCGCCGCCGCGGCGGCCGTCCTCGTCGTCGCCGCGGGACGGCTCACGGACCGGCTCACCTGGCCGGACGCCTGGACCGTGGACATCGCGGGACCCGTCAACCGCGCCGTCGACTGGATGACCGGCCATCTCTACTCCGGAGTCCCGCTCATCGGCGGCACCGCCGACTGGGCCGGCCACTTCACCGGCTGGATCCTCGACCCGCTCCGCGACGGTCTCCAGATCCTGCCGTGGTGGTCCGTCCTGCTGCTCGTGGCCGGTCTCGCGCTGCTGATCGGCACCTGGCGGACAGCTCTGACGGCCGTCCTCGCCATGGCCGCGATCGGTGTCCTCGGCGTGTGGAAGCCGTCCCTGGACACGCTGTCCCAGGTGCTGGCCGCCGTCGCGGTCACCCTTGTCATCGGCTTCGCCGCCGGGATCGCGGCCGCTCGCGGTGCCAGGACCGAGGCACTGCTCCGGCCCGTGCTGGACGTCTTCCAGACCCTGCCGCAGTTCGTCTATCTGATACCGGTGGTCGCTCTCTTCGGCGTGGGCCGGGCGCCCGCCGTCGCCGCCGCTGTCGTCTACGCCCTGCCGGCCGTCGTCCGCATCACCACCCAGGGACTGCGCCAGGTCGACCCGGCGGCCCTGGAGTCGGCGCGCTCGCTCGGCGCGACCGGTGGCCAGCGACTGCGCCAGGTGCAGCTTCCACTGGCCGGTCCCGCGCTGCTCCTCGCGCTCAACCAGGGAGTGGTCCTGGTGCTCGCCGTGGTCATCATCGGCGGTCTGGTGGGCGGCGGGGCACTCGGGTACGACGTGGTGTTCGGCCTGGCGCAGGGCGATCTGGCGACCGGGCTCGTCGCCGGCGCGGCCATCGTCTGTCTCGGCCTGATGCTCGACCGGGTCACCCAGCCCACCGAACGCCGCACCGGCCGGAACCGTAAGGATGCCTGACATGGCCCGTACTCATCAGCGGACTCGTACGCGGCCGGCGTTGGCCCTCGCCTCGGTGGCCGCGCTGTTGGCGGCCACCGGCTGCGGCGCGGCCGACATGACCCAGCAGGCGTCTCCGTACGCCAACGCGCGAGGCTCGAAGACCGTCACGCTCTCCGTGCAGTCCTGGGTCGGCGCCCAGGCCAATGTGGCGGTGGCGACGTATCTGCTCGAACACGAACTGGGCTATCGCGTGGACACCGTCCAGGTCGACGAGATCCCGGCCTGGGACGCGCTCAGCCAGGGCCGGGTCGACGCCATCCTGGAGGACTGGGGCCATCCCGACCAGGAGAAGCGGTACGTCGACGACAAGAAGACGATCGAACCAGGCGGAGACCTCGGAGTCACCGGGCACATCGGCTGGTTTGTCCCGACGTACTTCGCGAAGCGGCATCCGGACGTCACCGACTGGCGGAACCTCGACACGTACGCGGATCAGTTCCGCACTCCGGAGAGCGGCGGCAAGGGACAGCTCCTGGACGGCTCACCGTCGTATGTCACCCATGACAAGGCGCTGGTGAACAGCCTGGACCTGGACTTCCAGGTCGTGTTCGCGGGCTCGGAGGCGGCGCAGATCACGCAGATCAAGCAGTTCGCCAAAGAGAAGAAGCCCTTCCTCAGCTACTGGTACAAGCCGCAGTGGCTGTTCGAGAAGGTGCCGATGACGGAGGTCCGGCTTCCCGAGTACAAGGAGGGCTGTGACGCCGATCCCGAGAAGGTCGCCTGCGCCTATCCGCACACTCCGCTCCAGAAGTACCTCAACGCGGACTTCGCCAGGCAGGGCGGTGGAGCCGCCGCGCTGCTGAAGAACTTCACCTGGACGACCGAGCAGCAGAACGAGGTGGCCCTGATGATCGCCGACCAGGGCCTCTCGCCGGAGGCGGCGGCCGGGAAGTGGGTCGGGGCGAACGAGACGGTGTGGCGGAAGTGGCTGCCGGAGGAGTAGAGAGGCGGGCGGGCCGCAGCCGGGACGGCCGCCGGGGCCGTACCGGCCGTGGTCAGAACTCCTGGCCGGTGCCGCCTTCGTCCAGGCGGGAGCGGCGCAGCGCCTCCGCCATGGCATGCGGGTCGGAGTCGGCCCAGTCGGATTCGGCGACAAGGGTCTCCAGCAGCCCACCGGTCAGCGTGCCCTGCTCGGCGTGCGTGATCAGGTCCATGACGCGCTCGAAGTCGATCTCCGAGTCGAGACAGGCGTCCAGCTCGTCCGCCGCGCGCTCCCGTGAACCGAACCGGCCCATCCCGCCGTCGAGACCGTCGTCGCGCAGGCCGTCGGGATAGGGCGCGCGGGCCCAGGCGCCGTCCTCGTACCAGTAGACACATCCGAGTTCATAGCCTTCGAGCAGGTACTGGAGCCTGTCGTGCGGCAGCCATTCCGGAGCGCCCTCGAACAGATCGACGGGCGGCTCGTGCCACTTCACTCCGCCTGACTCGTCCTCGCCGAAGAGCAACGCCCGGCCGTCCTCCGTCCGGATCAGCGTCCACCAGGAGGCGCCGGCGTCGTTGAAGTGCAGACCTTCGTCGTCGAGCCAGTAGCCGGTGGGATCGCGGTCGCTCTCCCGCTCCTCATTGGCGGTGACAACGGCGATCGCCGCCCACCGGGCCCAGAGCAGCTCGGGCGACGGCAGGTCCTGCGGGAGGCCGGGGTGGTGCATGGTCATACGGATCTTTCGGTGGTGACGGCCACGGGCCCCGGAAGGCGGCCCACGCGGTCGGCTGAGCCGGTGGACAGCGTAGAGGACGTGGTCTCCCTGGCCCGACTCCGCGTCGAACGGGACCGCCTGCGGCGCGCCGCGCCCGGCTCAGCCGCGCAACTGTTCCGCCATGTCCTTGACGGCCGCCATGGCGCGCCGTTGCAGTCCCGGACCGAAGGTGACGCGTGTCGCGCCCAGCCGGCCCAGTTCGGGAAGAGGCGGGCCGCCGGGCAGCGCCACCATGTTGACCGGCCCCTCGATACCGGCCCGGAGCACCGGAAGCGCCTCGGCCGGTGCGGCGATCGGATAGACGCAGTCGGCACCGGCGGCGACATAGAGACGGGCACGGGCCACCGCGTCGGCCGGGTCGCCGCCGCCGTGGACGAAGGTGTCGACGCGCGCGTTGACGAAGAGATCGTCGCCGGCGGCGGCGCACACCTCCGCCAGCCAGTCGGCGTGGCGACGCGGATCCTTGAGCGTGCCGCCGGAGGAGTCCTCCAGATTGCAGCCGACGGCGCCCGTGTCCAGGAGACGGGCGACCAGCTCCTGGGGAGCGAGGCCGTAGCCGTCCTCGATGTCCGCCGACACGGGTACGGAGACGGCGCGGGCGATCCGGGCGACCGCGCCGAACATCTCGTCCGGCGGAGTCGCACCGTCCTCATGACCGAGCGAGGCCGCCAGCCCGGCGCTCGGCGTGGCGAGCGCCGGGAAGCCCGCGTCCGCGAAGACGCGGGCGCTGGCGGCGTCCCAGGGACCCGGCAGGATGAGCGGGTCGTCGTCGGCGCGGCCGTGGTGCAGCGCGCGAAAGGCCGAAACTGTCATGTCCTCGTGTCCCGTTGTCCGTTGAACCGGTCAGTGCCTGACCTGGCCGGCCGTGTAGTGGCCCGGCACCAACCGGGTGGACACACCGAACCGGTTCCAGGCGTTGATCGCCGTGATCGCGCCGATGAGATGGGCCAGCTCGGTCTCGTCGAACTGCTTCGCGGCCTTCGCGTACACCTCGTCCGGCACGAAACCGTCGGTCAGCACGGTGATCGCGTCGGTCAGCTCGATCGCCGCGATCTCCTTCGCGGTGTAGAAGTGCTGCGACTCCTCCCAGGCGCCGAGCTGGATGATCCGCTCCACCGACTCGCCGGCCGCCAGCGCGTCCTTGGTGTGCATGTCGAGGCAGAACGCGCAGTGGTTGATCTGGGAGGCGCGGATCTTGACGAGTTCGAGCAGGGTCGGGTCGACGCCCTGCCGGGCGGCGGCGTCCAGCCGGATCATGGCCTTGTAGACCTCGGGGGCGAGCTTGGCCAGGTCGAGCCGGGGCGTGTGCTCCGGGTTGTACTCCGTGGCTGAGCTCGCTGCGTTCGTCGTGTTCGCTGTCGTCGCTGTCATGAGATCGACGCTACGCGTGTGATGGCACAGAGGTATGGTCCACTTCCATGACGGATTCCTGGGCCACTCCGGCGGCGCGAGCAGAGGACGGACCCGGGCGCGAGACGGAGCCGGGACCTGATGGGGCGTCCGGGTCCGGGACCGCGTCGGAGCGCGCGGACGGGTCCGGCGCCGGGACGGCCTTCGGCGCCGATCTGCATCTGGAGCTGCGCGGCGCCGGACTGCGTGCCGGGCTGATGGACGCCCTGCGTGAAGCCGTCCGCACCGGCCGTCTCGCGCCCGGCACCAGGCTGCCCTCCTCGCGTTCGCTCGCCGCCGATCTGGGCATCGCCCGCAACACCGTGGCCGACGCGTACGCCGAGCTGGTCGCCGAGGGCTGGCTCACCGCGCGGCAGGGCTCGGGGACGCGAGTGGCCCGGCGGGCCGCGCCCCGCAGACCCGCGCCTCCGGTGCCGAGGACGCGGCCGGTCGACCGCCGGCCCGCCCACAACCTGCTGCCGGGCTTTCCCGACCTGGCCGGATTCCCGCGCGCGCAGTGGCTGACGGCCGCGCGCCGGGCACTGACCGCCGCGCCCGCCGAGGCGTTCGGATACAGCGACGCGCGCGGCCGGATCGAACTGCGTACCGTCCTCGCCGACTATCTGGCGCGGGCGCGCGGCGTGTACGCCGATCCGGAGCGGATCGTGATCTGCTCCGGCTTTGTCCACGGTCTGATGCTGATGGCGAACGTGCTCTTCGCGCGGCGGGTGCGGGCGGTGGCCGTGGAGTCGTACGGGCTCGATGTGCACTGGAAGATCCTGACCAGGGCGGGGATGCGCATGACCGCGCTCGCGCTGGACGAACGCGGTGCCCGTACGGAGGAGCTGGCGGACGCGAAAGGTGCCGGCGCGGTGCTGATGACACCGGCGCACCAGTTCCCGACCGGTGTGGCGCTCCATCCCGACCGGCGCGCGGCGGCCGTCGACTGGGCGCGCCGCACGGGCGGCTTGATCCTTGAGGACGATTACGACGGCGAGTTCCGCTACGACCGCCAGCCTGTCGGTGCACTTCAAGGACTGGATCCCGAGCGGGTGGCGTACTTCGGCACGGCGAGCAAGTCCCTGGCGCCCGGGCTGCGGCTCGCGTGGATGGTGCTGCCGCAGGAGCTGGTGGGAGAGGTGATGGAGGCCAAGGGCGAGGTGGACTGGGTGTCCAGCGCGCTGGATCAGCTCACACTCGCGGAGTTCATCGCCTCGGGCGCGTACGACCGCCATGTCCGCTCCATGCGTCTGCGCTACCGCCGGCGCCGCGATCAGCTCGTCGCCGCGCTCGCTGACCGGGACCCGGCCGTCGGCGTGACCGGCATCGCGGCCGGACTCCATGCCGTCGTCGAGCTGCCGCCGGGCACCGAACGCTCAGTCGTCGAGGCGGCGGCCTGGCAAGGACTGGCGCTCAACGGCATGGCGAGCTTCCGCCATCCCTCGGTGCGACCGGGCAGGGACGCCCTGGTGGTCGGCTACGGCACGCCGACGGACAGCGCGTGGACCGGGGCGCTGGACGCGCTGGGCCGGGTGCTGCCGTGACACCGCCGGAGATCCGGGAGCGTGGATACGGGACAGCCCTTAGGATCGTCAGTACGGCGTCGCGTGTCGGTCACCGTCCGGGTGAGGCATGGAGGTGCCCGTGAGTTTGCCTTACGGAGGCATTCCACAGTGTCAGTCGAGTTGAATCACACCATCATCCATTCCCGGGACAGCCGGGAATCCGCCGATTTCCTGGCGCACATCCTGGATGTCGAAGTCGGGGCCGAGTGGGGCCCGTTCATCCCGATCGAGCTGAGCAACGGCGTCACGCTCGACTTCGCGGCCATTCCGGCGGAGTCCATCGTCTCGCAGCACTACGCCTTCCTGGTCACCGAGGAAGAGTTCGACGGGATCTTCCGGCGGATCCAGGACGCCGGGATCACGTACTACGCCGATCCGCACCGCAAACAGCCCGGCGAGATCAACCACCATGACGGCGGCCGGGGCGTGTACTTCGCGGACCCGGCGGGACACGGCATGGAAGTCATCACCCGTCCTTACGGCAGCGGCGCGAGCGAGTAGTCCGCGGCGGCCCGTCACGGCAGCCCCCGGCACCCGGCTCCGCCACCGCCGGGGGCTCGCCGACGCGGGCCGCCGTCCGCGCCACGAACCGGACCACGCCGACGAAGCGGCCGACCGGCGAGGCGACCGGCGACGCGGCGTCAGAGGCACGGAAGCCGCGCACCTCCATGGCGACCATGTGGGGCGACCATGTGGTCCGGTCATCCAGCCAGGGCCTGTTCCGGCAATGTTCGCCCCGTCGCACTAGTGTGTCCAGACGGCTCTGCTCATAGGCCGGTTCGCATGCGACGGGGGAGGCGGCACATGACGGTGCGGCAACGGAGGCTGAGGTCGAGCACCGTGGTACTCGGCGGTATGGGACTGCTCGCGGTCGCGATCACCTCGTGCGGCTCGGAGCCCGACAAGCGGTGCGCCGACCGGACGAGCCGGGCGCGACTGCCCAGTTCCGAGTGCAAGAGCGGCGGCAGGGGCTCGTACTACTACGGCGGATCCAGCGACAAGGGCAAGGTCGACGGCGGCAGCTTCGACAAGTCCGCGGTCGACCGCGGTGGCTTCGGCTGCTCCGGCTCCGGCGGTGGCTGATGATCCGCGTGGCCCGGTGAACCGCTGATGAAACGTCACACCATCGACCCTCGGCCCGGCTGGCAGCAGACCGTCGAGGAGCAGGGCGTCGTCTATCCGCTCACTCGCTACCCGGACGGTTCGCTGCGCCCTTACTGGGACGAGAGCGCCTATTACACCTTCGCTCTGCCCGAGATCGAGGCCCTCGAAGAGGTCGTCGAGGAGCTGCACGGGCTGTGTCTGGACGCCGCCGCGCACATCGTGGAGCGCGACCGCTTCGAGGACCTCGGTATCACCGACCCGAGGCTGGCCGCACTGATAGCCGAGTCCTGGCAGCGCCGGTCCGAACTGCCGTCCCTCTACGGCCGGTTCGATCTGCGCTACGACGGCACAGGACCGGCCAAGATGCTGGAGTACAACGCCGACACGCCCACCTCACTGGTCGAAGCCGCGAGCGCGCAGTGGTTCTGGATGGAGGAGCGCTTCCCCGGCGCCGACCAGTGGAACTCCCTCCACGAACGTCTCGTCGCCGCCTGGAAGCGGCAGTCCACCCTCCTGCCGCCCGGACCCGTGCACTTCGCGCACTCCGACGGTGACGAACTGGGCGAGGACCTGATGACGGTCGCGTATCTGCGCGAGACCGCCGAGCAGGCCGGTCTCGACACCGAGGCGCTTTCCGTCGAACAGATCGGCTGGGACCGGCTCTCCGGCCGCTTCGTCGACGAGCGGCTGCGCTTCGTGCGGAGCTGTTTCAAGCTGTATCCCTGGGAGTGGCTGGCCACCGACCGGTTCGGTCCGCATGTCCTGGACACTCTCGACAACGGCGGCGGCACCGGCACCACCTGCTGGATCGAACCGGCCTGGAAGATGCTCCTCTCCAACAAGGCGCTGCTCGCGATCCTCTGGGAACTCCACCCGGGCCATCCCAATCTGCTGCCCGCCCATCTCGGCGGCCCTCATGAACTCGCCGCCACCGGTTATGTCTCCAAGCCCCTGCTCGGCCGCGAAGGCGCCGGGATCACCGTCCACCGGCCGGGCACGGCGCCGGTGATACGGGACGAGGCGTGCTGCTACCAGGAACTGGCCCCGCTGCCCGACTTCGACGGCAACCATGTGGTGCTCGGAGCATGGGTCGTCGAGGACGAGGCGGCGGGCCTGGGCATCCGGGAGTCCTCGGGCCTGATCACGGACGAGTACGCCCGATTCGTGCCCCATGTCATCGTGTGACGGCCGTTCTGTGCTCGCCGTCCTACTGCGGCGACGGCGGGATGTGTCAGACAGGGCCTAGCTCGGCCTAGCTGCGGTCCGCGAGCACCGACCGGAGCTGGTCCAGGCCCCAGTCCAGGTCCTCCTTGCTGATCACCAGTGGCGGAGCGATCCGGATCGTGGAGCCGTGCGTGTCCTTCACCAGCACTCCCCGTTCCATCAGCCGCTCCGAGATCTCCCGGCCCGTCCCGTGCGACGGCACGATGTCGACGCCGGCCCACAGGCCGCGGCCGCGCACCGTCTCCACCGCGCCGCCGACGAGCAGTCCCAGCTCGTGGTGAAGATGGTCGCCGAGCTCCGCGGCGCGCTGCTGGAACTCGCCGGTCCTGAGCATCGCGATGACCTCCAGCGCCACCGCGCAGGCCAGTGGATTGCCGCCGAACGTCGAACCATGCTCGCCGGGACGGTGCACACCGAGTACCTCGGCCGAGGAGACCACGGCCGACACCGGCACCACACCGCCGCCCAGCGCCTTGCCGAGGACATACATGTCGGGCACCACGCCCTCGTGCTCACAGGCGAACGTCCTGCCCGTCCGGCCCAGGCCCGACTGGATCTCATCCGCGATGAAGAGCACATCGCGCTCCCGGGTCAGCTCCCGCACCCCGGCGAGATAACCGGCCGGCGGTACCAGCACCCCGGCCTCGCCCTGGATCGGCTCCAGCAGCACGGCCACGGTGTTCTCGGTCATCGCCGTGCCCAGCGCCGTGAGATCCCCGTACGGAACGATCTCGAACCCGGGCGTGTACGGCCCGTAGTCCGCCCGCGCCTCCGTGTCCGTGGAGAAGCTGATGATCGTGGTCGTCCGGCCGTGGAAGTTATTGGCCGCGACCAGGATCTTCGCCATGCCGTCCGGCACGCCCTTGACCCGGTAGCCCCACTTCCTGGCGGTCTTCACCGCCGTCTCCACCGCCTCCGCCCCGGTGTTCATCGGCAGGACCATCTCCATGCCGCACAGCTCGGCCAGCTCCGCGCAGAAGTCGGCGAACCGGTCGTGGTGGAACGCCCGGGAGGTGAGTGTCACCCGCTCCAACTGGGCCTTGGCGGCATCGATCAGCCGCCTGTTGCCATGGCCGAAGTTGAGCGCCGAGTATCCGGCGAGCATGTCGAGGTAGCGACGGCCCTCGACATCGGTCATCCACGCACCGTCCGCCGAGGCGACGACGACGGGCAGCGGGTGGTAATTGTGCGCACTGTGGGCCTCCGCCGAGGCGATGGCACGCTCCGTTGTCGACACGGGTTCTCCGATCGGTCAGGACAAGCTGTCCGGCGTGAGCGGGGCAATGCCCCACTTTCTATCGTCGCTCGCCGGGCGGACGAGGAAACCTTGCTCCCGGCGTGCCCCGGCCGAACAAGGCCCGCGCGCCGGTGCACAGCGCCTCGGTCCGGTCTGACACATCCCGCCTGGCCCACGACGCCCGGCACGCCCGCTCGCGGCGTTGTCGGGGCCAGCCACGACGTCCCGTACGAGCCCGCTCCTCCGCCTCGCGATGCACCGCATCCGACGCCGCGCGCTGATCCGCCGGGGATGACGGGGCAGCCCTTACGCTGGGTGGTACGCACGGCGACTGGCGTACGCGGAACAGACCGCGGTGGAGCCGCGCGCGGTTCATCGCACGAGGTGCCGCCCGCCTGGGCACCCCGGGACCACGACCGAGCACGGATCGTCCCGGAGGACACCATGACGCATCCCACCCATCATCCCGCCCTCTCGGTGGACGACCCGGAACTGGCCGCGCTCGTCGGCGCCGAGGAACGGCTCCAGGCCGAGACCCTGCGCCTCATTCCCAGCGAGAACTATGTCTCGCGGGCGGTCCTCGAAGCGTCCGGGACCGTCCTGCAGAACAAGTACAGCGAGGGCTATCCGGGCCGTCGCTACTACGAGGGCCAGCAGGTCATCGACCAGATCGAACTGCTCGCGGTCGCCCGTGCCAAAGACCTCTTCGGCGTCGAGCACGTCAATGTCCAGCCCTATTCGGGCTCACCGGCCAACCTCGCCGTCTATCTCGCCTTCGCCGAGCCCGGTGACACCGTGATGGGCATGTCCCTTCCGATGGGCGGCCATCTCACCCATGGCTGGGGTGTGTCGGCCACCGGCAAGTGGTTCCGGGGCGTGCAGTACGGCGTGCGTCAGGACACCGGCCTGATCGACTTCGACGAAGTGCGCCGGCTCGCGCTCACGGAGCGGCCCAAGATCATCTTCTGTGGTGGTACCGCACTTCCCCGCACCATCGACTTCGCGGCCTTCGGTGAGATCGCCGAGGAGTCCGGCGCGGTGCTGGTCGCCGATGTCGCTCATATCGCCGGGCTGATCGCGGCCGGTGTCCATCCCTCCCCGGTGCCGTATGCCGACGTGATCTCGACGACCACCCACAAGACCCTGCGCGGCCCGCGCGGCGCGATGCTGATGTCCCGGGAGCAGCATGCCAAGGCCATCGACAAGGCGGTCTTCCCCGGCCTTCAGGGCGGCCCGCACAACCAGACCACCGCCGCCATCGCGGTCGCCCTGCACGAGGCGGCCCGTCCCTCCTTCCGTGATTACGCGCGGTCGGTCGTCGCCAATGCCGGGGCTCTGGCCGAGGAACTGCTCGCGCGCGGCTTCGACCTTGTCTCCGGCGGCACCGACAACCATCTGATCCTGATGGACCTCACACCCAAGGACGTGCCCGGCAAGGTGGCCGCCAAGGCGCTGGACCGGGCCGGGATCGTGGTCAACTACAACACCGTGCCCTACGACCAGCGGAAGCCCTTCGATCCCTCCGGCGTGCGGATCGGCACCCCCTCCCTCACCTCCCGCGGTCTTGACACCTCCCATATGGCGGCCGTGGCCGACTGGATCGACCGGGGCGTCACCGCGGCGGGCAAGGGAGACGAGGACGCGCTGGCCACGATCCGCGCCGAGGTCGCCGACCTGATGACCGCCTTCCCGGCCCCCGGCCTGCCTGTCTGATCCCGGCTTACCGCTCCGACGGAGACCCCGCTTACCGCTCCGACGGAGCCCCGGCCCCAGCGACCGGCGGACTCCCGGGCGGCCGGACCGGGTTCAGACGTCCAGCAACTGCTGACGCGGACCGCCGGTCCCCGGCCCACCGCGCCCGCCGAACGGCGGGCGCGGCAGTCGCCCGGCCAGCGGACGCAGCACCAGACCGATCGCCGTACCGGCGCCCAGCGCGCCTGCCGCCCACCACCACACGGCCGAATCGTCGGCTGCCGCCGACGCGGTGGCCTCTTCCCGCTCGCGCGCCGGGACGTCCGGACCGGCGGCCCCGGCGGCGCTCCCGCCCGCCTCCACGGCGGGCGGCGGCGCCATGCCGCCGGACAGACCCGCACCGGTCTTCTCGCCCATCAGCCCGAGCTTCTTCAACAAGGCCCGCAGCGCCGCCGGTTGCTCCGCCCGGTGCCAGCTCACCTCCTGCCGCGGCGACGGTTGCGGCAAGGTGGCTATCCAGATCGTGGAGAGATCCGCGCTGGTGTACACCCGGTCCACCCGCCAGGGCCGCACATCGTGGAGCATCCAGGTCACATTGATCTGCCGCGACCCCAGCGCGCCGTCCAGCGAGCGCGGCCGCTCCTTCTGTCCCGGCGCCTTTGGCGCCGGCTCCTCCAGGGCGCCGAGCTGCCGCGTCAGCTCGGCGTACTCCTTGTCGGTGTAGTAGAGCGCGGCCGTCTCCTCACTCTCCGGTGAGGCGATCAGCACGCTGGTCGGGCCTCCGGCCATGGCGCTCGGAGCGAAGCCCCAGGTCAGTGCCAGCGCCGCCACAAGTACGGCGGCCCGTCGGAGCGTTCGCGCATATCGCTGTCGCATGCTTCCCCCTGCCGACGCGCGGCGCGGCCCGTCCGCACCGCCTTCGCGTCACCTCCTTTACACCGCTCGGCCGCTTCCGGTTCCCACTCCGCGGCCCGTCTCAACGGACCGATTCCGCGATGGCCCTCGCCCTCGCCAACGACTCGACCCCTTCCAGCCGCAGTGTCAGCCGCTCGCCGGCGGACGCTCCCTGGATGTCGCCGTCATCCCACAGCAGCGTGGGGCCCGCCGGCCGCGCGGTCTCCGTCCATCCCTCGCCGTCCTCGCTCACCAGCCGGAACCGCAGCACATGCGGCTCCTCGAACCACACGCCGGTGCCACCGCTCAGCTCCAGCCACTGGGGCATGACCCGGACCTGCTTCACAAAGCTCATGTCCAGCGACGCCGCGAACTCGTCGAGGCGCAGCGTCCGCCCCCGCTCGGTCCAGCAGAGGCTGACCATGGCGCCGCGGCCCTCCGGACGCGGTGTCCCGCGCAGCGACATCGCGTCCGGAGGGCCGAGCCCGGCCGGCACTCGCGGAGTGAAACCCGCGCGCCGCGCCGCCTCGGCCGGTGTCACCGGACGGTCGCAGCCCGGCACCCGCACGGGCTCCGCCGGCCGTGGACCGGCCGACGGGTCATACCGCACCTCGACCCCGCCGAAGCCGAACCAGTCCGCCACCGACGCCCGCACGGGAGGTGTCAGCACCAGCACCACCACCAGGCCGGAGAGCGCGGCGGCCAGCATCCGCCACCGCCCGCGCAGCCAGCCGCGGACCCGGTCGGTCCGGCCCATCGGCCCGGGTGCCGGTACGGGTACGGCCTCGGCGAGGAGCTGTGCCAGTACCCGCTCCGCCATCGTCTCGCCGTCGACATCCGGAATCCGTATCCCGCGCCCCAGAGCCCGCAACTCCTCCGGCAGCTCGTCGAGTCGCGGTCGCTCGGCCTCCTCGTCCTCACTCATGCCCCTCACCTCCCTCCTGTCCGGCCCGGTCCGGCACCGACACGAATCCGCTCAATTTCTTCAGCGCGCGGTTCAGCCGGGACTTGACCGTGCCACGCGGCCAGCCCAGCGCCTCGGCGGTCTCCGCCTCGTCCATCTCCAGCAGATAGCGGTATGTCACCACCTGCCGCTGGTCCTCGCTCAGCTTCTCCAGCGCGGCCACCAGCAGCGCACGCCGCTCCTCCGCCATGGCCACGGCGGCCGGATCCGCCGACTCCGGTATCAGCGGCTCGGTGCCCAGCAACATGGCCTCCCGCCCCGCCAGAGCCCGCAGCCGGGCCGCCGAGCGCACTGTGTTCCTTGTCTCATTGACAACGATCCGCAGCAGCCAGGGACGGAACGACGCTCCGTCCCGGAAGCCGCCCAGCGCGCGATAGCCCTTGAAGAACGCGGCCTGCACCACGTCCTCCGCGTCCGGTCCCGCCCCACAGGCCACCGCCGCGCGCAGTGCGACGCCCGTGTGCGCGCGCACCAGCTCCGCGTACGCCTCCGGATCACCGGAACGCACGCGCGCGATCACCGCCGCCTCATCCGCGACCGTCAGGGCACGGCCCCCCTCCAGGGTCCCCTCCCGAGTGCTCACAGCTTTGATACACCGGTCGCCGGGGATCGGTTCCCACCTTCGGAGATCCGTTCCCGAGCTGTCAGCCGCACCTGAGAGAATGGTGAGCATGGCCTCTGATCGTCCCCGCGCGCTCTCCGGTATCCAGCCCACCGCCGGCTCGTTCCACCTCGGGAACTACCTCGGTGCGGTGCGCCAGTACGTGGCGCTGCAAGACACCCACGACGCCTTCTACATGGTCGTGGACCTGCATGCGATCACCGTCCCGCAGGATCCCGCCGAGTTGCGCGCCAACACCCGCCTCGCGGCCGCCCAGCTTCTCGCCGCCGGTCTCGACCCGCGGCGCTGCACGCTCTTCATCCAGAGTCATGTCCCGGAGCACGCCCAGCTCGCCTGGGTCATGAACTGCCTCACCGGCTTCGGCGAGGCCTCCCGGATGACGCAGTTCAAGGACAAGTCCGCCAAGCAGGGAGCCGACCGCGCCACGGTCGGTCTGTTCACCTATCCGATCCTCCAGGTCGCGGACATCCTGCTCTACCAGGCGAACGCCGTCCCGGTCGGCGAGGACCAGCGGCAGCATGTCGAGCTCACCCGCGATCTCGCCGAGCGCTTCAACACCCGGTTCGGCCAGACCTTCACGGTCCCGGCGCCGCACATCGTCCGGGAGGTCGCGAAGATCTACGACCTCCAGGACCCGACGGTCAAGATGAGCAAGTCGGCGTCCACGCCCAAGGGCCTGATCAATCTGCTGGACGAGCCGAAGACCACCGCGAAGAAGATCAAGAGCGCGGTCACCGACACCGGCAGCGAGATCCGCTTCGACGCCGAGGCCAAGCCGGGCGTGAGCAATCTGCTCACCATCTACTCCACTCTCACCGGCACCAGCGTCGCGGAGCTGGAGCAGAAATACACCGGCAAGGGCTACGGCGCGCTGAAGACGGACCTCGCGGAGGTCATGGTCGATTTCGTTACGCCGTTCAGGACCCGTACCCAGGAGTATCTGGACGACCCGGAGACGCTCGACGCGATCCTGGCCGAAGGCGCCGAGAAGGCCCGCGCGGTCGCGGCCGAGACGCTGGCCCAGACGTACGACAGGGTCGGCTTCCTGCCCGCCAAGCACTGACGCGAGCGGCGCGACGTGGAGCGGCGCCCGTACCGGACGGCGGAACCGGGCGGCAGGGCCGAACGGCCGAGGCGGACCCGGCCGGAGGCCCGGCCGCCCCGGGCGCCGGGCGGCCGGACGGTCCGGCCGCCAGACTTGCGAGCGGGCACCGCTGACATACCATCCGATTAACGGACTGAGGAGAACGATGTGGGGACCGTAACGCTCGGCGTTTCGATCGCGGTCCCGGAGCCGTACGGCAGCCTGATCCAGGAACGGCGTGCGAGCTTCGGTGATCCCGCCGCGTACTGCATCCCCACGCATGTCACGCTCGTGCCGCCCACCGAGGTCGACGGAGCGGCGCTGCCCGCGATCGAGGAGCACCTCGCCACGGTCGCCTCCGGCTGCCGGCCCTTCCCGATGCGGCTCTCCGGCACCGGCACGTTCCGGCCACTCTCGCCCGTCGTCTTCGTCCAGGTGGTCGAGGGCGCGTCGGCCTGCGCCTGGCTGCAGAAGCGCGTCAGGGACGCGTCCGGGCCGCTCGTCCGAGAGCTCCAGTTCCCGTACCACCCGCATGTGACCGTGGCGCACGGTATCGCCGAGGAGGCGATGGACACGGCCTACGAGGAGCTGTCGGAGTATCGCGCGGAGTGGAGCTGCGCGTCCTTCGCGCTGTACGAGCAGGGCGCGGACGGCGTCTGGCGCAAGCTCCACGAGTACGCGTTCGGCGGCGGCGACGGACTGACGGACATGCCGAGCCAGAACACCCCGCTCGGCCATCCCGCCTCGCTGCGCCCCTGAGCAGGTCGCGTCCGGCTCGGACCGCAAGTCCGCCGCCGCGGCAGCCCGTTCGCCCTCCTCAGACCGGCAGCCTGCGGAACAACGGCCGCGGAAGGTGCCGCATCGCCGTCATCACCACCCGCAGCGCACCGGGCACCCACACCATCTCCGAGCGTCGCCGCAGCCCCAGCTCGATGGCCGCCGCGACCGCCTCCGGCGTGGTCGACAGCGGAGTCCGCGGCTGCCCGGCCGTCATCCTCGTCCGCACGCGACCCGGCCGGACGATCATGACCCGGACCCCGGTGCCCTGCATGGCGTCGCCGAGACCCTGCGCGAACACGTCCAGTCCCGCCTTGCTCGACCCGTAGATGAAACTGGCGCGGCGGGCCCGCTCGCCGGCCACCGAGGACAGCACCACCAGCGAACCGTGTCCCTGCATCTGCATCGCGCCCGCGCACACCAGTCCCGCCGAGACCGCGCCGGTGTAATTGGTCTGGGCGACCCGCACCGCCGCGAGCGGATCCGCCTCGTCGTGCGCCTGGTCGCCAGGGACGCCGAAGGCCAGCAGCACCATGTCGATGTGTCCCTCGGCGAAGACCTTCCCGAGCGCCTCTTCGTGCGAGCCGGGATCCAGCGCGTCGAAGGCGACGGTACGGACGTCCGCGCCGAGCGTCCGCAGCCGTTCGGCGGCGGTGTCCAGCGCGGCGGAGGGCCGGCCGGCCAGCCAGACCGTACGCGTACGGCGGATGATCAGCCGGCGCGCGGTGGCCAGAGCGATCTCCGACGTACCGCCGAGGACCAGCAGGGACCGCGGGGTGCCGAAGGCGTCCTTCATCGTTCAGTGCTCCTTGGAAGTGTCGGGACAGAGGCCGCACGGCCGGCGGGCCGCCGCGCCGGTATCGGCGTACGTGCCGTGGCGTTGCCCGGAGCGATACCGGTGCCGCTTGACATGATGGTGACCGTATCGCCCCATACCGCATTCTTTGTCGTGCTTGTCGTCGCACTCGTATGAATGGGTGGCCGACGCGGCGTCCTCATGGCGATGGCGTGAGAATCGCTCATGTGCGCCGCCGCGCGGCGGCTCCGGGCACCCGCGCGCTGGTTTTCCGATCCGAGGGTAGAGCTCCTTCATGGACTGGCTGAAAAAACTTCCCGTCATCGGCCCGTTCGTGGTCCGGCTGATGAGGACGCACGCATGGCGTTCGTACGAGAGGCTCGACCGGGTGCACTGGACGCGCCTGGCCGCGGCCATCACCTTCATCAGCTTTCTCTCGCTCTTCCCTCTGATCACCGTCGGCGCCGCGGTCGGTGCCGCGCTGCTCAGCCCGGCCCAGCTCGACAAGCTCAAGAACGGCATCGCCGAGCAGGTCCCGGGCATCTCCGGCCAGCTCGACATCGACGGGCTGGTGGCCAACGCCGGTACGGTCGGCGTGGTGGCCGGCGCGCTGCTGGTGCTGACCGGCGTCGGCTGGGTCGGTTCGATGCGGGAGTGTCTGCGGGCCGTCTGGGAACGGGACGAGGCCGAAGAGGGCAATGTGTTCCTGCTCAAGGCCAAGGACGCGGTGGTGCTGCTCGGCCTGGGCGCGGTCGGGCTCGCCTCGTTCGGCGCGTCCGGATTCGGCTCCGTCGCCGTCGGCTGGACCGCCGCGCGGCTGGGAATCCCCGAGGGCGGTGCGGGCGGTGTGGTGCTGCAGAGCGCCGCTCTTGTGCTGGCGGTCCTCGCGGACTTCCTGATCCTGCTGTACGTCCTGACGCTGCTGCCGCGGGTGCAGCCGCGGCGCCACCGGCTGATTGTCGCCGCGCTCGTCGGCGCCGTCGGCTTCGAGCTGCTCAAGCTGCTGCTCGGCGGCTACATCAGAGACGTGGCGGGGAAGAGCATGTACGGCGCGTTCGGTGTGCCGGTGGCGCTGCTGCTGTGGATCAACTTCACTGCGCGGCTGCTGCTGTTCTGCGCCGCGTGGACGGCGACCCCGGGCAAGGAGGAGACGGATCCGCCGGCCGAGGAGCCGGCCGGTGCCGGTGGTGCCGGTGGTGCCGGTGGTGCCGGTCGTGCCGGTGGTGCTAGCGGTGCGGAAGGCGACGGACCAGGTCGGGCAGCGGCCAGCGGCGGTTGACCAGATATACCGCGCCCGCCAGCACGATCAGCGCACCGCCCGTGATGGCCAGGGCGATCCCGATACCGCCCGATCCGCCGCTGGCGGCGGCGAGCGGCTTGGCCTGGCTCGACGGATTGTCGGCCGTCACCGTGGTCGGGCTCGGAGAGGCATTCGTCTTCGCGGACTTGGGCGCCACCAGCAGGCCGACCGGCTTGACCTTGCCGGCCGCGGAGAAGCCCCAGTCGAAGAGGCGTGCCGTCTCCTGGTAGACCGCCTGGCCCTCTCCGGAGGACGGGTTCATGACAGTCACCAGCAGCACCCTGTTGTTGCGTTCCGCGACTCCGGTGAAGGTCGCGCCCGCGTGAGTGGTGTTGCCGTTCTTGACACCCGCGATGCCCTTGTACGCGGTGACCCCGCCGGCCCCGGTGAGCAGCCGGTTGGTGTTCGCGATCTCGAAGGTCTCGCGCTTCTTACCCTTCTTCTGCTCGCCCGGGAAGACGGCCGACGAGGTCGAGCAGTACTCGCGGAAGTCCTTCTTCTGCAGACCGGAGCGGGCGATCAGCGTGAGGTCGTACGCGCTGGAGACCTGGCCCTTCTCGTCGTAGCCGTCGGGCGTGACGACATGGGTGTCGAGTGCCTGGAGCTCGGTGGCGTGCCGCTGCATGTCCTTGACGGTCTTCGGGACTCCGCCGTTCATCGCGGAGAGCACATGCACGGCGTCGTTTCCGGAGCGCAGGAAGACCCCCAGCCACAGATCGTGGACGCTGTAGGTGAGCTCTTCCTTCACTCCGACCAGACTGCTGCCCGCGCCCACGCCCTCCAGCTCGGCGTTCGTCACCTTGTGCTTCTGCGTCTTGGGCAGCTTGGGCAGCACCGTGTCGGCGAAGAGCATCTTGAGAGTGGAGGCCGGCGGCAGTCGCCAGTGGGCGTTGTGCGAGGCCAGTACCTCGCCGGACTCGGCGTCCGCGACGATCCAGGAGCGGCCGCTCAGATTCTTGGGCAGGACCGGGGCGCCGGGACCGAGGTTCACCTGGGTGCCGGCCTTGCCGAGCAGAGGTCCGCCGACCGTGGACATCGAGACGGGCGGCTTGGGCTGGCCGTCGCCCGGTCCGTCGATTTTGCTGTCCGCCGATGAGGGAGAGGCGGTCAGAACTGGCAGCAACACGGCGGCGATGACCGTCAATGCGGTCTTTTTCAGAGCGGACACGATCGGAAACGTACATGGCCTGGACATCGATTCCGACACCGGCAGGGTGATCCGGGACTCCCGGGGCCAGGCCCGGCCTATCCCTCCGGTGGCCGGCCCGCCGGGGCGCCGGCCCTCAGGACCCGCCTGCTGCCCGCCGGAGAGCTGCGGCGATACTGGGCCTATGAAGCTCAGCCGCCCGGTGTCCTGGTTCCTGCTTGCCTTCGGGGTCTGGAGCTGGTTCATCTGGATCACCTTCGTCAAGAACCTGTGGCAGGACGGCAGCGGACTCGCTTTCGACGACGCCGGTGATCCGACGGGGTATTTCTGGGTGCACCTGTTGCTCGCCATTGCGTCCTTCCTTCTGGGGACAGCGGTGGGTGCGATCGGGTTCCGTGGCGTCCGTGCACTCCGGCGCGAACAGCGCGGATAACGCGAACAATTCGGATAGGGGCCCGTTCGTGCTCATATTGGTCATTCTTATGGTGCTTTTGGCCGTGGCGCTCGTGGTGACGGCCCACTGGTATGTATGGCGGCGTCTGGTGCGGGACACGACGAAGCCGGGAGGTCTCGGCCGCAGGGCGGGAACGGCCGCCGTCGTCGTACTGCCGTTACTGGCCGTCGGCGCCGTGACGTCGGGCCGGGCCCAGGCACCCTTCCGGGTGCAGCAGGTGCTGGCCTGGCCCGGATTCCTCTGGCTGGCGGTCCTGCTCTATCTGGTCCTCGCGCTGGCCGTGGGAGAGGCCGTACGTCCGCTGCTGCGGCGATGGACGGAGCGCCGGGAGAGCGCGCGCGACATGGCGGAACCGGCCATTGAGGTGACCGCGCCGGCCACGGTCGGCGCGGTCCGGACACCGGCCGCCCCGGACACGCCCGCGCCTGACCGCGCCTCAGCGGCGCCCGCGCCCGCCGCACCGTCCCGCCGGCTCTTCGTCTCGCGGGTCGTCGGCGGCGCCGCCGCGACCGCCGCACTCGCCACGGTCGGTTACGGCACCTACGGCGTGCTGCGCGGCCCACGGATCAAGCGGATCACCGTCCCGCTCGCGAAGCTGCCCAGGAGCGCCCATGGCTTCCGGATAGCCGTCGTCAGCGACATCCACCTCGGCCCGATCCTCGGCCGCGCCCACACCCAGCGCATCGTGGACTCCATCAACTCCGCCCGGCCCGACCTGATCGCCGTCGTCGGCGACCTGGTGGACGGCAGCGTCGAGGACCTCGGTCCCGCCGCGGAGCCTCTCGCCGGTCTTGAGGCACCGCACGGCTCGTTCTTCGTGACCGGCAACCACGAGTACTTCTCGGGCGCCGCCGCCTGGGTCGACCATGTCCGCGAACTGGGCCTGCGTCCGCTGGAGAACGACCGCGTGGAGATGCCCGGCTTCGATCTCGCCGGGGTCAACGACATCGCGGGCGAGAGCGAGGGCGCGGGTCCGGACTTCGCCAAGGCGCTCGGTGACCGCGACCGGACCAGGACGTCCGTACTCCTCGCCCATCAGCCCGTGGTCATCGACGACGCCGTACACCACGGCGTCGACCTCCAGCTTTCCGGCCACACGCACGGCGGCCAGCTCTGGCCCGGCGACCTCCTCGCGGAACTGGCCAACCCCACCGTCGCCGGTCTGGAGAGATACGGCGACACCCAGCTCTACGTAACGCGAGGCGCGGGCGCCTGGGGCCCGCCCGTCCGTGTCGGAGCTCCCTCGGACATCACCGTCGTGGAGCTGGCCTCGCGTCAGGCCTGACGCCTCCGCGGCCCCGGGGCCGGTCCTCACGGACATGTCCCGGGGCTTGACCTGACCGTTGCCTGTGAGACCCGGGATTTCCCTTCCACCGCCGATTCCCGTGTGGTTGGGTGATCGCCATCACGGTCAGGGGTGGGCGTGACAGAGGGGCACAGCGATGCGGCCGATCCGTCTGCGGATACTCATCACATGTCTTGCGCTGGTGGCGGCGGGAGTGGGCGGCTGGCAACTGCTCCCGTCCCACCGGGCCGCACAGAAGGCGATCACGGTCGGCACGACCGATGTGGTCACCTCGCTCGATCCGGCGGGAGCGTACGACGCCGGATCCTGGGCGCTGTTCAGCAACATCTACCAGTCACTGATGACATTCAAGCCCAGTACGGTCACGCCCGTGCCGGACGCGGCACGCCAATGCGGCTTCGTCGGCTCGGAGCTGCGGACCTATCGCTGTGAGGTCCGGGACGATCTCACCTTCGCCAACGGCCACAAGGTCACCGGTGAGGACGTCAAGTACTCCTTCGACCGGGTCCTGGCGATCAACGCGGACGTCGGTCCCGGGCCGCTCTTCAGCACGCTCAAGTCGGTGGCGGCCGACGGCCAGACGGTCACCTTCCACCTCGGCTCCCGGGACGCGACCTTCCCGCTGAAGCTCGCCACCGGAGCCGGTTCGATCGTCGACCACACCGCGTACCCGGCCGACCGGCTGCGCACGGACGGCGCGGCGGACGGCTCGGGTCCGTACCTCCTCAAGAAGTACAGCCCGGACTCCAGCGCCCGTCTGGAGCCCAGTCCGGCCTACCGCGGTGCCATCGCCGACACCGGCGGCCCGGTGGAGATCCGCTACTTCCAGAAGCCCGAGGAGCTGGCCGCCGCCTGGGACGACCGGACGGTCGACGTCACGCATCGCCAGCTCCCGCCGTCCGTCGTCGCCGGAGTGGACATCGCCGCGGAGGACATCCGGGTCACCGAGGCGGACAGCGCGGAGATCCGCAATCTGGTCTTCAATCTGCGCGACGGTTCGCCGATGGCCGACGAGGCGGTGCGCAAGGCGGTCGCCGCGATCGTCGACCGGCCCAAGATCGTCTCCGGTGTGTACCGTTCCACGGTCGAGCCGCTCTACTCGCTGATCCCGCAGGGCATCACGGCCCACAGCACGCCGTTCTTCGACGCCTATCCGGACCCGGATTCCGGACGGGCCGCGAAGCTCCTGGCGGACGCCGGCGTCAGGACGCCGGTGAGCTTCACACTCGGGCACGCGCGGGGCGGCTCGGCCGCGCCGGAGGCGGCGGAGCTGCGCAGGCAGCTTGAGGCCACCGGACTGTTCAAGGTGAAGATCGTCGAGAAGGAGTGGAAGGCCTTCCAGAAGGCCAACGCCGCCGGTCAGTTCGGTGCGTACACCATCGGCTGGCTGCCCGACTTCCCGGACCCGGACAACTTCGTCCAGCCGCTGATCGGCCGTAACTCCACGCTGCACAACGGCTATGCGAGCGACCGCGTCGACCAGCTCATCCAGGCCACCCAGCAGTACGGCGACCGTGCCCGTGCCTCGCAGGACTTCCGGGCGCTGCAACGGGAGGTGGCGCGGGATGTGCCGGTGCTGCCGCTGTGGCAGAAGAAGGACTACGTCCTGAGCCGTGAGGATGTCACCGGCTCGCAGTATCTGTCGGACGGCACCGGCATCTGGCGGCTGTGGGAACTCGGCTGGATCTGACCGGTCCCGCGCGCCGGTCTCCCGCGCTCCCGCACGGGACGCGGCGGGCCGGTCAGCTCCGCTTGCGCGCGGCGACCGCTTCCGCCATGCCCGGCAGGAAGTCCGTGAACAGCTCGTGCACTTCGCGTACGAGAGGCCGCAGCACCCGGAAGCGCGAGAGCGAGACGCCTCTGGTGGTCAGCAGGGCGCCGCGCTCGGCGAGCCGGCGGCTGCGCTCGCTGCCTTCCGAGCGGTCGAAGACCCAGTACAGGACGAGGCCCATCTGGGACAGCCACATCAACTCCGGCAGTATGCCGACCAGCTCCTCCGCCACCTTGGCCTTCGACCCGGCCAGCACTTCGCGGTGGACGGCGATGGCGGCCTGCCGGGCGTGTTCCGATTCGGGTGAGAACGGGCTCAGCGGGCTCGCCGGATCCGCGGCGTTCTTGAAGAACTGCGCGGCGAACTCGTGGTACGGAGCGGCGATGTCGAGCCAGGCCTTCAGTACTCCGGCGAGGCGTGCCTCCAGCTCGGTCTCCCGGTCGAGCACCGGCCGGACCGCCGCGCGGTGCTCGGCGGCGATCCGGTCGTAGAAGCCCTGGACGAGATGTTCCTTGGACGAGAAGTAGTAGTACGCGTTGCCGACGGAGACGCCCGCCTCCTGGGAGATGGCCCGCATGGTCGTCTTGTCGTAGCCGCGTTCCTGGAAGAGCCGCAGCGCGGTTTCGAGGATGAGCGTGCGGGTCTGCTCGCTCTTGGGGGCCTTGGTGTCCTTCACCGGGTCCTTGACATCCTTCGTTTCCCGCGTGTTCTGCTCGTCCTTCACGCTCCCCGAGCCTAGCGGTCCGACGGCGCGGGCACTTCGCACGCCCCCGCGCAGGACGTGGCCGTCAGCTCCCGGTACTTCGCGGCGGCGAGCACACTGACCCGGGCGAACGGGGCGCCGGCCGGAGTGGCCAGCCAGTGGGCCTTCGGCCGGTGTTCGGCCAGCGCCCACAGACAGACGATCCAGGCGGCGGTCCCTCGGTAGATCTGGCCGCCGTCACCGATGACGGTGATCTCCCGCAGGGTGCTTCGGTGATCGAGGTCCGGATACCGCCGCCGTGCCTCCGCCGAGCCGGCGGCCACCAAGTCGATCGGCACGAGCTGAGGCTGACGCAGCAGCCAGTGCCGCAGATGGACACAGAGCGGGCACTCGGCGTCGTACAGCACGGTCAGCCGCCGTACGTGACGGTCCATGGCCGGTCACGCGCCGGTGGCCGGCGTGGCTCGCGGCCCCTTGTCCGCGGGCGCCGTCCAGCCCTGCGGCCGCACCGGCGGAGTCTGTTCGCGCTCCATGATCCCGCGCCGCCGGATCTTGTTGAGCACATACACATTGCCGAGGTGCATCACTCCGAGCACGAGCAGTACGACACCGACCTTCACCGAGAGCGCCTCGAAGAGCCCACGCGCCTGCTCGACGGCGTCCGCGCTCTTCAGATAGAGCGCCACAAAACCGAGGTTGACCAGGTAGAAGCCGACGACCAGCAGATGGTTGACGGCGTCCGCGAGCTTCTCGTTTCCCTGGAGCACGTCGGCGAGAAAGACCCGCCCGTTCTGACTGAGCGTCCGGGCCACCCACACGGTGAGCGCCACGCTGATCACCAGATAGACGGCGTACGCGACAACAGTGAGGTCCATCCCTCACCCTCCCCTTTGAACGTGTTCAAAACCTGTTGTCATGGACTGTAGACCTGTTTTTGAACATGTTCAAGCGAGGCTCGGCCCGGGAACGGCCCGTGCTCCCGGGCCTGTTGGACGGATTGCCTGACGCGGGCTCGGCCCGGGGCATACGGACTCGGCCCGGCGGCTCCCGCACGCTCCTGAGGCGCTCCTGGCACGGAAAAAGGGCCCGTCCCGTACGGAGTTCGTACGGGACGGGCCCTTGAGCCGGAGCGGTCGCGCCGTCAGAAACGACGCGTGATCAGCGCGCGCTTGACTTCCTGGATCGCCTTCGTGACCTCGATACCGCGCGGGCAGGCGTCCGTGCAGTTGAACGTCGTACGGCAACGCCACACGCCGTCCTTGTCGTTGAGGATCTCCAGCCGCTGCTCTCCGGCCTCGTCACGCGAGTCGAAGATGAAGCGGTGCGCGTTCACGATCGCGGCCGGACCGAAGTACTGGCCGTCGTTCCAGAACACCGGGCAGGACGACGTGCACGCGGCGCACAGGATGCACTTGGTGGTGTCGTCGAAGCGCTCGCGCTCCTCGGCGGACTGCAGCCGCTCACGCGTCGGCTCATTGCCGCTGGTGACGAGGAACGGCATCACGTCGCGGTACGCCTGGAAGAACGGGTCCATGTCCACGATCAGGTCCTTCAGGACCGTGAGGCCCTTTATGGGCTCGACCGTGATGGGCTTCGCGGGGTTGATGTCCTTGATCAGCGTCTTGCACGCCAGCCGGTTACGGCCGTTGATACGCATCGCGTCGGAGCCGCAGATGCCGTGCGCGCAGGAGCGCCGGAAGGTGAGCGAGCCGTCGAGTTCCCACTTGATCTTGTGGAGACCGTCGAGCACCCGCTCCTTGGGGTCGATGTCGATCTGGAAGTCCTGCCACTGGGCCTCGTCCGAGACCTCGGGGTTGAAGCGGCGGATCCGGAAGGTGACCGTGATGAGGTGCGAGGCGGCGGACGCAGCCTCGACCCGGTCCAGGGTCGGTGTAGCCATCAGTACTTACGCTCCATCGGCTGGTAGCGGGTCTGGACGACCGGCTTGTAGTCGAGACGGATGGACTCGTTGCCGTCGTCGCCGACCTCGCGGTACGCCATGGTGTGGCGCATGAAGTTCACGTCGTCACGGTTCGGGAAGTCCTCGCGGTAGTGACCGCCGCGGGACTCCTTGCGGGCGAGGGCCGAGACGGCCATCACCTCGGCCAGGTCGAGCAGATTGCCCAGCTCGACGGCCTCCAGCAGATCGGTGTTGAAGCGCCTGCCCTTGTCCTGCACGGACACGTTCAGATAGCGCTCGCGCAGCTCGGCGATCTTCTCGACGGCCGTCTTGATCGTCTGCTCGGTACGGAACACCATGACATTGGCGTCCATGGTCTCCTGGAGCTCCAGGCGCAGGGCCGCGACCCGCTCCTTGCCGGTGGAGTTGCGCAGGCGCTCGATCTGGTTCTCGACCAGCTCCGCCGGGTTGTCGGGCAGCTCGACGAAGTCGTTCTTCTCGGCGTACTCGGCGGCGGCGATGCCGGAGCGGCGGCCGAAGACATTGATGTCCAGCAGTGAGTTGGTGCCCAGCCGGTTCGCGCCGTGCACCGAGACGCACGCGACCTCGCCGGCCGCGTACAGGCCCGGCACGACCGTCGTGTTGTCGGCGAGGACCTCGCCCTGGACGTTGGTGGGGATGCCGCCCATGGCGTAGTGCGCGGTCGGCTGGATCGGGATCGGGTCCGTGTACGGCTCGATGCCGAGGTAGGTCCGCGCGAACTCGGTGATGTCGGGCAGCTTGGCGTCGAGCTGCTCCGGCGGCAGGTGTGTGAGGTCCAGATAGACGTGGTCGCCCTCGGGACCGCAGCCACGGCCCTCGCGGATCTCCGTGTAGATGGAGCGCGAGACGACGTCGCGCGAGGCGAGGTCCTTCATGACGGGCGCGTACTTCTCCATGAAGCGCTCGCCGTCCTTGTTGCGCAGGATGCCGCCCTCGCCGCGGGCGCCCTCCGTGAGCAGGATGCCCATGCGCCAGATGCCCGTCGGATGGAACTGGAAGAACTCCATGTCCTCCAGCGGCAGTCCGCGCCGGTAGCAGGCGGCCTGGCCGTCACCGGTGAGCGTGTGCGCGTTCGAGGTCACCTTGAAGAACTTGCCGGTGCCGCCGGACGCGTAGATGACCGACTTCGCCCGGAAGACATGGATCTCGCCGGTGGCCAGCTCGTAGGCGACCACACCGGCGGACTTCTTGACGCCGTTGACCTCGGTGATCAACTGGTCCAGGACATAGAACTCGTTGAAGAACTCCACACCCTCCTTGACGCAGTTCTGGTACAGCGTCTGGAGGATCATGTGGCCCGTGCGGTCCGCGGCGTAGCAGGACCGGCGGACCGGCGCCTCACCGTGATTGCGGGAGTGGCCGCCGAAGCGGCGCTGGTCGATCGTGCCGTCCGGGGTCCGGTTGAAGGGCAGGCCCATCTTCTCCAGGTCGAGGACCGCGTCGATGGCCTCCTTCGCCAGGATCTCGGCGGCGTCCTGGTCGACCAGGTAGTCACCGCCCTTGATCGTGTCGAAGGTGTGCCACTCCCAGTTGTCCTCTTCCACATTGGCGAGCGCGGCGGCCATACCGCCCTGCGCGGCGCCCGTGTGGGACCGGGTCGGATAGAGCTTTGTCAGCACGGCGGTACGGCTGCGCTTGGTCGACTCGATGGCCGCGCGCATACCGGCGCCACCGGCGCCGACGATGACGGTGTCGTACTTATGGATCTTCATTGGTCTCGTCAGCCCCGGCTTTAGCGGATGTTCGGGTCGAAGGTGAAGATCACCAGCGATCCCAGAAGGATGGTGAACACCGTGGCGGTGTACAGCAGGCCCTTGAGCCACAGGCGCGTGGTCGCGCGCTCCGCGTAGTCATTGATGACGGTACGGAGGCCGTTGCCGCCGTGCAGCATCGCGAGCCACAGCATCAGCAGATCCCAGACCTGCCAGAACGGCGACGCCCAGCGGCCGGCCACAAAGGCGAAGCCGATCTTGGAGACACCGCCGTCCAGCACGAGCTGGATGAGCAGGTGACCGATGACCAGGACGACCAGGACGACGCCGGACAGCCGCATGAAGAGCCACGCGGCCATCTCGAAGTTGCCGCGGGCCGCCTTCGGGGTCTTGCTGGTGCGCCGGCGCGGCGCCTCGATGAGCGGAGCCGGGAAATCGGCGTCGTACAGGCTCGCGCCCTCGACGGGACCGATCGCGGAAGCGCTGTCGGCGACTGTGTTGTTGGAAGACATGGCGGACCTCTCAGCTCCCGAAGACTTCGCGCACGGCGTGGCCGAGCACGGGGTAGAGGGCGCCCACCATCAGGACGATCCAGATGCCCACTGCGGTCCACAGCATCTGCTTCTGGTAGCGCGGGCCCTTGGACCAGAAGTCCACGGCGATGACGCGCAGGCCGTTGAGCGCGTGGAAGAGGATTGCGGCCACAAGGCCGTACTCGAGCAGCGCGACGACCGGGTTCTTGTAGGTCGCTACGACATTGTCGTAGGCCTCGGGGGAGACACGGACGAGAGCGGTGTCCAGCACGTGTACGAACAGGAAGAAGAAGATGAGGACGCCGGTGACTCGATGAGCCACCCAGGACCACATTCCTTCCCGGCCGCGGTACAGCGTTCCAGCCGGCACGGAAAAACCCTCCGGGAGCGGGGATCGGGGCCGGCCGCCATCTTCTACTCAATCAAGCACAGTGGTGTCGGTCGCGCCCGGCCGGGTACGGTCCACCGGCCCCGGCCATCGTAGCGACGTGTTGTCGGTTCGTTCGCCCAGGGGTCCACAGGTGTGATCAAACAGGCAATCAAACAGCCACGGACGGGCTATCCGGACAGCCTGAACTCCCGGATTCCGGATGAGCTGAAGATTTAGAGTCCCCGGAACGAGGCGTTTGGATCCGGCGGTCGATCATGTGTGTGATTCTGGCCCGGGCGAGTCGGCGGAGCTGGTCGGCGGCGACCACTCGTTCGTGATCGGGCTCGTGCGAGAGCCGGGTACGGATACCGGCCAGCACCTCGTCGAGATACTCCTCCGGCCGGTGACCGTCCAGACTGATCACGAAGGCATGGCCGAAGCTGCTCTCGTACGCCGCGTGCGCGGCGCGCAGCGCGGTCCTGGCGGAGGCCGGCGCGCCGTGCGGCGGGCCCGAGGAGGACTCGCCGGCGAGCGCTTCGGCGAGGTCCGCCGCGGAGAGGTCGTAACTGGCCTCGTCGGACGCCGCGAGCAGGGTTTCGAGATCGGGATAGGGACGGTGCGCGACCAGCCGCTGGGCCCAGCGCTGGCTGCCGCAGCAGGTGAGTAACGCCGCTTCAGCGGCGACCTGCGGGGCGCTGTTGAAGAGGTGCAGGAGGCTGAGGGGGCCGGCGTGGGATGCGCTGGACAGCGTGGGCTCCTCGAACGCGGCTTGACGGGGGGAGGTGGCAACGACGTATTACTGGCGTGACGTACTGCTGGACGTACGGACAGGCGAGGTGGTTGAGCGAGAAGGGGTACCTGGGTCGCAACGCTATCGGCGCCTGAGGCAATTGGTCCGACGGGTGCACGATTTTCACCCGGAAGGGAGAGTTTCGGCGCGCGCGATGGACGTTTTCATGGGACCTTCGGCGTAACTTCGCCACACTTTCGACGGACATGGGAGGTATCCAGTGATACGGACACCCCAGGTGGCCGGCGCGGCAGTGGCGCTGGCCACCGTCGCCGCCGTGGCGGGATGCGGCTCCGGCGGCACGGATTCGTCGGAGGGCGCGCGCTCACTGCCCGCCCCCGCGACCACTTCGCCTTCGCCCTCGCGGTCTTATCCGCTCTCGGAGGCGCCACGCTCCATCCCCTCCGTGCGGACGCACGAGGCGGCCCGCGGTCCCGGCTGGCGGCCCGCCGCCACGAGCGGCGTCGTCATCGCCGGCGGCAGCGGCGGGCTCGCGGACGAGGGCAGGCTGCTCGCCCAGGAGCTGAAGATCGCCTACCGCGGCGCCGTGCCGGCGCGCGCCGGTGATGTCGAGCTGGCGCTCGCGAGCGGAGGCGGCGCCGCGGAGTCGTACACCCTCACCGTGCGCGGCGGCCGGGTCCGGATAACCGGGCCCGACCAGGCGGGCGTCTTCTACGGCACCCGCACGCTCAAGCAGTCGGTGCGCGCGGACGGTGTGATGCCGGAAGGCGTCGTGCGCGACCGTCCGGACCGCCCGCAGCGCGGCCTGAACCTCGACATCGCCCGCAAGTACTACACGCCCGCCTGGATCGAGGACCGGCTGCGTGAGATGGCCGACCTCAAGCTCAATCAGCTCGGGCTGCACTTCTCGGACGACCAGGGTTTCCGTATCGCCTCCACGACCCATCCGGAGATCGTCTCCAAGGAGCATCTCTCCCAGGCCGAGGTGCGGCGGATCCTGGCGCTCGCCGAGCGGCTGCACATCAACGTGGTCCCGGAGATCGACTCTCCGGGACATCTCGGCGCGGTACTGGCCCACTATCCGGCGCTCCAGCTCCGCAACGCCGCCGGAGTGCCGACACGAGGGGCCATCGACATCTCGCAGGCCGCGTCGGCGCGGCTCGTGGACGATCTGCTGCGCGAGTTCGCCGGCCTGTTCCCCGGGCCGTACTGGCATCTCGGCGGTGACGAGTACCAGGCCCTGCTCGTCCGCGACCCGGAGGCGTCCTATCCGCGGCTCGCCCGGCTCGCGGTGCAGCAGTACGGGAGCGGCGGCCGGATCCAGGACCTGACGACCGCCTGGACGAACGGCCGGGCCTCGGCGATGGAGCCGTTCGACCGCAAGCTCAGGGTCTGGAACGACGGCATCTTCCGCGGCGGCGCCGTGCGGGCCGATCCGAGCCTGGAGGTCGCCTACTGGACGGGCAAGGAGATCGGGGCGCGGCCGCCGGAGGAGTATCTGAACGACGGCCGTGACGTGATCAACTACAACGATGAGTACCTGTACTACGTACTCGGCCAGCCGAACGCCTTCCGCTATCCGACGGGGCAGCGGATCTACGAGCAGTGGACTCCGTTCGTCCTGCGCGGCACGACGCCGGTGCCGCAGCGCTACTCGAAGCAGATCCTCGGCGGACTGTTCGCGGTCTGGGGCGACTTCCCGAACGCGCAGACCCAGGACCAGGTGGCCCGGGGTATCAGGATGCCGCTGCGGGCGGTCTCCCAGAAGCTGTGGAACCCGGCCAGGCCGGCGCTGAGCTGGAGCGGGTTCACGGCGCTCGCGGAAAAGGTCGACGCCGGCTGAGAGCGCCGGCGTGCCCTCCTATTACGTGTGGACAGCGCGTGCGCCCGGCGCATATGTTCCGCCGGGCGCCCGGGGAGGGCGCGCGAGAACCTTGGGGGGTTCCACATCATGTTGTGTACGCATTGCCGTGCCCGTGCCGCGGTCACCGGGGAGGGACTCTGCGGGCAGTGCGCCAAGCAGCGGTCGCGGGCGAGCGCGGGGCGCCTCGCGCCGGCCGCGGCACGGCTGTCCTCACCGGTCGGCCTGTCGAAAGCGCTTGTCGTGCTGTTCTGCGTCGTCATCGCGACGGATCTCTTCTCCCTGGTCGCGGGAGCCAATATCCACGGGCTGATGTCGGACGTGGTGAACGGCGACTACGCCGCCTTCACCGACGAGGACCTGGACCGCGCCGACCAGCTCTATGCCAGGTCCGGAGTGTTCCAGGTCAACGCGATGCTGCCGACGGCCGTCGTCTTCCTCGTCTGGTTCTTCCGGGTCCGGCGGAACGCCGGAGTCTTCGATCAGGGCGGACACCGGATGGGCCAGGGCTGGGCCGTCGGGTCGTGGTTCGTGCCGCTCTGGAGCTTCTGGCTGCCGCGCCGGGTCGCGGCGGACACCTGGGCCGCGAGCACCCAGGCGGAGCAGGACGGGACACCGCGCCGGGTGTCGTACGGAGTGGTCAACGTCTGGTGGGCGGCGTGGGTCGGCACCTGTGTGGTGGGCTGGGTGAGCACCAGGCTGTACCAGATGGCCGAGGAGGCCGACGAGGTCAGGAACGCGGTGCGCCTGGAGTTCGCCGCGGACGTGATCGATGTGGTGGCCGCCGTACTCGCGATCAGGTTTGTGCTCACGCTGACGCGGATGCAGCGCCTGAAGGCGACACAGGGCCCGGTCGCCCTCGCGGCTCCGGCGGGACCCGTGCCGCCGGAGCCGCAGGCACATGAGGACCCTGCCCGACCCTCACACTGATGTTCTGTCAACTGTCTCCGGCCGTATGCCAGACCGTGCGGCCGGATTCAGTCGCCGAGGAGCCGTTCTCTGGCCTCCTCGGTGCGCCTCGGAGCGCCTCCGGACGCTGAGGAGATGGGGCCTTCCTGGCATATCGGCGCAGACGAAGCGGCGTTACGTGATCGGTGAGGATCGAAGAGCGTCGGTGAGTGACGAATTCCAGCCGTTTGGCGCAGTAGTGGTCAGTACCGCGTCCGCGACGGGAGACGTATATGAGCCTGGTGAAGCTGATCGCACAAGCGGATGAGCGCGGCCTGGCCGCGAGCGGACTCGGCTGTCTCGACCGGTGTCTGCCGCCGCTCGCCGACGGGACCGAGGCGCTGCGGCCGCTGTGGGCCGGCGTCGTGAGCGGCGAACGGGACTGGTCCGCGCGGCTGGCGGCGGTCAGGGAGGCCCTGGGCAGCGCGGCCAACGCCGTCAAGCCCGTCAACGCCGTCAACGCCGCCGACGCCGAAACCGGCGCGAACGACGCCACCGGGATCGTACGGACCGTGCTCGGCGCCGCGCCTTCGGACTGGGCGGCGGAGCCGCTGCGGAGCTGGGCGGACTCCTGCTCCGTCGCCGCGCTGCGGATCCACCGGACATTCGACACCGTGGGCGAGGGCGAGAGCGAGAGCGGCGCCGCGGCGGAGTGGCTGGCGCGCTGCCGCGAGGACGCGGCGGCGGTGACGGACGCGGTGGCCGGCGCGGACGGCACGGCAGGCGCCGACGGCGTCGGGCCGCTGGTCGCCGGTGAACTACGGCGCCAGATCCGGATTCTGGAGATCCTGGCCGAGACGGCCGGCGCGGCCGGACTGCGCCAGGCCATGGATCTGTCGACCGAGGGCCAGCGGGTACTGCGCGCGGTGGTCTCGCGCCGTGCGCGGGCGGCGAGTTGAGGCGTACGGCGCGCCGGAGTGCCGGCCGGGCGCTGGGAGGACGACCGGGGCCGCCACACCGGGCCCGGCCGCACGGGTGACGAGGGCGGGCCCGGTCTCCTCCGGTCTCCTCCTGTCAGATGGAGCTCAGCGCCTCCGTGGGTGTCAGCCGGGCCGCGCGCGTCGCCGGGTAGAGACCGGCGACCGTGCCGATGAGGGCCGCCGAGCCGATGCCGGCCAGCAGGACACCCACCGGCATGACGACGGGCCAGCCCTGGATGACCGACCAGCCCGCGGTGATGACCGCGCCCAGCACCACACCGACCGCGCCGCCCGATCCGGAGAGGGCCACCGACTCGGCGAGGAACTGGATACGGATCTGGCCGCGCCCGGCTCCCAGCGAGCGCCGCAGGCCGATCTCGGGACGGCGCTCCAGGACCGAGATCACCATCGTGTTGGCCACTCCGACACCGCCGACAAGCAGAGCGACCGCACCCAGCCCCAGAAAGAGCGAGGTGAAGGCGGACTTGGCGGCGAGCTGGGCCTCCAGGGCGTCGGAGGGCCGGCTCACCCGTACGTCCTGCGGATTCTCCGGGTTGGCCGTGGCGGCGAGGACACCGCGTACCGCTTCGACCGACTCGTCGGCCGAGCGCTCATAGACGGTGGTCGGGTGGCCGTCGAAGGCGAAGAGATCGCGCGCGGCGTCCCATCCGACGAGCGCGGACCGGTCGATCTCCGGAGCGAGGACGACCGATTCGAGCAGGCCGACCACCGTGAACCACCGCTCACCGATGTAGACCTGACGCCCCGTCCGGTCGATGCCGAGGCGTTCGGCTGCCACCGAGCCGAGGACGACCGCCGGATAGCGGCCGGTAGCTCCGTTGAGGAAGCTGCCCTCCCGGACCGATCCGCCGACGGTCGACAGGAGGTCGGTCCTCGCCGCGGCCACTCCTATCCCGCCGCCGGCCAGCGGGTCGATGCGATCGGTCCGGCGCACGGTGACGCCGGAGAGTGCTCCGGTCGCCGTGACGGACTCGACGGGGCCGATCCGCTCGACCATCTCCACCGCGTCGAGGGGCAGTTGCGCGTCCTGGCCGAACAGGTCACGGCCCGGTGAGACCGTCAGCAGATTGGTGCCGAGGCGGCTGATCCGGTTCACGAGGTCGGCCTGGCCCGCGTTGCTGATGCCGAGCACCGCGACCATCGCGGCGATGCCGATGGCGATGCCCAGCGCGGACAGCACCGCCCGGGTCGGGCGGCTGCGGATGCCCACGAGCCCGACGCGGAGTACATCCGTGGGCAACATCCGCGCGGGAGTGGGCAGTTCGGACCGCTTCACCGGGAGACCTCCTCGGTCAGGTGCGCCGCGGGCCGGGCGGAATCCTCACGGATCCGGCCGTCCAGCAGCTCCACCCTGCGCGGCAGTTGCCCGGCCAGCGCGGAATCGTGCGTGATGACGACGATGGTGGTGCCCCGGGCGTTCAGATCACGCAGGAGCGCCAGAACACCCGCGCCCGCCGCCGAGTCCAGATTTCCGGTCGGCTCGTCGGCCAGGATCACGGCGGGACGGATCGCGATGGCCCGGGCGATGGCGGTCCGCTGCCGCTCACCGCCGGACATCTCGTGCGGCTGGTGCCACAGCCGGTGGCCCAGACCCACCTGGCGCAGTGCCGCGATGGCGAGTGTGCGCCGGCGGCGGGCCGTGATGCCGTGGTACAGCAGCCCTTCGGCGACGTTGTCGACGGCGGTGCGACCGGGAGAGAGGAAGAACTGCTGGAACACGAAGCCGATCCAGCGCGCCCGTACGGCGGACAGCCGCCGGTCGCTCAGCTCGGCGACATCGTGGCCGCGCAGCAGCACCCGGCCGGTGGACGGCCGGTCCAGCGTGCCCATCAGATGGAGCATGGTGGACTTCCCGGAGCCGGAACGGCCGACCACGGCCAGGAGTTCACCGCTCCGGACATCGAGACTCGCCCCGCGCAGCGCGTGCACGCCTCCCTGGTAGGACTTGGAGACATCCTCCAGCCGGATCACCGGCGCGTCGGCCTCGCCCATGACGGGCGCGCGGTCCTGGCCGGTGTCGGCCACCCGCCCTGAGCCGGTTGCCGGTACCTGCTCCTCGGCTGCCGCGGGAACGCGCTTCTGGGCCGCGGGCCCTCGGGCGCCGGCCCGCGACGGCGCCATCCCCGGTTCCTTCATGCGCGCGGCACCTCCACCCGCATCCCCTCGGTGAGCCCGCTGCCGGACACCTCGACCTTGCCCCCGGCGAAGGCCCCGAGCCGAACGGGCACCAGCTCGCCCCGCGGCGTCTCGACCGCGTACCCGCCCTCGGCGAGGGCCAGCAGCGCCGGGACCGGGACGGCCAGGACATCCTCGCGGCGGTCGCTCGTGAAGTCGACGGAGACCGGGGCGCCGTCCAGCGCCCCGACGTCCTTGGGCCTGGTCAGGGTGACCCGTACCGTGATCGTGGCATTCCGCGCGGCCGTGTCACCGGCGGCGGCTCGCCCGCTCCCGTCTCCCGCTTCCGGGTCACGGGCGACCGTGCCGACATCGGTGACCTTGCCGTCGGTCGGAGCACCGCCCGGCAACTGGACGCGGACGGCGGCTCCCTCGCGGGCGAGCTGCTGCTGCGCGACCGGCATGTCGACCGTGACGACCCGTTCCGTACCCGAGAGCGTGAGAAGCGGTCCCTCAGCGGGTGCGCCGATGATGCCGAGCGTCTCCGTCACCCGTACGGAACCCGGCTCGACGAGCGCGTCTCCCGGCGAGACCGTGCCGGTCTTCTCGCGGTTGAGTGCGTCCTGCCAGTCCCGCACCGCGTCGGCGGTGCCCGGTGAGTAGTGGTCGTCGTCGGCGAGAGCGTCGCCGTGGCCCAGCTCCTTGAGATTGCGCTTGAGCACGCGTACGTCGGGACCGTCCGGTACCCCGACGGACAGCTCCCGGAAGAGCGGGGTCCGGCCGTAGAACAGCGGTACGTCCACTCCGCCGACGGAGTACGCCCGTTCCCCGCGATCGAGGGTGTCGCCGACGTCGGGCAGCCACGTCACCATGGACCGGCTGTTACCGGCGACCGTGTACCGGCCGTCGTAGCCGAGAGTGCCGTCGACGCGCTGCGTCTGCACCAGATCGGTCCTGGTCACCGTGGCCGTCGCGGTCCGGGCGGCATCGGCGGCCGGCTTCGGGGCCTCGTCCCGGACCAGTACGACGGCGCCGCCGCCGCCCGCCGCCGCCAGGACGACCAGCGCGACGGTGAGGAGCAGGCCCCGCCGACGGCGACGGCGCGGTGGCTGCTCTTCCTCGGACCCGGCGGGCCCGGCCGGGCCCGCCACGAAGACATCGGTGTCCGGCAGCCGGTCGGCATCGTCGCTCATCGGTCAGCCTCCCGCCGACGGCGAGGCGGTGCCGGCGCCGGCTCCGACGGAGGCGCGGCAGGCGGTGATCGCGTCGCGGGCCTCGGGGCTGCTCGCCGCCCCGCTGAGCTGGAGCGGCTTGCCGGGCTCGGGGTCCGCGACGTCCAGGCCCTTGCCACGCAGGCATTCGGCGAGCTCGACGGCACGGTCCTGCGCCGTGCTGTCGGTGGTGTCCTTCGCCCCGCCGCCGAGGAGTCGCTGGCACTCCGCGAGCGCGGCCTGGGTCTTGCTGTCGCCCTTGGTGCCCGCGGGAAGCTGGATGTTCTCGTCCCCCGGAGCCGGGTCGGGGATCTGCACACCGTTCTTCCGCATGCACTGGGCGAAGGCCACGAGCTGGTCCTGACGGCTGCCACTCGGAGCCGCGGAGGCCGACGAGGTCTTCTTCGTGTCCCCGGCGCTCGCGACACCCGGGGAGTCCGAGCCGCCACCGCACGCGGCCAGTGCCAGCATCGCGACCGCGGCCGCCCCGCCGGCCCAGCCGCGTCCACGACGCCGCCGTCCGGCCCCCCGTCCCGATGCCGTCCTCTGCGTGATGACTGCCACTGTCGGTCCCTTCCTCGCCCTGCACGATCCGCGGCGCACCGACGGCCGCCGGTGCGTGCCACAGGTGTACCGGGGGCGGGGTTGCGCGACTGTCTCCGACCGTGCATACGGTGGCGAAACACCGGGGCGGGTATCACGGTTGATCAGTGATGTCGGCGGACAGGGGGACGGGTCGATGCGGGTACTGGTGGCGGAGGACGAGGCGATGCTCGCCGAACTGGTCGCGGAGGGACTGCGACAGTACGGGATGGCCGTCGATGTCGCGCTGGACGGCGACGCCGCCCTTGAGCGGCTCTTCGTCAACGACTACGACGTACTGGTGCTGGACCGCGACATGCCCGGCACGCACGGCGACGAGGTGTGCCGCCAGGTCGTCGCCTCGGCGGCCCGTACCCGCATCCTGATGCTGACGGCGGCCGGGCAGACCAGCGATCTGGTGGGCGGTCTGGCGCTCGGCGCGGACGACTATCTCTCCAAGCCGTTCGAGTACCCGGAACTGGTGGCCCGCGTCCAGGCACTCGCCCGGCGCGCCACCCGGGCGGTTCCGCCGGTACTGGAACGCGACGGGGTCACGCTGGACATGCCGCGCCGGCAGGCGTTCCGGGACGGCCGCTATCTGCGTCTCTCTCCCAAGGAGTTCGCGGTGCTCGAAGTGCTCCTCGTCGCGGAAGGAACGGTCGTCAGCGCCGAGGAACTCCTGGAGCGGGCCTGGGACGAGAACGTCGACCCGTTCACCAGCGCGGTACGGATCACCATGAGCAAACTCCGCGCGAAACTCGGGGAGCCCTCGCTGATCGAGACCGTGCCCGGCAGCGGCTACCGGATCTAGGGCGTGTTTCGAAAGTCCCGCCTGGCTCGCGACGCCTGGCACGCACGCTCGCCGCGTTGTCGGAGTCGTCGCAATATGTCCAGTTCGTCCAGTACGCGAACGATCCTCCGCCTTGCGATCGCACGCACCAGACGCCGCGAGCCCCGCCCCAGGGGGCGGACGGCGCTACTTTCGAAACACGCCCCAGGAGGACCGCGATGCCGGTAGCGACCGAGAGTCCACGCCTCCACCGACATTCGATACGGCTGCGGCTGACCGCCCTCTACAGCCTGCTGTTCTCCGTCACCGGCCTGCTGCTGCTGAGTCTGACGAACGTGCTGTTCCGGCAGCGCATCGGCGCCACGACCGTGACGGTCGTACCGAAGAGCGAACTGCCCTCCGCCGCCGTCTCCACGCTCACCCCGGGCCAGCTCGCCGCGGTGGCCGAACGGCTGCGCGGCAACGCCCAGGAACAGCTCCTGCTGATGTCGCTGCTGGCCCTGGGTGTGATGCTGCTGGTCTCGGTGGTCCTGGGGTGGTGGATCGCCGGCCGGGTGCTGCGTCCCCTCCACACCATCACGGCCACCGCGCAGCGGCTGTCCGCCGCCAATCTGCACGAGCGGATCTCGCTGGAGGGCCCCGACGACGAACTCAAGGACCTCGCTGACACCCTCGACGCCCTGATGGACCGTCTGCACGCGGCCTTCGAGGCACAGCGCCGCTTCGTGGCGAACGCCTCGCACGAACTGCGCACCCCGCTGGCGGTGCAGCGGGCCACGATCCAGATCCGGCTCGGCCGGGCGGGTCCGGACGATCTGCCGCGCATCCAGGAGGAGTTGCTGGAAACCAACCGGCGCAGCGAGCGGCTGATCGAAGGACTCCTGACCCTGGCCGCCAGCGACCGCGGCCTGGACCGGCACGAACCGATCGATGTGGCGCGAGTGGCCTCGGAGGCGTTCGGCCAGTGGCGGCCCGCCATCAAGGAGGCCCGCCTGCGCACGGAGCTGGATCTGCGGACCATGCGGGTGAGCGGCGATCCGGTGCTGCTGTTCCAACTCGTCTCCAATCTCGTCCAGAACGCTGTCCGCTACAACGTGCCGGGCGGAACGCTGGAGGTGGCCACATCGGCGGAGGGCGGTCTTGTCGTCCGCAACACCGGTGCCTTCGTTCCCCGGCACGAGGTCCAGGGGCTGCTGGAGCCCTTTCGCCGGCTGACCCACACGGGCGACGGCGTCGGGCTCGGCCTCTCCATCGTCCGCTCCATCACGCAGGCCCACGGCGGGACCATCGAGCTGGATTCGCGGCCCGGCGGCGGCCTGGAGGCCCGCGTCCGGCTGGCCACAACCGGCGCCGCGCGGCCGGTGCCGACGTGACGGGGAACGAGGGAGGCGATGCCGGAGGGCGCGGAGGCTCACGGGCCCTGGCCGGCCGCCCGGCGGCCGTTCCCCTTGCCCTTCGCCGCGAGCGCGGCCTCAATGGCGGCGGCCTTGTCGATACCGGGACCGGCGCCGGGCCCCGCACCGTTCACCGGGCCACCTCCCAGCGGGCCTTCCGTGTACGCGGAGGCCTGCAGAGCGAACAGCCGGGCATACGATCCGCCCAGCCGCATCAGCTCCTCATGAGTCCCCTGCTCGGCCGGACGGCCGTCCTCGATCAGCAGGATCAGATCGGCGTGGCGCACCGTGGAGAACCGATGCGAGATGTACACGGTGGTGCGCCCATGGGCCAGGTCGCGCAGCCGGGCGAAGAGCTCGTGCTCCGCCTCGGCGTCCAGCGCGGAAGTCGGTTCGTCGAGGACCAGCAGCGGAGCGTCGCGCATGAACGCGCGGGACAGCGCGACCTTCTGCCACTCCCCGCCGGACAGCTCCACCCCGGTGTCGAACCACTTGCCGAGCGCGGTGTCGTAGCCGTCCGGCAGCCGTTCGGTGAGCGGCGCCGCCCCACCGCGCCGGGCCGCCTCCTCGACCCGGTCCCGGTCCTCGACCCGGGTCGTGTCGCCGAGCCCGATGTTCTCGGCGAAGCTGGCCTGGTAGGAGACGAAGTCCTGGAACATGGCGGCGACATTGCTCCGCAGCTCCTCCGGATCGAGATCCCGGATGTCGGTCCCGTCGAGCAGAATGCGGCCCGAGTCGGGTTCGTACAGCCGGCAGAGCAGTTTGATCAGCGTCGACTTGCCCGCGCCGTTGCGGCCGACAACGGCGAGAGTGGTGCCCGGCGGGATGTCCAGGCTGACACCGGCCAGCGCCGGCCGGTCGGCGCCGGGGTAGCGGAACGTCACGTTCTCCAGCACGACATGGCCGAGCAGCGGGGACGGCAGCGGAGCCGCCGGCCGGACCGCCTCTCCCGCACCGGCGGAGGTGTGTACCGGGACGGCCAGCAGTTCGTACAGCTTGCGCAGATACAGATTGTTCTCGTACATGCCGCTCACGCCGGTGAAGATGCCCTGGATGGATGCCTGTACCGAGGTCGCGGCGGAGGTGTACAGGATCAGGTCGCCGAGACTGAGCCGTCCGTTGACCGCCTGCACCGCGACATACAGATAGGTGAGGGACCCGACCAGGGTGGTCAGCGTCGACCAGGCGTTGCCCATGAGATAGCGGGCGATGACGACTCCGCGCAGGCCCCGGTAAGCGGTCGAGCCGAGCAGCCGGAAGCGCTCGGTGAGGAACGGACCGAGGCCGTAGACCTTGACCTCCTTGGCGTACGCGTCGGTGGACAGCAGCCGGGACAGATACTCCATGCGGCGGCGGATCGGCGAGGACCAGAGCGTCACCATGAAGCCGCGCATGCTGTACCGGGAGTCGGAGACGAACGCGGGCACGGGGGCGAGCAGCGCCGCCACCGCGACGACCGGCCCGAGACCGAAGAGCAGTCCGACCATGCTCAGGAACGTCACCGCCATCTGCAGCAGATTGAACGCTCCGCCGATCATGGTGACCGGGCGCGTCGACGCCTCCTGCTGGGCCTGGCGCAGCAGATCGTACGAACGGGAGTCCTCGAAGAACGACAGCGGCAGCCGGCCGGCGTGCTCCATGACCTGGAGCTGCACACTCTGGGACGCCTTCTCCTGAAGCAACTGCTGGGCGATGCTGCGTACGGCCGTGCCCAGCGCACTGAGCGCGTAGACCGCGAACTGGACCGCGGCCAGCACCACCAGGGCCCCGACCGTGCTGAGTACGGGCAACTGCAGAGTGAAGCCGGGCAGCGGTACGTCGAGGCTGATCCGGTCCGCACGGTCGCCGGAATGGATGGCGGCGCCCTCGACCACCGTGTTCACCAGCAGTCGGCCGGTCATGGCCACGGCTGCGGGAACCAGCCCGATCAGTACGGTCGAGACGCCGAGCGCCAGCGTCAGTACCGGACTCGCCCGCCAGACCAGGGCCAGCACCCGGCCCAGCCCCGCGACCGTGTCGGCCGCCGATCCGGCCGCCCGGCGAAGCCTGGCCCGGGCACCGCGCGGCCGCCGCGGCCGCTCGGGCCCGGAGAAATCGGCGGCCCCGGTGAGACCGCTGCCTCCGGTCGACGCGGCGCCCCGCGCGGTGAACACCACTTGCTGCATCAGGACATCCCCCCAGGCCCGGCCTGATCCGAATTCAAGGCTCTCGCACCCGCCGACGCACCCACGACCAGGACAGGACGGGCCCGCCCATGACCGCAACCCCGCTGATCCCACGCACCGTGCTCTTCGGGAATCCGGACCGGATGAGCCCGGCACTCTCCCCGTGCGGGCGGTTCCTCGCCTTTCTCGCCCCGGACGCCCGGGGTGTCCTCAACGTGCACGCGGGGCCCTGGGAGGGGCGGGAGTTCCGGCCCGTGACGGCGGACTCGGGGCGCGGCGTACGTGCCTTCGCCTGGTCCGGCGACGGCCGTGTCCTGCTGTACGCGCAGGACCGGGACGGCGACGAGAACACCCATCTCCACGCGGTGGACCCGGCGGGCGCCGGACCCGCGCGCGACCTCACTCCGTACGACGGCGTGCAGGCCCGCATCGTCGCCATCGACCCGCGCCTTCCCGACCGCGTTCTGATCGGCCTCAATCTGCGGGACCGGGCCCAGCACGACGCGTACCGCCTCGACCCGGCCACGGGAAGACTCGACCTCGCCGCCCGCGACGAGGGGTTCACCCGGTGGGTGGCCGACGACCGGATGCGGGTACGCGGCGCGGTACGCGCGGCCGACGACGGCTCCGCCGTCCTCCTCGTCCGCGCCGACGAGGACGCCCCCTGGCGCGAACTGCACCGCGTCGGCGCCGAGGACGCCCCGGCGCTGCGCCCCTTCGGATTCACCACCGGAGGCCGCCACCTGCTGCTGCTCTCGTCGCTCGGATCGGACACCGCCCGGCTGCTTCTGGTGGACACCGTCACCGAAGACACCGAAGTGCTGTACGAGGACCCGCTGTACGACGTCGAGGGCGTCGGCACCCATCCGGTCACCGGCCGGGCGCAGTTCGTCCTCGTACGGCGCGAACGCAACGACATCGAGCTGCTGGACCCGTCCCTGGCGCCCGACTTCGAGGCTCTGCGCGCTGCCGCCCGCGGAGATGTCACGGTACTCGGCCGGGACCGTGCGGACCGGCACTGGCTGGTGCAGCACAACACCGACGACGGCCCGGCGGGCTATCGCGTCCTGCGCCGCGAAACCGGCCGGGCGGTATTCCTGTTCAGCCATCTCCCGGCTCTCGACGATCACAGGCTGGCCCGCGTCGAACCGTTCTCGTTCCGCGCCCGAGACGGTCTGCGGGTGCACGGCTACCTCACCTTCCCGCCCGCCGGATCCGTCCCGCCCACTCCGTCCGGCACCGGCCACCGGCGGCTGCCCGCCGTGCTGTGCGTCCACGGCGGGCCGTGGACCCGCGATCTGTGGGGCTACCGCTCCGAGGCCCAGTGGCTGGCGAACCGCGGATACCTCTGTATCCAGGTGAACTTCCGCGGGTCCACCGGCTACGGCAAGCGGTTCACCAACGCGGGCGACCGCGAATGGGGAGGCAGGATGCAGGACGACCTCCAGGACGCGGTGCGGCACACCGTCGCGCTGGGCCACACCGACCCCGGCCGCGTCGCGGTGTACGGCGGTTCGTACGGCGGGTACGCGGCGCTCGTCGGGGCGGCGTTCACTCCGGACGACTACCGCTGCGCGGTGGCGGTCGCCGCGCCGTCCTCGCTGATCACCTTCATCGAATCGGTGCCCGTCACCTGGGGACCGATGGCGGCCATGCTGCGCCGCCGGGTCGGCTCCCCCGAGACGGAGCGGGACTTCCTGTGGTCCCGCTCGCCGCTGTCCGCCGCGGACCGGATCCGGATTCCGCTGCTGATCGGCCAGGGAGCCAGAGATCCCCGCGTACGGAGCGAGGAGTCCGAGCGGCTGGTGGCCGCACTGCGGCGGAACGGGGTCCCGCATGAGTACCTGCTCTTTCCCGACGAAGGGCACGGATTCGTACGGCCCCGGAATCGACTGGCGTTCTACGCGGCCGTCGAGCGGTTCCTGGCACAGCACCTCGGGGGCCGGTACGAGGAGACCTGACCGAAGGGACAGCCCTGAGGGGCGGGCGGAGGACGATCCGCCCGCCCCTGCACGGAGCACCGGCCGGCAGGCCGACCTCAGGTCAGGGTGAGCAGCCCCTCCTGCACCAGCCTGCGGACCAGGACGAGCCGGCCCTCGACATCCAGCGCGCCGGTGATGTCCCGTGCGGTGAACGGCGTGTCGGCGGTGAGCAGATAGCGCAGCTCGGGCTCGATCCGTGCCGGGAGCCGGACGACCTTGCCATGGAATTCGAGGTGGAGTCCGGTGCTCTCCCGGGACAGCGACCACAGCAGTTCCGCCCTGCGCCGCACTTGGGTGTCCGGGGTGAGCGTGCGCAGCCCCTCCAGGTCCAGCAGATGACCGTCGAGCACCGGCTGCCGACCGACCAGGGCCCGGCTCGCCGCTCGCTCGACGAGGTCGTGCGGCCGCACCGCTCCGGCGACCGAGGCGAGCATCCCGGCGAGGGTGTCCGCGGCCTGCCGACGCAGTTCGGGGTCGAGGGCGAAGCCCGGAGGCAGCGAACCGCGATACCGGGGATCGCTCTCGATGGCCTGGTCCAGCGCGTCCTTGAGTACCGTCGACCAGAGAACCGGCAGCACTCCGAGCGTGATGTGCAGCGACGCCTCCTCGTTGGAGGTCGCGTCGTGCACGGTGCCCCGGGGCATGTACATCAGATCGCCGGCCTTCAGGTCGAACTCCCGCACCGGCGCACCGGGGCCGTCCGCGGGCCGCCGGTAGTGCTGGGAGTGCAGCGGCAGCTCGTCCGGTGATTCGTACAGCCGCCAGTGCTTCGAGCCCCAGACCTGCAGGACGAAGACGTCATGGGTGTCGTAGTGACTGGTCAGTCCCTGGGCGCCGGCCGGGGTCAGATAGGCATTGGCCTGGAACCCCGCGCTGAACTCGCCCGACAGGGTCCGGCACAACCGGCCCAGCGGTTCCCACCGTTCGTGCAGGAACTTGAAGACAACGGTCGAGCCCTTCCGATAGAGGTCGTAGAGGACCTCCAGGCCATTGCTCGGCCCACCCGGGCCCGAGGCGGCCATTTCGACCAGCGGAATCTCCTGTCCGTTGACAACGACCTTGAGTTCCGAGGAGCGGACGCTGGAAGTGGAGAGAATGTGGTCGACATCGCGGAACGTCAACGGTTCCGCGTAGTAGTCCGGATCTTCGCGGTGAATGATGAGAGGCTTCTTCTCCCAGATCTCATTCTTGAAGTCCGCGGTGTCGAACGGGGACAGGAGAGCGGTGAGGCCGAGGGAGGGCTGCGTCAAAGGCGCAGCCTTCCACCCGCCGTGAGTCACGGCCACCGGATCAGATCACCGGGTCGGAGGGGTCATTGTCAGAAATGACCAGCACCGGGTCGGTGGGGTCGTTGTCCGAGATCACGAAGTCCGGCGTCGCGATCGGTGATGGCGAGACTTCGATTTCATCGGCCCTCAGCGAATTGTGCTCTTCCATTTTCCCTCCCGTGTCTCCAGCAGTCCCGGAACGGACCGTCCGGGCAGCTCGAATATTGGTCAACCCGAAGTCCGGCGTCAACGCTGAGCCGAGGACTGTCCAATTCATTTCGCTGGTCCCATCACTCCTCGTACGTAAAGAGTTCCATGACATTCTTGACTCCCCGTGCCGGGACATGTTTCACCTCTGCCGAGCCGGGCGGAGACATCGTTGAAACGTGTGATCGTCTACACCGGTGGTGGACCCCCACGCGAGGAGGCGGATCGGTGAGTCGTCACGCGAGTCCAGAGCAGCGCTACCGGGCGGTGCTGTCGGTGCTGTCGGGCGACCCGGTCGCCGAGGTCGCCCGGCGCAACGGCGTCTCGCGGCAGACACTCCACAATTGGCGCAGAAGGTACACGGCGGAAGGCGGGGCGGGCCTCGCGGACCGGTCCCGAAGACCACATCTGAGCCCGGCGCGGCTCGACCCTTCCGTGGAGGCGCTGATCTGCTCGCTGCGTGAACAGCACCCGGACTGGGGCGCGCAGCGCCTCCATGCGGCACTCGGCCGGCTGGGCGTCGGGATGCCGCCCTCCCGGACGACGGTCCACCGGGTGCTGGTACGCAACCATCTTCTGGCCGCGGCGGATCGGGCCGGTGCCCCGGTGCGGAGGGCGCCGCAGGACACGGCCGGTCCCTCCGTGGCGGCCGAACCGGCCGGGCACCCGGGGCGGACCGAACCGGGCAACGAGTGGCTGACGGATCTGCTCGGTGCGGCGAGAGAGCTGGTGGACCGGCTGGACCGGGCCCTGGACGTCCTCGCCGCGGACACCGACCCGTGCCCGGCGTCCTGCGGCCTGTGCCTGCCGGAGCCACCGGCCGGCCGGGCGCCCGCGCAGCGTCAGCCGGGTGGTGTACGGGAGTTGGGCACCCCGGTGGTCAGCCTCTTCGCACAGCCCGGGCCGGTCGGCCTCGTCAACTATGTACCGGCACGGTGCGGTCATCCCGAGACCCATGGAACTCGCGGTTCCGGCTGAACGGTTGACCGAAAAGCCGCCATGGCGGAGTTGCACCGGTTTGGAAGCGACGCGGGCGTATGGGCCCTGAACACCCGCCCGGAAGGCCCCTGAGCGGGCACGGCGGCGGCGCCACCTGGACGCGGGAGGGAGCCCCGTCGAGGTCTCCGCCATGTGCGGTACCGGTCGCCGGGCCGCACGATGGCGCATCGCCCGGCGGAATGAGAGGACGACCGGGGCCGCCACCCCTGGCCCGACTGATCCGTAGGGGCGCCTGACCAAGCATTTCTCCTGCCGAGTCGAGGTTCTCGCTTGCTCCTGGATCGGCCCGCATGGAGGGCAAGGAGTACGCCAAGCAGGGCGGAGGCGTGTGATGGAGTTCCGGTTCACTGTTTCCTGAGTTCTTGAACTGCTCTCTCTTCCGGGAACTGAAAGCTTGAGGAAGGGCTCGCCTGTGAAGGTGAGCCCTTCGCCTTATGCCGAATAGAGAGTGGGCAAGTCGACCAGGAGGACGTCGTGTCGGCGGGCGGCCAGCTCGATCAGGTCGGGGTAGAAGCCGTGCAGCGAGTACAGGGCCAGTACGGTGCCGGTGGTGTGGTAGCCCTGGTCGGTGAGCAGGTCGCGGATGTGTTCCAGGCGTTCCAGGTCTCCGGTGCCCCGGCGGGCGGCGGTGGCTTTGGCCTCTCCAAGGAGCGCGATCTTCGCGCGGGGTGCCTGCGGGCGCTCGCCGGCGGCCAGGGCGATGACGTCGACCTCGTATTTTGTCCGGGCGGCTTGGTCGGCGACCTCGGTGGTGCCGAGTGGGCCGGGCAGACCCGCGGGCAGCAGGGTGTGGGCGTAGCGGCGTGTGAAGTCGCGGGTCAGATCCTCGAAGTGCGGGCCGAGGATCTTGGAGTTGAAGGTGGGGGCGGCTTGCTGCCAGACCTGTTCGGCGAATCCCTGCTCGACTGCGGCGGCCCCCGGGAGGGTGATCAACTGGTTGAAGCGGATGACCGGGTCGGCCAGCGTGATGACCGGGTGGCGGGTGCGCAGGATGTCCTGCTCGCGCCGGATGTAGCCGGTCGACTCCAGCACGCCGAGCGGGTGGGCGACGGCGTTGCGCGGACGCTCAAGGGCCGCGCCGATCTTGCTGGGGGTGGTGGCGCCCTGGGCGATGGCGGTGAGGATGTCGTAGTACAGCGTGTGCTGTGTGATCCTCGGGTCCTCGCGTAGCAGGTATTCGGTCTCGGTCCGTGAGTAGACCGCCCGGCCGGGGTCGAGCAGGGTGTGGGCGAGCCAGGTATCGAAGCCGTCGTCGGGGTGCGGGCGGCCGGCCACCGGCCGGTAGCCGGGTGCGCCGCCGAGGACTGCGTGCACTTTCAGCGCGGTCAGCGGGTCGCTGATCTGCCAGAAGGTACGGCTACCCCGGTAGTCGAAGGGCCCCAGCCGTAGATCGACCACGGCCCTGCCGCGCAGCGGCTTCGTCCCCGAGAGCAGTTCGTGCATGACGCTCATCGCGGAACCGCACAGGATCAACCGCGGGCCTGGTCCGGCGCTGGGGCGGGAACCGCGCTGGCGCTCGTCGTAAAGCTGCTGGAGCAGGCCCGGGATCTCGGGCGAGTGCTGGAGCAGATAGGGCAACTCGTCGATCACCAGGAGCGGGTGAGGTGAACGGGCGGTCACGTCCAGGGCGTTGGACAGCACATCCCGCCAATCGGTCAGGCGCAGACTGCCGGACCGCAGGCCCGCGTGGGCAGCGACCGCATCGCTGAACCGCTGGATCGCGGGCAGCCGTCCCTCCTCCCGGACCGCCGTGACATACAAGCCGCCGACCTGCTCGGACAGGGCCTGCAGCAGGTACGACTTCCCGTGCCGACGCCGCCCGGACACGATGCCGAGCCGCATCGCGGGATCCGGATCGGAGAGGAACTCCGTAAGCAGGCCCCACTCCCGGTCCCGATCGACCACGTCATCCGGCTTGGCAAGCAGGTTCGTCTTCACCGGGCCTCCTACAGGTCGACTGCGACGTTTTTCGTCTAAGTGTACTTCGACGTAAAACGTCGCAGTGGGATTACCTTTGGCCTGCTGCTCCTGAAACCCGTTTTCCCTCGTGGTCCCGGGGCGGCTCGTGTTCCGGATCCACTCACCGAAGCGCCTCAGGGTTTTCCGGACAGCCAGCTCGTGTGGCCGTCGGCTCCAGTGGTCGCTGAGGTAGCGGCCGGTGACGTCGCCGCTGTCGCCTCGCGGATCGGGTGAACGCCTGGACGCGTTGGTCACGCGTTGGCCGCATCCGCCAGCGATGCCGCGCATCATTCCAGGCCGGAGCGGGGGGAGTCAGGAGGACGACCGGGGCCGCCACCCCCCACAGGAGAGGCCCCGGTCGCCGTCCGCCGGAGCCGCGGTACGGCCCCGTACTCCTATCTGCGCCGGGGGTGCGTTTTCTGTCACACCGCATGACGTCGGTAAGTTGTTGCGGGTTGTACAAGTCATGGACGTGGGCCCTGGCGAGGCCGTAGCGTGCAGAAACGCGCGGGGCGCGGCAGCGACCAGCCGCGATTTCAGGACAGGTGTGGGAGTGCTGGGGGACGACGCGGAGCTGACCGCCGCGGTGCTCGCGGCGCAGGACGGGGACGAGGACGGCTTCCGGACTGTGTACCGCTCGGTGCACCCGCGGCTGTTGGGCTATCTGCGGACGCTCGTCGGTGAACCGGACGCGGAGGACGTGGCCTCCGAGGCATGGCTGCAGATATCCCGCGACCTGGGCCGTTTCAGCGGTGACGCCGACCGCTTCCGTGGCTGGGCGGCCCGGATAGCCCGTAACCGCGCTCTCGATCACATCCGGATGCGCGGCAGGCGTCCCGCCGTCGGCGCCGACGACACCGAACTGTCCGGGAAGCCGGCCGAGTCGGACACGGCGGACGAGGCCATGGAGGCCCTCGCCACCGGCCGGACCATGGCGCTGATAGCGCGGTTGCCGCAGGACCAGGCGGAGGCCGTCGTGCTGCGGGTCGTCGTCGGACTCGACGCCAAGAGCGCGGCCAGGACACTGGGCAAGCGACCGGGCGCGGTACGGACGGCCGCGCACCGCGGGCTCAAACGGCTGGCCGAACTGCTGGAGAAGGACGGCGGCTCCGACGACCCGGACGACGCCGACGGCGGTACGGACCGAGGGCCCACCGGTGACGCGTCCTCCGGCATCGCCGGAGAAACCGCTTACCACTCCTCTCGCGGAGCGAGCGGCGAACCGGCCGGCGCCGCGCGCCACAGCGCCGCAGGTCATCGCCCGGGACTCGGCGGAGTTCCGCCGCAGCGCAGTGTCCGACCGGGGGTCGCGGCGTCCGCGGGTGTGACGCATTCGCGCCTGCGGACGCAGAAGGACATGTGATGGCCGACGAGCGTGACGCGTGGCCCGACAAGGACACGGCGGAGCGATTGCTGAGTGGTGAGCCGGTCGGGGCCGTGGACGAACACGTCCGGCGCCGGGCGGAGCGGCTCGCCGGTGCCCTGCGCGAGATCGGCGCCGTCACATACGCAAACGATGCCGAACTCCCCGGTGAGAAGGCGGCTCTGGCCGCCTTCCGGCGCCGGCGGACGGCCGGCGGCGAGAGACCGGGCCCCGTGAGACCGGAGGGACCGCGCGCCGAGGACCTGCTGGCGACGGTGCGTCTCGCTCCCGCGCCCGGCGCCGTACGCCCGCGGCGGTCCGGCCACTCGCTGCGGACGGGACTTGTCGCCGCGGTGGCCGGATGCGCGCTGGGCGCGGTGGCCGTCGTCGGTCTGCTGCCCGCGCTGTTCGACGGCGAGCGCGGCTCCGTCCCCGGGGGCCCCGTCTCGGCGGCGGCCTCGCCGGGACCGCTGGTGTCGGAGTCGACCGACGGTGGCCGGGGCCCCTCCGGACACCCGTCCGGTTTCCCGGACACGCCGGGCAAGGACGGTATGGGTCATGCCTCGCCCGGACCCTCGTACCGGACGGGCTCCGGGGCCGCCGGTGGTCCGGCCGGGCCCGACGGAGACGCCACGGACGAGGCGGGCGACGCAGACGACGACGCCGGAACCGGCGGTGAGCACGGCGGTTGGTCCGCTCTCGCGAACAGCCGGGCCGGCCAGCGGTACCGAGAGGCCGTCAGGGCCTGCCGCGACTACCGCAGCGGGAAGATCGACGCGAAGGCCAAGGTCGCTCTGGAGTCGGCGGTACACGGCGCTCCGGAGGTCGAACGTCTCTGTGACCGGCTGCTCGGCGAGGACGGCGGTGGCACGGGAGGCGAGGGTGTGAAGTCCGGCGGCGGCGGCGCGGACGACGGGGCCTCGGACGGTGGTGGCCTGCCGGGCTCGCCCGCCGGGCCTCCGGTGTCCTGGCCGTCGACGCCGCCCGAGCCCGGTGAGCCGTCGCCGTCCGCGCCCTCTCCGGAGCTGTCTCCGGTCTCGGGTCCGCTCCCCGGCGATCAGGTGCCCGGCGATCAGGATCCGGAGCCGAGCCCCGGCGTCTCGCCGCCCGGTCTCACCTGATCGGCGGGCACGTGTGCGCACGGGACAGGTGTGACGTTTTTCCGGACCATGACGCAGTAGGGAGTAGGCCGACTGGTCATCGGCCGCGCAGAGAGCCGGGGTTCCCCCCGTACCTTCGGCTCGGCGCATCGGCGCGGGCGGGACACGTTCCCCCGGTCCCGCCCGCGCCTCTTCCCGGCTCGGTCGCTCTTGTCGGCGGACGGTCTCACTTGTAGATGAACACCTTGTCGCCGGTGCGGACCTGCCCGTAGACCGAGGCGATCTTCTTTTTGTCCCGGACATTGACGCAGCCGTGCGAGGCGCCGTCATAGCCGTAGAGCGCGAAGTCCTCGGAGTAGTGCACCGCCTGGCCGCCGCTGAAGAACATCGAGTACGGCATGGCGGTGTGATAGAGCGTCGACACGTGGTTGCGCGACTTCCAGTACACCGTGAACGTGCCCTCGCGGGTCGGCGCGTACTGCGAGCCGAAGCGGACGTCCATCGTCGACCTGACCTTGCCGTTGATCATCCAGAAGAGCTTGCGGTTCTTCTTGCTGATGCACAGCACCCGGCCCTTCGCGCACCGGCGATCGGGCTTCGGGACCGGCTTGACGACGGGCGGACGCAGCTCGACGCGGGTCGGCTGCCTGGTCATGGAGACCAGTTTCCGCCAGGTGAGGGTGTCCGTCACGCCGGTACGCGGCAGACCGCGCCTGCCCTGGAAGGAGGAAACGGCCGCGACCGTCTCGGAGCCGTAATAACCGCTCGGAGCGCGGTTGAAATGCTGGATCTGCCGCAGCCTGGCCTGGAGTTCCCGGACCAGCTCGCTCCGCGCGCCCATCGCCATCAGAGTGACGGGCTTCGGCACGGTCGGTGTCGGCGTAGGCGTTGGCGTTGGCGTAGGTGTGGGTGTCGGCGTGGGTGTCGGCGTCGGCGTGGGTGTCGGGTCCGGTGTGGAGACCACCGGCCGGCCGTCGGCGGGCCCCGGCGACGGTGTCCAGGACGCTTTCCACGACGGCTGCTCGGCGACGGGTGTGACGCTCGCTCCCGGAAGACGGCCCATCGGTTTGGCATCGGTCACCGCGCCGTCGGTGACGGGCCGCACCGTACAGCCGACACTCATGGCGAGCACGGCGGCCGTGGCGATCCCCGTGCCCATGACGGATTTCGTGAGCATCCTCGTCCCACCAGTCTTTCCCGTGTCCCAAGGCGTCTGTTTTGTCCTTCAGACAGTTCCCCTTGTGGCGCGGTCGCGTAAACGCGGGCGGAGCCGCCGGCCGGAGTCGTCCCTCTTTTGACGGGAGGTGACTACCGACGGGCGGCTCGCCAGAAAAGACGGTGGCTGAGGGGCCGGGACGGGTGCGTCCGCTTCTGGACGCGGGTCGTTCAGGATGCCCGCAGGAACGCCGACGTGGACACTTTGCCCAGCAGCGCCAGCCGCGACGAGCCGCTCGCCAGGTGTTTGTCCAGAGCGTCCTTCACTCCCGGCCAGCGGCCGTCGCCGTAGTCGTCCAGGACAACGATTCCGCCCGCTGCGACGATCTTCTCGACCCATTCGAGGTCGGCGAGCACGCCGTCCATGGAGTGGTCGCCGTCCACGATGATCACGCCGTACTGCCGGTCGGAGACCGCCGCCTGTACATCGGGATCGCCCGAGAATCCCTTCTCGACGCGTGCCTCGGCACCCGCCTGGCCGCCCAGCGCCAGGTTGGCGCGTACGACGTCCATCCGTACCGGCGTGCCGGTTGGATCGGAAGCCTGCTTCGCGCCGGGCTGGAGCTGGCTGCCCGCCAACGGGTCGACGATCGTCAGCCGCGCCTCGATACCGGCGCGGTGCAGCATCCGCATCAGCGTGGCCGAGAACAGCCCGTACAGGGTGCCGATTTCGAGCACGTTCTCGTTCGGCGGGGCAAGCAGTGGAACGGTGGCGAGCTTGCCGCACACATTGGACGTGGAGCCGGCGAGCCTTCCCACGGCGAGCGCCTCCAGCGCGATCACATTACGGAAGGCGATGGTGACATTGCGACGGGCGGACCTCTCGTCCTCGCCCGTCACGGAGGCGATCTCCCGCACCAGGGTGTCGATGCTCGCGGGTGTGACTATCCGAGACCCGCTGCGCCCCGTTCTGTCGAAGAGCAGGTTGAACGCGTACTGCTCGGCGCGCAGGGCCTTGATGTCGGCGCGCAGGGCGGACGTGGAACGGTTGATACGCCGGTCCACCAGCGTCGCGGCGGGGCGCAGAAGCCGCTTCGCCAGCCGGGTGCTCAGGAGAGAAACCATGCGGCGGAACCTACGCCGCCCGCTCCGTACACGGGCCACCTGCGGATGCTGGCCAGATGAACTCTTGGCGATCGGTACAAGGCTTCTGGTTGAGGAGTGAGCGCTTCCGGTTCCCGGGCCCGGGTGTCGGTGGACGCGTGACGCACCCGGTGGCCGGAAGGACGCCACGCCCGGCGCGTGTGACCCGCGGGCCACCGCGCGCTCGCCGCTACAGTCCGTCGCGTAGTCCGTCATCACCGGCGGACGGTGGCGGTGGCGGCCGGTCGCGGCGGTCGGCCCGGCGGGAGGCGGAGCGGATGGCGAGCGGGCCCGGCAGCGAGCGAGTCACCGAGAGCGGACTGCCCGTCGAAGCGGTCTACGGGCCCGCCTCGCTGGACGGATGGGACCCCGTGGCGAAGCTCGGCGAGCCGGGCTCGTACCCGTTCACCCGCGGGGTCCGTCCGACGATGTACCGGGGCCGCCCGTGGACGATGCGTCAGTACGCGGGCTTCGGCACGGCGGTCGAGTCCAACGCGCGCTACCGGCGGCTGATCGCGCACGGCACGACGGGCCTGTCCGTGGCGTTCGACCTGCCGACCCAGATGGGATACGACAGCGACGCGCCGATCGCGAGCGGCGAGGTCGGAAAGGTCGGTGTGGCGATCGACTCGATCGACGACATGCGTGTGCTGTTCGACGCGATCCCGCTGGACCAGGTCTCCACATCGATGACGATCAACGCGCCCGCGGCCCTGCTGCTGCTCCTCTACCAACTGGTGGCGGAGGAGCAGGGCGTCCCGGCGGCGCGGCTGACCGGCACCGTCCAGAACGATGTGCTCAAGGAGTACATCGCCCGCGGCACCTATATCTTCCCGCCCAAGCCCTCGCTGCGGCTGACCGCGGACATCTTCGCGTACTGCCGGGCCGAGCTGCCGCGCTGGAACACCATCTCGATCTCCGGCTACCACATGGCGGAGGCCGGAGCCTCGCCCGCGCAGGAGATCGCGTTCACGCTGGCCGACGGCATCGAGTATGTGCGGACGGCTGTCGCCGCCGGGATGGACGTCGACGACTTCGCGCCGCGGCTCTCCTTCTTCTTCGTCGCGCGGACGACGATCCTCGAAGAGGTCGCCAAGTTCCGCGCCGCGCGGCGGATCTGGGCCAGAGTGATGCGCGAGGAGTTCGGCGCGAAGGACCCCAGGTCGCAGATGCTGCGCTTGCACACCCAGACGGCCGGCGTGCAGCTCACCGCCCAGCAGCCGGAGGTCAATCTGGTCCGGGTGGCGGTGCAGGGCCTCGCGGCGGTCCTCGGCGGTACGCAGTCGCTGCACACCAACTCCTACGACGAGGCCATCGCGCTGCCCACGGACAAGTCGGCCCGGCTGGCGCTGCGTACCCAGCAGGTCCTGGCGTACGAGACCGATGTCACCGCGACCGTCGACCCCTTCGCCGGCTCGTACGCCGTCGAGAACATGACGGACGCGGTGGAGGCCGCGGCGGTCGCGCTGATGAACCGGATCGAGGACCTCGGCGGCGCGGTCGGCGCCATCGAGCGCGGCTTCCAGAAGAGCGAGATCGAGCGCAGCGCGTACGCCGTCGCGCGGGAGACGGAGAGCGGCGAGCGCGTGGTCGTCGGCGTCAACCGTTATGTCCTGGACGAGGAGGAGCCGTACGAACCACTGCGTGTCGACCCGGCGACCGAGGCCCAGCAGGCGGCCGGGCTGGCCCGGCTGCGCGCGGAACGCGACCGGCCCGCGGTGGACACCGCGCTGGCGGCACTGAAAGCGGCGGCGGAGGGAACGGCCAATGTGCTGCCGCCGATGAAGGCCGCGCTCAGGGCGCGGGCCACGGTGGGCGAGGTCTGCGACGCACTGCGGGCGGTGTGGGGCGTGTACACACCGGTGGACGCGTCCTGAATTCGCCTGCGGCCAGGCCCGTGTGGCTCCCGGCGGCGGCGCGTGTGCGACACTCCGGCACATGCTGGGTGTCACTGATCTGCCGACCTATCTGGTCGGTCTCATCCTGATCGTGCTGCTGCCGGGACCGAATTCGCTCTATGTGCTCTCGGTCGCGGCGCGCCGCGGGATAAAGGACGGATACAAGGCCGCCGCCGGTGTCTGGTGCGGCGACACCGTGCTGATGGTGCTCTCCGCCGCCGGTGTCGCGTCGCTGCTGCACGGCAACGCGCTGCTCTTCGGCGTGGTGAAGTACGCCGGCGCCGGGTATCTGACCTGGCTGGCCATCGGGATGATGCGCACGGCGTGGTCGCTGTGGCGCGGCCGGCACGAGCGCCCGGCGGAGGACACCGGCGAGCCCGCCGCGTCGGCCTCCGTCGAACGGCCCTACCGCAGGGCGTTGGTGATCGGCCTGCTCAATCCCAAGGCGATCCTGTTCTTCATCTCGTTCTTCGTGCAGTTCGTCGATCCCGGCTACGCGCATCCGGCGCTCTCCTTCGTACTGCTGGGATTCCTCGCCAATCTGGCGAGCGCGCTCTATCTGACGGCCCTGATCTTCGGCGGTACGAGACTGGCCGCCGCCTTCCGCCGCCGCAAGCGCCTCTCGGCCGGCGCGACCACGGCGGCCGGAGCGCTCTTCCTCGGTTTCGCCGCGAAGCTCTCGGTGAGTTCCGTATGACGGCCGCGGCGGATCATGGCGCGCCGGAACCGGTGCCGCTGGCGAGCCGGCCGACACCGCTGGAGCCCGCGCCGCGACTGGCGCGTGCGCTGGGGCTCGGGCCGGACGATCTGTGGCTCAAGCGCGACGACCTGATCGGGCTCGGCGGCGGCGGGAACAAGGTCCGCAAGCTGGAGTGGCTCTGCGGCGCCGCGCTGGCCGAGGGCGCCGGGACGCTGGTCACCAGCGGCGCCGCGCAGAGCAACCACGCCCGGCTCACGGCCGCCGCGGGCGCCCGGCTCGGACTGGATGTCGTGCTGGTCCTCGCCGGGACGCCGGACGGCGCGGCTTCGGGCAATGTCGCGCTCGACGGCCTGCTGGGTGCGGAGATCGTCTGGGCCGGAGACGTGGACGAGACCACGCTGGCGGCCACGCTGGAGGAGGTCGTGGCGCGCCTGCGGAGCGAGGGCGCGGCGCCCGCGCTGATCCCGTTCGGCGGATCGAGTGTGACGGGAGCCCGCGGCTACGCCGAGTGCGGCCGGGAACTGCTCGCGCAGGCGCCCGATCTGTCTCTGGTGGTCACCGCCGTCGGTTCCGGAGGCACGATGGCGGGGCTGGTGCACACGCTCGGCGCGGAACGCGTGCTCGGTGTCCACTGCGGCGCCGTGCCCGATCCGGCGCGCACCGTACGCCGTCTGGTCGCGGGCCTGTCGGCCGGAGGAGTCGAACCGGCGGGGCTGAGGCTGCGGCTCGACCAGGTCGGCGACGGCTACGCGAGCCTCACGGAACCGGTGAAGGCCGCCATGAGGACGACGGCGCGCACCGAGGGAATCATCCTGGACCCGATCTACACGGGCCGGGCGATGGCGGGTCTGATGGCGGCGGCCGAGGACGGCGAGGTACGCCCGGGACGGCGGACCGTCTTCCTGCACAGCGGCGGACTGCCGGGTTTCTTCGGCCATGGGCCCACGGTCGGCTGGGCGCGGAGCGGCGCGACCGGCGGCTGAGCCGGGCCGGTCGAGGAACGGCCGGTGACATCGGCCGGGACCGGTCCGGCCGTCGCGGGAGTCGACCGGACGCCGCTGCCGCGCGGTGACGAGTGACACCGGCGGAGCCGAGCGGCGCGCGTTGGCCGGAAATGACGTCTGAAGCGTTTCGTTTCCCTGCCCGACGGTGGAAGTTCACCTTCCGGGCGAGGAGGTTTCCTACTCTGTCACCCACCCACCATCTGTCCGTGGGCAAGTAGACGCCGGGAGCAACATGACGAAGGTCCGCAGCCTGTGGCCGAGACGGCGAGGCGGCAAGACCGCCAAGAACGCCGCCGTACCACCGGACACGTCGGGGCCCGAAGCCCGGATCACGCCGACGGACCCGGCGGACTGTCTGCGGGCCTGCGCGCTGCACGGCGACAGGCTCGTCGCGGGCGACGACCGCAAGCGCACCGAACTGGCCGGGAAACTGCGGCACCTCCGCACCGTCCAGGACTCGGCACAGAACGCGGCGGGCGGGCGCGAGGCGTCCGGCGCCGGCGGTCAGCTCGACGGCGAACTGCTCGACGCGCTGCTCGCCGTCGGCACCAAGGCCATGGAGTGCGGTGACGGCGAGGAGCTGCGGCTCGCGCTGCTCATCACCGACACCGTGCTCACCCAGCGCAAGGCGTCCCGCGCCGCCTGGCGCCTGCGCGCCCGGACGCTGGAAGCCCTCGGCGACGAGACCGCCGCCATCGAGGCGTACGAGCGCTATCTCGAACTGACCACCGAAGACCGGTTCGGTGTGGCTCCGCGGCTCGCCGGACTGCGGATCGCCGCGCGCCGGCAGGGCGAGATGCTCCAGCTACTGGCCCGCGCCTGCCCGCCGGCCGAGAGCTTCGCCGGCGGGCCCGCCGACGACCTGTGGGCCGAGGGAATACGGCTGCACACCGGCGGCGAGCGGGAGCAGGCGGAGCCGCGGCTGGTCGGCGCGCTGCTGGCCATGGGCCGGGCCGGCCGGCCGGTGCTGGAACTCCAGAACGCCGTCGGCCAGTACCTCGATCTGCGGATGGAGGGAGCCGGCGGTGACGCCTCGGCGCTGAGCGAGCTCATTGGCCACTACGCCGAGCAGCGCAGAAACCGGATGCGGCCGCCGCTCGCCGACCCCACCTTCGGCGGAGTCGACTGGATCAGCCTCGGTGAGCTGCGCAATCTGATCACCGGCAAGTCCGTCTGCCTGGTCGCCAACTCCGAAAGCCTCGGCCGGAGCGCACTGGGTCCCGAAATAGACGCGTACGACCTGGTCGTCCGCTTCAGCTCCTACCGGATCGACGCGGCGGCCACCGGCAGCCGTACCGACATCCATGCCACCAGCCATGAGCACGGCCACAACTGGGACCGGCCGGTGACCACGCGGATCGTCTACGGCGGCGCCTCGGAGGAGTGGCGCTACTCGCTGCGCGAACGGCTGGTCTCCGGCGCCCAGCGGTATGTGGCCGACGAGTCGCTGCGCTGGCCGCTGCGCCATATCGGCGGCATCGGCTGGGACGCCTGGCCCTCCGTCCCGACCAGCGGTTTCAACACGCTGTGGCTGCTGGACTTCCTGGATGTCAGCCCGACGCTCGATCTGATCGGCTTCGACTTCTACGAGAGCGGTGTCCACCGCCTGCCAGGAGCGATGCGCGTACCGCTCACCTCCGAGCGTGAGCGCGCGGCCGAGAAGGCATGGGTCATGGAACGCGCACAGAGTGTCACCGATATGAGGATATCCCTGAGATGACCGCCGTCCCGCTCTCCGGTGACCGGGCCGCCGCCCGCGAAGCCGTCTCTCCGGCCGTGCCGGCCCCGGCGAACACGCTGACGGGAAAGCGCCGTATCGCCTTCGCCGCCTTCGTCGACGACGCCCGCGTGCCCGGCTTCCTGGCGCTGCTGCGCAGCCTCGCGCTCTCCAACCCGGACGTGTGCGAGGACTTCGTCGTCCTGCACGACGGTCTGTCCGCCGACGCGCTCGCCCGGATCGGCGCGCTGCATCCGCGGATCGAGCCGCGTCCGGTCGCCACCGAGCGCTACGCGACGTACGCCGTCGACGAATCGTCCCGCCGCGACTGCTTCCTCCTCGACGTGTTCCGTATCCGCGACTACGACACCGTCATCACGCTGGACCCGGACACTGTGGTGCTCGGCGGTCTCGGCGCACTGCTGAGGCAGCGTGACGGACTGGCCGCCTTCAGCCGGCCGTCCGGCGGCTCCGGCGGCCGGCACCGGATCGCGGCCGGGCCGCTGGTCGTCCAGCGGGAGTATCTGACCGACGCGTTCTGCGCGCGGCTGGACGCGGCGGGCCGCGCCGGAGCGTACGGAGACGGCGACGGCTCCGGTCCCGGCCTCGGCGTTCTCGACGCCGTGCTGGACGGAGACTTCGTCCCGCTCGACGGTCAGGCCGAGTACAGCGGGACGGAGCAGGACCGGGAGAAGTTCGACCTCGCCGACGCCGAGTTCCACGCCGCGTACATGGCCCTGTCCTCGGCCGCGCACCACGACCTGATCGTGCGCTACGGCACTCCGCACGTCGTACGCACCGAGGACCTGGAGAGCGCCCGCAAGGTCGCCACCGCGCACATCGTCGCCGGTGAGTACCAGGAGGCGGCCGATCTGCTCGGCCGGATCCACATCCCGGTGAACGAGGCATGGCCGCACGAGGTGTTCGGCCACGCGCTGATGAGCCTGTCCCGCTACGAGGAGGCGCGGGCCCAGCTCCTGATGGCCACCGCCGCTCCCAAGCGCGCCGCGACCGCCTTCGGCCGGCTGGCGCAGATCGCCTGGATCCACGGCGACGACGGCGCGGCGCGGGAGTACGCGCTCGCCGGGCTCAGCACCGACCCGACGCACCAGGCCGGCCGGGAGATGCGCCGCCGCACCACGGGCCTGCCGAAGTCGCAGCAGGGCGCGGCCGAGGACCAACTGGCCCATGTCGCCTTCTACATGCCTCAGCAGGGCAACGCCGGCGACAAGCTGCTGCCGGAGTCCGTACGGCTGACCTTCGGCGCGGACACCGGCTCGCGCCGCTGGCACTCCGTCCACGCGCACCGGCTCTTCGACGAAGCCGCGCTGGAGCGGGTCAACGCCCGGCGCGGGCTGGTCATCGGCGGCGGCGGCCTGTTCATCCCGGACACCGCGCCCAACGGCAACAGCGGCTGGCAGTGGAACGTCTCCGACGAGATGCTGAACCGTATCGACGTACCGCTCATGGTCTACGCGGTCGGCTTCAACGCCTTCGACGGCCAGTCCTACCGGCGCCGGCGCTTCGAGGCCGGACTGCGCCTGCTCGTCGAACGCGCCGCCTTCTTCGGACTGCGCAACCACGGCTCGATCGAGAAGGTCCGCGCGCTGCTTCCCACGTCACTCCACGACAAGGTGCGCTTCCAGCCCTGTCCGACCACCGTCACCCGGCAGCTCGTCGACGGCTGGACCGATCCGGAGCACCGCGAGAACACCGTCATGATCAACGCCGCCTACGACCGGGCCGGGCTCCGCTTCGGCCACGATTACGGGCACTTCCTCGGCGAGATGGCGAAGGCGGTACGCACGCTGGGCGCGCACGCCGAGGTCATGTGTGTGGCGCACTCGCTGGACGACGAGCGGATCGCCTTCGACCTGCGGCGCGAGCACGGCATCTCGCTGCCGGTGATCCCCATGTACGACTTCGGGAACGACGCGATCCGGGACACCTACGCCCGTACGAAGCTGGTGATCGGGATGCGCGGGCACGCCGGCATGATCCCGTTCGGCTGCGGGACACCGGTCATCAGCCTGATCTCGCATCCGAAGATGGCGTACTTCCTGTCCGACATCGAGCGCCCGGAGTGGGGCGTCTCGGTCCACGACAAGAACCTCGGAGCACTGCTCACCGAGCGGGCGCTGGGAATGCTGAACGACCACGCCGCGGCCGTCGCCGATGTGCACGGCCGGCAGCGCGAACTGTGGAAGGTCACTCAGGCGAACGCGGCCGACCTGCGGGCCGTCCTGGGCACTCCGGCCGGCTGAGACCGTCCGGCCCGGATGCCGGGACCGGGCGCGACACGCGAGAGGGCGGGCCACCGATCACACCGATCAGTGGCCCGCCCTCATCCGTCCTGCGCCGTCGTCACGAGTCCGTCCTGCGCCGTCGTCACGAGTTGGAACGCAGCACCGTCCGCCGCAGCTTCCGCGCCCGCCGCACCATCCGCCGCGCCGTCGCGTTGCGCGGGATCCGGGAAAGCTGCGCCGGGACCGCGCCCGGCAGAGCGAGCGCCGTGAGCCGGCGGCGCTTGAAGTAGCGCCAGGTGTGCGAGTCGAGATGGCGCGAGAGATAGCTCTCCGCCGCCGGCCGCAGCTCCGGATATATCTGCGGCTGCATGGCGTAGCCGACGGCCGCGAGCAGCTCGGCCACCCGCGGATCGGGCCGGTGCGTGCCCTTGTCGTCGAGCGGCGGCAGCAGCGCGTCCACGATCGTCACGGGCACGCGGTTGCTGTTCTGGTACGGGGCGAGCCGCTCCAGCAGCAGTTCCGTGCCGGTACGGGCCACCGGGATGCCGTAGAAGGCCGCCGCCGTGAACAGCGCGGTGGAGAAGCAGCCGACCACCAGCGCCGGCTTCAGCCGCCGGTACAGCACCTCCGCGAGCACCGGAGTGTCCATGATGGTCAGGTCGGCGCCGAGCTTCTCCGCCTCCTGCTCCAGGAGGCGCGACCAGACGGCGGGAGCGTTCGGATGCGGTTTGAACACCACCCGCGTGTGGCCCTGGGCGACCGCTCCGCGCACCATCTGGATATGGAGATCCTCCTCCTCCCGCTCGGTGAGGATCCCGAGCGCGGAGAGGTACTGGCCGAGCAGCAGCGCCGGAGGCGTCGCGGGCGTCTCGATCTCCCGCTCGGCGTCGGTGAGTTCGTCCAGTACGCGGGTGAACGCCTCCGTCGGCACCAGCTCGGGCTCGACACCGAACTCGGTCAGCAGAAGCGGCTTGAGGCCCGGGACGAGATCGAGATGGAGCAGCCTGCGGACGCGTTCGCCGACCAGCGGCTCGATCTTGGACCGGGTCGGGCCGTAGCTCATCAGGCCGTCCGCGTACACATCGACGGGCGCGCCGGTGAAGATCTGCGCGATGGCGAGCGCGGGAGTGACCTGGATGGACTCGACGATCAGTTCCACACGGTCGTCGCCGAGCTGCCACGCCAGCCGCAGATGACGCTCCCAGATCGGGATGTCGTCGGGCCGCGGGGCCCAGGCGCCCGGATGGAACGGCGCGATGGTCTCGTTCCACGACACCAGGTCGTCGAACCTGTCGCGGAGCTGCTCGAACCCGGGCATCTCGTCGACGGACGGTGCCAGCTCGGGCGATCCCGCGTTGTTGCTGATGACCAGCAGACGGCGGGCGGCCGGGCGGAAGAGACCGCCGTCTGTCGCGGCGGCCAGAGTGGCGGCGCCGTAGAGCGTCGAGGCACAGAAGATCTGCGTCGTCCTCACGCTCGCGTCGTGGGCGGACCGCGCCATCACGCCGCCGCCTTCCCGGCGGAGGACAGCGACCGCCTTCGCAGGCGGCGCAGCCGGGCCGAACGGTCCAGGTCCATCGAATCCAGCGCTTCCTTCAAGACGTCCTGGGGCAGTCGTTTCAGAGCGGCGGCGCTCATGGTCCGCAATTGACGGGCCACGGCGGGCTCGAACCGTTCCTTCGATCCCAGATGGTGGGCGATGATGGCGCAATAGGTGCGTACAGCCTTCAGCAGGAACCGGTCCGCTTCGCTGTCCTTCGAGGTCTCCGCGATGACCTGGTCGAAAGCCTTGATGAAATCGAGCTGGCGGACATCGCCGATCTGCGTGAGCGACGAGGCCACTCCGCGCCGGTAGAAGATGCCGAGCAGACCCACCGCGGCGAAGGACTCCGCCTCACGGTGCAGCCGCCATATCCACGGCCGGTCCTCGGCCGTCCGCAGCCCGTCCGTGAAGTGCACCAGACCCCGGTCGACGATGCGCCGGTGGTAGATGCCCGCCCAGGCGTACGGATAGTCGACCGAGGTGGAGCGGTGCGCCGGCAGGATCGCGTCCCGCGGCCGCAGCACCTCGTCGCGCCGGCCGACCGGGACGCGGTGGATCGTCCGGGCCCTGGCGGTGAACTGGACGTGGTCGGTCCGGACGAAGTCGCAGCCGAGCCCTTCTATGGACGCGAGGAGCTGTTCGTAGTAACCCGGAGCCACCCAGTCGTCACCGTCGAGGAATGTGACGTACTCGCCGCGCGCCGCGTCGAGACCCGTATTGCGTGCGGTTGCCAGTCCACCATTCCGTTCATGTCTGAGCAGGACCGCCCCGGGAAGCTCACGCTCGGCGCGTTCGAGGATGTCCGGGGTTCCATCGGTCGAACAGTCGTCGACCAACAGGAACTCGAAGTCCTCACGGCTGTTCGCTCGGAGGCTTCTGAGGGTTTCGAGGGCGTATGTCTGCACGTTGTAGAACGGCACGACGACGGAGAGCTTGACCACCCGCATGAAGGTAGGCGATGCCAACTCATCCGCCCTGACATCTGGACGCATGGAAGGTGAACGACGCGTGGCGGAATGATGAACCCGGCCGTTTCCGAGCCTTCGTCGCCATTCGTAGATGTTCTGTTAACCCTTTATTGCCATTGAGTTGGGCCGACAAACGGAATGGCTTCCTAATGTCCTGGTCGTGCCATCACGTACCAGCCAAGCGGTCCGGGTCGCAGTGCTCGCCGACTCCGACACCCGGTGGAAGTGGGGTGCGCTCACCGCGCGCCGCATCGTCCCCGAAGACCGCTCCATAGAGCTCAGCGGGTTTCTGCTGCGCGGGCGAGCCACGCCCACCGCCCGGCAGCTCGCGGAGGTCGGTGCGGAGGCGGACGCCCTGCGGGAGATGACCGGCACCGCGTTCCTGCGGACCCTGCGCGAGGAGTCGTACGACGTCGTCGTGCTGGCCCTCGTCGGCGGCGCCGTCCAGGCCATGCTGCACGGGATGGCGGCGCTGGGCCTGGAGCGCCGGCCCGTCGTCGTCACCGGCTATGTCGGCGTCGTCTACGAGAAGCTCTCGGACGGTCTGCTGCTGCGGCACGGCGCGGATGTCGTCCTGGCCAACTCCCGCCACGACGCGCGGCGCTTCCGCGACGTGTACGAAGGCGTGGGCGCCGACGCGTCCTCGGTCACCGAGGCCGCGCTGCCCTTCCTCGGCGGTGCGCGCTACGACTCCGAGGAAGGCCGCGACACCGTCGTCTTCGCCGCCCAGCCGTCCGTGCCGGCCAGCCGCGCCGACCGTACGTATCTGCTGCGGCGCCTGATCCAGCACGCCCAGCTCCACCCGCGCCGCGAGGTCCTGCTGAAGCTGCGCAGCCGGGTCGGCGAGCACACCACGCATGTGGAGGAATACCCGTACCAGCGGCTCGCCGAGAAGCTGCCCGGCGGTCTGCCGTCCAACTTCAGCCTCGTGTACGGAAACATGGGCGAGGTTCTGGACCGCACCGATCTGCTGGTCACCGTCTCCTCGACGGCCGCCCTGGAATCCCTGCACCGGCGCATTCCCACCGCGATCCTCACCGACTTCGGCGTGCGTGAGCCGCTCGGAAACCACCACTTCATCGGCTCGGGCTGCCTCGCCTCCTGGGACCAGCTCGACAGCGGCTACCGGCCGCGCCCGGACGCCGTCTGGGCCGACCAGCAGGGCGTCGCCGCCGACGGCTCGTACGCCTCGGCCTTCGACGCGGCCCGCGCACACGTCGCCAGGCTGCTCGACGAGTCCGAGCTGCCCGCGATCAGCCCGTACTACACGGCCACCACCGCACCCGGATATCTGCCGGGACTGCTGGCCCGCTACCACCTGGCGACCGACGGCACCGCGCTGTCGACCGCGCCGCCCGAGACCGGCACCGGCGGCGTCCGCCGTGTGGTGCGCGAGGCCGTACGAGGCGCGGCGCGCGGCGCCTACCGCCACGGCGTGCAGCGCGTGGCCCCCGTCATCCGCCGGATGGGCGAGCTGTGAACCGGCGAGCCGCGAACCAAGGAGTTCCCATGACCGTCCTCGCCGTGATCCCCGCACGCGGTGGGTCCAAGGGCGTGCCCGCGAAGAACCTCGCACCCGTCGGCGGTGTCCCGCTGGTCGTCCGCGCGGTGCGCGCCTGCCAGGCCGCCCGGCTGGTGACCGATGTCGTCGTCTCGACGGACGACGCGGCGATCGCGGACGCGGCCCGCTCGGCCGGCGCCGAGGTCGTACTGCGGCCCGCCGCCATCGCGGGCGACACCGCGACCAGCGAGGCCGCCGTGCTGCACGCGATGGACGCTTACGGCGCGATGCGCGGCAAGACCGCGGACGTCGTCCTGCTGGTGCAGTGCACCAGCCCGTTCATCACCGCCGAGGACGTGGACGGCGTCGCCGGCGCCGTCGCCGAGGACGGCGCGGACACCGCGCTGACCGTCGCGCCCACCCACGGCTTCATCTGGCGCCAGGACGGGCCCGCGGTCACCGGCGGACCCGACGGCTACGGCGTCAACCACGACAAGTCGAACCGGCCGCGCCGCCAGGACCGGCCCCAGGAATACCTGGAGACCGGCGCCGCGTACGCGATGCGCGCCGAGGGCTTCCGCGAGGCCAACCACCGCTTCTTCGGCCGGACCGCGCTCGTACCGACCGATCCCGCGCGGGTCCTGGAGATCGACGACCCGCACGACCTGGCCCGCGCCCGCGCTCTCGCGCCACTGCTCGACCCGGCCGTCCTGCCGGTCCACGACGACATCGACGCGGTCGTCCTGGACTTCGACGGGACGCAGACCGACGACAAGGTCTTCGTCGACTCCGACGGCCGCGAAACGGTCGCCGTGCACCGCGGCGACGGGCTCGGCATCGCCGCGCTGCGCCGCGCCGGCCTGGAACTGCTCATCCTCTCCACCGAGCAGAACCCGGTCGTCGCCGCCCGCGCCCGCAAACTCCAGGTGCCGGTGCTCCACGGCATCGACCGCAAGGACCTCGCACTGAAGCAGTGGTGCGACGAGCACGGGATCGCGCCCGAGCGGGTGCTCTACGTCGGAAACGACGTCAACGATCTCCCGTGCTTCGGCCTCGTCGGCTGGCCGGTGGCCGTCGCGAGCGCCCATGACGCCGTACGCGCGGCCGCGCGTGCCGTCACCACGACCCCCGGTGGTGAGGGCGCGATCCGTGAGATCGCCGCCTGGCTCCTCGGTCCGGGGCTGAGCACCTCCCACACAACCCCCCACAACACCCTCGACAAGTAAGGACCCTTCATGAGCACCAACGCCACCTCCCGCCTGCGCACGTTCGGCACGCGGACCGCCGGCCCCGGCCGTCCTGTCTATGTCACGGGTGAGATCGGTATCAACCACAACGGCGAGCTGGACAACGCCCTCGCCCTGATCGACGTGGCCGCCGAGGCCGGCTGCGACGCGGTCAAGTTCCAGAAGCGCACGCCGGAGATCTGCACGCCGCGTGACCAGTGGGACATCGAGCGCGACACGCCGTGGGGCCGGATGACGTACATCGACTACCGCCACCGCGTCGAGTTCGGCGAGGACGAGTACCGCACCATCGACGAGCACTGCCGCAAGCGCGGCATCGACTGGTTCGCCTCCCCGTGGGACACCGAGGCCGTCGCCTTCCTGGAGAAGTTCGACGTCCCGGCCCACAAGGTGGCCTCCGCCTCCCTCACCGACGACGAGCTGCTGCGCTCCCTGCGCGCCACCGGCCGTACGGTCATCCTCTCCACCGGCATGTCGACGCCGAAGCAGATCCGCCACGCGGTCGAGGTCCTGGGCAGCGACAACATACTGCTCTGCCACGCCACGTCGACGTACCCGGCCAAGGCCGAGGAGCTCAACCTGCGCGTGATCAACACCCTCCAGGCCGAGTACCCGAACGTCCCGATCGGCTACAGCGGTCACGAGACCGGTCTCCAGACCACGCTGGCCGCCGTCGCGCTCGGCGCCACGTTCGTCGAGCGTCACATCACCCTCGACCGCGCCATGTGGGGCTCCGACCAGGCCGCCTCGGTCGAGCCGCAGGGCCTCCAGCGCCTGGTCCGCGACATCCGCACCATCGAGGCGTCCCTCGGTGACGGCGTCAAGAAGGTGTACGAGTCGGAGCTCGGCCCGATGAAGAAGCTCCGCCGCGTCGCGGGCGTCGTCGCCGAGGCCGCCGACAAGGTGGCGGTCTGACGGCCATGACCGGTCCCAGCGGGGGCCGCCCCCCGCACCCTCGTGCGATCGCTTTCGTGGAGAGCCCGGTCCAGCTTCTGAACGTGCTGGAGTGGGCCAGGGCGAGCACGACCGGTGAAGCCCTCACCGTCGTCGTGCTCTCGCCCACCGATCCCATGTCACGGGGCCAGCTCCGCCGGATGGCCGAGCTGGCCCGCGACGAGGGCTTCACCGTGCGCTGGCAAGAGGCGCGCGGTGGCGCGGGGGCGCCCCTGCGGACGGTGCGTGAACTCGCACCGATGCTGCGCCGGGCCGAACGGATCGTCATCGGCGACCCGTTCTCCCGTTATGTGCAGCTCCTGCTGACCATCGTCGGCAACAAGGAGCTGACCGTCGTGGACGACGGCACCGCCACGATGGAGTTCATCGGGCAGATCGCCCGCGGCGAACGGCTGGTGCGCTGGCACCGGCGCGGCAGCCGCGGGCCGCGGGAACTGGTCCTCGCGCCCGTCACCGCGGCCGCGCGGCGCCGGCTCACGCCGTCGGCGGCCCGTACGGTCGAGGTCTTCACCTCGATGCCCGTCGAGGAGGTGCCCGACGGCATCACCGTGACGCCGAACCGTTTCGAGTGGACCCGGTCGACCTTCGGGCCGCCGCGGATCACCGCCGGTGCCGACATGGTCGGCACCTCACTGGTCGAGACGGGTGTGGTCGACGCGGACCAGTACACCGAGGCGGTCATCGGACTCGCCCGCGCCCACAACGCGACCCGGTACTTCGCGCACCGCCGCGAGGGCGCGGACAAGCTGCACCGGCTGCACCTGGCGACCGGTCTGGAGATCGTCCGTCCGGACCTGCCGCTGGAGCTGATCGCGCGGCGCGGCCCGATCGGGAGCACGATCCTGAGCTTCCCGTCGACCGTGGTGCACACCCTGCCGCTGGCCCTCGTCGGAACCGGCGTACGGGTCGCGGTGTGCGACATCGCTCCGGAATGGCTCAAGAAGACCGCCTCGCCGCGCGCCCAGGGCTTTCTCTCCGGTGTCACGGGCACGGCCCGCGACGTCCAGCGACTGCCCCGTACGGCGTCCCCGGCCTGAGCCGGACGGACACCGGGCACCTTCATCGGCGCCTCCCTGGGGCGGCTCTCCACCGGAGCCGCCCCGAAGCACTCCGACGTCCCGGCCGTGGGCGTACCGCCCGGATCCTCACGCCTCGAACGGGTACCCGCGTACGCGACGGATGTGGCGGGCCGGTCAACCGCGCCGTGACCGCTGGTCACGGGGGTCAAAGACGGGCGGGTATACCCGGTGTGTCCCGGCATCAACCGCGCGGCAAGCGGATTTCTTCGCCTGAGTGGCTGAAATTTTATGGATCGATGGTTGGTTGATCACGGAAGGGGCCTACCCTTCAACAGGTGAGCCAGTTGATGTCCCGCGAGTCCGAAACAGAGCTGCCCGAGGGCGCGGCGCTTCCCGGCGCGCTCTCCGACGAGCTGCGTGCCGAGCTGATCGCCTTCCGCCGCGACATGCACATGCACCCCGAGCTGGGCAACCAGGAGTTCCGTACGACCTCCGCGCTCAAGCACCGGCTGGAGCAGGCCGGGCTCGCGCCGCGGGTGCTCAACAACGGCACCGGGCTCATGTGTGACGTCGGCACCTGGGACGGCACCCGTCCCATGCTGGCGCTCCGCGCCGACATCGACGCGCTGCCCATTCCGGACACCAAGACGGGCGTGGCCTACCGCTCCACCGTCCCCGACCGCGCGCACGCCTGCGGCCATGACGTGCACACCGCCGCCGTCCTCGGCGCCGGACTGGTGCTGGCCTCCCTGGACCGGCAGGGCCTGCTGCCGAACGCGGTGCGGCTGATCTTCCAGCCCGCCGAGGAAGTGCTGCCCGGCGGTGCGGCCGACTCCATCGAGTCCGGCGTGCTGGACGGCGTCGGCAGGATCATCGCGGTGCACTGCGACCCCCGGGTCGACGCCGGGCTGATCGGGCTGCGGCACGGTCCGATCACCTCCGCCTGCGACCGGCTGGAAATCGCTCTCGACGGCCCCGGCGGCCACACCGCCCGCCCGCATCTCACCACCGACCTGATCACCGCCGTCGCCAGGGTGGCCGCCGACGTCCCCGCGCTGCTGGCCCGCCGGGTCGACGCCCGCTCCGGCCTCGCGGTCACCTGGGGCCGTATCGAGGCCGGTCACGCCTGCAATGTCATCCCGCAGCACGCGGAGCTGGCCGGCACCGTCCGCTGCCTGGATCTGCACGCCTGGCGTGACGCGCCGGATCTGGTGCATGCCGCGATCGACGAGGTCGCCACGCTCCATCACGCGAAGTCGCAGATCAACTACATCCGCGGCGTGCCGCCGGTGGTCAACGACCTGGCCGTCACGGAGCTGCTGCGCGCTGCCCAGACCGCCCGCCGTGGTTCGTATGCAATCGAGGACACCGAACAGAGCCTGGGCGGCGAGGACTTCTCCTGGTATCTGGAGCAGGTGCCCGGAGCGATGGCGCGCCTCGGTGTCAGGACGCCCGGCAGCCAGGCCCAGTACGACCTGCATCGTGGTGATTTCGACGTCGACGAGCAGGCGATCCAGGTCGGCGTGGAGCTTTTCACGGCCGCCGCGTTGTTGGACGGCAACCGTTTGTAACCGGCCAGGACACCTCTCGTTCGCGACGATCCGATAACAGCTTCCGTACAGGTCTTTATCTGACATCTACGCGCGTTACGATCGCGGCGAAACCAGCGCCGGAAGAGGCGCTTAGGTCAGGTTGAAGGGACCACCCTCTTGCGCCGGGTAACCAAGATCGCTGCGGCGGGGATCGCCTCCGCCGCGCTCGCTCTGACTGCCACCGCGTGTGGCAGCACGTCGGCCGACAAGGCCAAGGCCAGCGACACGACAAGCGCCGCCGCGGGCGGTGTCAAGGTCGGCGTCGCCTATGACGTGGGCGGCCGTGGCGACCACTCCTTCAACGACTCCGCCGCGCGCGGTATAGACAAGGCCAAGGGCGAGTTCGGTGGCGAGGTCAAGGAACTGACCGCCAAGACCACCGACACCGAGGCCGACCGGCTGGAGCGCCTCAGCCAGCTCGCCCAGGCCGGATACAACCCGGTCGTCGGCATCGGATACGCGTACGCCAACTCGATGAAGCAGGCGGCGGTCAAGTTCCCCGACACCACCTTCGGCATCGTCGACTCGGTCGTCGACGCGAAGAACGTCGACAACATCGTCTTCACCGAGGAGCAGGGCTCCTACCTCGCGGGTGTGGCCGCGGCGCTGAAGACCGAGAAGAAGCACGTCGGCTTCATCGGCGGTGTGGACGTCCCGCTGATCAAGAAGTTCGAGGCGGGCTTCGTGCAGGGCGTCAAGGACACCGACAAGAGCATGAAGGTCGACGTCCAGTACCTGTCCCACGGTTCCGACACCTCCGGCTTCGCCAGCCCCGACAAGGGCAAGGCCGCCGCTCAGGGCATGCTCGACAAGGGCGCCGACGTGATCTACAGCGCGGCGGGCTCCTCCGGCTCCGGCTCCATCGAGGCCGTCAACGGCGTCAAGGGCGCCTGGGCGATCGGCGTCGACTCCGACCAGTACAACCAGGCCTCTCTGGCCAAGTACAAGGACTCGATCCTGACCTCGGTCGTCAAGAACGTCGACGTCGGCGTCTACGACCTGATCAAGTCGATCCACGACAAGAAGCCGCTGGTCGGCACCAACACCTACTCGCTCGCCAAGGACGGCGTCTCGCTCTCCACGAGCGGTGACTTCATCGCGGACATCCAGCCGAAGATCGACGCTGCCAAGCAGAAGATCATCGACGGTTCGGTCAAGGTCAAGACCACCCCGTGATCCGCTCCGGCGCGCGGGTCCGACCCGCGGCCGGCTGAGCGTACGGGCCCGGCGAAAGGGCCTCATCACCCTTTCGCCGGGCCCATAACGATGTGTCAACTCTACGCGCGTAGGCGGGAGTTGACGCGCTAGCGTCACCCAACGCCCCCCGCCCCAACGCTCCTTCCTCCGAGGAGAGTGCGCCATCAACGCGTCCAGCCCTCCCGCCGTCGAACTGCGCGGCATCACCAAACGCTTCCCCGGCGTCGTCGCCAACAGCGATATCGACATCACCGTCCGCAGAGGCACCGTGCACGCCCTCTGCGGTGAGAACGGTGCCGGCAAGTCGACCCTGATGAAGATCCTCTACGGCATGCAGAAGCCCGACGAGGGAACCATCACCGTCGACGACGAGCAGGTCAGCTTCGGCAGCCCCGCGGACGCCATCGCACGCGGCATCGGCATGGTGCACCAGCACTTCATGCTCGCCGACAACCTCACCGTCCTGGAGAACGTCGCTCTCGGCGGCGAGAAGCTCTACGGCATCGGCTCCCGGGCCCGCGACAAGATCAAGGAGATCTCGGACGCGTACGGCCTCAACGTCCGTCCCGACGCTCTCGTCGAGGAACTCGGTGTCGCCGACCGCCAGCGCGTGGAGATCCTCAAGGTCCTCTACCGAGGCGCCCGCACCCTGATCCTCGACGAACCCACCGCGGTCCTCGTCCCGCAGGAGGTCGAAGCGCTCTTCGACAATCTGCGCGAGCTGAAGTCCGAGGGCCTGACCGTCATCTTCATCTCGCACAAGCTGGGCGAGGTGCTGTCGGTCGCCGACGAGATCACCGTCATCCGCCGCGGTACGACGGTGGGCACCGCGGACCCGCGCTCCACCACCTCCAGGCAGCTCGCCGAACTCATGGTCGGCAGTGAGCTGCCGTCTCCGGAGACGCGCGAGTCGACCGTCACCGGCATACCGGCCCTGCGGGTCCAGGACCTGAAGCTGACCGCCACCGACACCGACGGTGTCGTACGGGACGTCCTCGCCGGAATCGACTTCACGATCCACCGCGGTGAGGTCCTGGGCATCGCCGGGGTCGAGGGCAACGGCCAGGCCGAACTCGTCGAGGCGATCATGGGCATGCGCGACCCCGACGGCGGCGTGATCACACTCGACTCCACCGACATCTCCCACGCGCCGACCCGCGAGCGGCGCGAGAGCGGCATCGGCTACATCCCGGAGGACCGCCACCGGCACGGTCTGCTCCTGGAGGCGCCGCTCTGGGAGAACCGCATCCTCGGCCATGTCACCGAACGTCCCAACTCCAGGCGCGGACTGCTCGACGCGGCAGCCGCCCGCCTCGACACCGAGCGGATCGTGCGCGAGTACGACGTACGCACTCCCGGTATCGAGGTCACCGCGGCCTCGCTGTCCGGCGGCAACCAGCAGAAGCTGATCGTCGGCCGCGAGATGAGCCACCACCCGAAGCTGCTGATCGCCGCGCATCCCACCCGCGGTGTGGACGTCGGCGCGCAGGCGCAGATCTGGGACCAGATCAGGGAGGCCCGCCGTGAGGGCCTCGCCGTCCTGCTGATCTCCGCGGACCTGGACGAGCTGATCGGCCTGTCCGACACCCTGCGGGTGATGTACCGAGGCCGGCTGGTCGCCGACGCGGATCCCGCCACGATCACCCCCGAGGAGCTGGGCTCCGCCATGACGGGTGCCGCCACCGGCCACCTCGAACACGACGGCACGGCGGACCGGGCCGGGGGAGAGGACCGATGAAGAAGCTCACCTCCCGCATGGACAAGGAGCGGCTGCTCCTCGCCGTCGCGGCGCCCGTACTGGCCGTGATCACCGCGCTGGTCGTCACCGCGCTGGTCATCGCCGCCACCGGCAAGAACCCCTTCGAGGCGTTCAACGACATGCTGTCGTACGGCTCCGCCAGCGACAGCCAGGTCTACATCCTCAACAAGGCGACGACGTACTACCTCGCGGGCGTCGCGGTGGCCATCGGCTTCCGGATGAACCTGTTCAACATCGGCGTCGACGGCCAGTACCGCATCGCCGCCTTCTTCGCCGCCGTTGTCGGCGGCACGCTGGACCTGCCCGGCATCGTCCAGATCCCGGTCGTCATCATCGTCGCCATGCTCGTCGGCGCCATGTGGGCCGGAATCGCCGGTGTCCTCAAGACCTCCCGAGGAGTCAGCGAGGTCATCTCCACGATCATGCTGAACTCGATCGCCACCGCGATCATCGGCTATCTGATCCAGCCGGAACGCCTCGGCCAGCTCGACGAGGCCGGCACCCTGGTCTCCACCAAGCCGCTGCCCGAGTCGTCCTGGTTCTTCACCATGGACCTCGGCCCGGCCGGCCGGCTCTGGGGCTTCCTCTTCATCGCCGTACTCGCGGGCCTCGCCTACTGGTTCGTCCTCGGCCGCACCCGCTTCGGCTTCGACCTGCGCGCCGTCGGCCAGTCCGAGTCCGCGGCCGCCGCCAGCGGTGTCAGCGTCAAGAAGATGGTCGTCACCAGCATGATCCTCTCCGGCGCCATGGCCGGACTGATCGGCATGCCGACGCTGCTCAACGAGAGCCACATGTACAGCAACGACTTCCCGCTGGGCATCGGCTTCACCGGTATCGCGATCGCTCTGCTCGGCCGCAACCATCCGATCGGCATCGCGCTCGCGGCGCTCCTCTGGGGCTATCTGGAGCGCACCACCAACCACCTCGAAGTGATCGGCTACGACAAGGAGATCCTCGGCGTGCTCCAGGGCGTCATCGTCCTGTGCGTCGTCATCGCCTACGAGCTCGTACGCCGCTACGGCCTCAAGCGCCAGCAGCAGCGGGTCGGCGCCGAGCTCGCCGCCCTGGCCAAGACCGAGAAGCTGGAGGTGGCGCGATGACCGCCACGACGACCGACACTCCGCCTCCCGTGGCTCCGAAGGCCCCGGCCGCGAAGCCCGCCCGCGCCCGGATGTCCGTCGCGCGGATCCTGCTGATCGTCGCGGGCGCGCTGGTCCTGCTGTCGGCGGTACGCGTCCTCACCGGCGCCGACCAGCTCACCTCCGCCGGCCAGATCAGCGCCTCCCTCGGCCTCGCCGTGCCGATCGGCCTCGCCGGACTGGCCGGACTGTGGTCCGAGCGGGCCGGTGTGGTCAACATCGGTCTCGAAGGCATGATGATCCTCGGCACCTTCGGCGCCGGCTGGATCGGCTGGCAGACCAGCCCCTGGCTGGGACTGATCGCCGGTGTCGCCTTCGGTGTCCTGGGCGGCCTGCTGCACGCGGTCGTGACCGTCACCTTCGGCGTCGACCACATCGTCTCCGGTGTCGCCATCAATCTGCTCGCTCTCGGTGTCACGCAGTATCTCGCCAAGATCTTCTTCAACTCGGGCGAGGCACAGCTCAAGGGCGGCAACCCGAAGCAGTCTCCGCCGGTCGACTCCATCCCGGACGTCACCGTCCCGGGCCTCTCGGACGGACTCTCGTCCATCGCCGGCCACCACTGGTTCCTTATCTCGGACCTGGCGGGCATCATCGGCGGTCTGATCACACATGTCTCGGTGCTGACGATCTTCGCGGTAGTGCTCTTCATCGCCACCTGGTGGCTGCTCTGGCGGACCCCGTTCGGCCTGCGGCTGCGCTCCTGCGGTGAGAACCCGATCGCCGCCGAGTCGCTCGGCGTCAACGTCTACTCGTACAAGTACGCGGCCGTCGCGATCTCCGGCGGACTGGCCGGCCTCGGCGGCGCCTTCCTCGCGACCGTTCCCTCGCACATATACCTGGAGGGCCAGACCGGCGGACGCGGCTATATCGGTCTCGCCGCGATGATCTTCGGCAACTGGCGTCCCGGCGGACTCGCCATGGGCGCGGGCCTGTTCGGCTTCTCCGACGCGCTCCAGCTCCGCAACGGCGGCGAGACCGTCCACGCGCTGCTGCTCCTGCTCGTCGTCCTGCTGGTCCTGCTCGCTCTCTGGAAGGCGTACCGGAAGGCGCTGTTCCAGGCCGTGGCGAGCGCGGTCGTGGCCGCGCTCATCCTCGTCTGGTACCTGGTGACCGACACCGTTCCTGAGGACTTCGTCGGCGCCACACCGTATGTCGTGACACTTCTGGTGCTGTCATTGTCGGCGCAGCGCCTCCGGATGCCCAAGGCTGACGGTATGCGCTATCGCAGAGGACAAGGAAAATGACGGCCGACGCGGAACCGGCCGTCGACTGGGAGGCCCTGCGGGCCGCGGCGCGGGACGCCATGTCCCGTGCCTACGCGCCCTACTCGGGCTATCCGGTCGGCGCCGCGGCGCTGGCCGACGACGGCCGTACCGTCACCGGCTGCAATGTGGAGAACGCCTCGTACGGAATCGGACTGTGCGCCGAGTGCGGTCTGATCTCCGCGCTGCAACTCGGCGGCGGCGGCCGGCTCACCCACTTCACCTGCGTCGACGGCGCCGGCGAGGTGCTGGTGCCGTGCGGCCGCTGCCGGCAGCTCCTGTACGAGTTCGGCGGTCCCGCACTGGTGCTGGAGACTCCGGACGGTATCCGCACGCTGGACGAGATGCTTCCGCAGGCCTTCGGGCCCGGGCACCTCAACTGAACCCGGCCTCTCCGTCGCCGCGATCCGGCGGCGGAGGGGCCGTACTCATCGAAAGGAACGTCATGGACGTCATCTCCGTCATCCGCGCCAAGCGGGACCGGGGCGAGCTGACCCCGGAGCAGATCGACTGGGTGATCGACGCCTATACGCGCGGCGAGGTCGCCGACGAGCAGATGTCGGCGCTGGCGATGGCGATCCTGCTCAACGGCATGAACCGGACGGAGATCGCGCGCTGGACCGCCGCCATGATCGCCTCCGGCGAGCGCATGGACTTCTCGGCGCTGTCGCGTCCCACGGCCGACAAGCACTCCACGGGCGGCGTGGGCGACAAGATCACTCTGCCGCTGGCCCCGCTGGTGGCGGCCTGCGGCGCGGCCGTACCGCAGCTCAGCGGCCGGGGCCTCGGCCACACCGGCGGCACGCTCGACAAGCTGGAGTCCATCCCGGGCTGGCGCGCGCTGCTCTCCAACGCCGAGATGCTGGACGTCCTGGAGACCACCGGCGCGGTGATCTGCGCGGCGGGCGACGGACTGGCGCCCGCGGACAAGAAGCTGTACGCGCTCCGCGATGTCACCGGCACCGTCGAGGCCATTCCGCTGATCGCCTCCTCGATCATGTCCAAGAAGATCGCCGAGGGCACCGGATCACTGGTCCTGGACGTCAAGGTCGGCACCGGCGCCTTCATGAAGACCATCGAGGACGCCCGCGAACTCGCCGCCACCATGGTGGGCCTGGGCACCGACCACGGAGTACGGACCGTCGCCCTGCTCACCGACATGGCCACGCCGCTCGGCCTCACCGCCGGCAACGCGCTGGAGGTCCGTGAGTCCGTCGAGGTCCTGGCGGGCGGCGGCCCGGCCGATGTGGTCGAGCTGACCCTCGCTCTCGCGCGCGAGATGCTCGACGCGGCGGGCCTGAGGGACGCCGATCCGGCGAAGGCGCTGGCCGACGGCTCGGCCATGGACGTCTGGCGCCGCATGATCGCGGCGCAGGGCGGCGATCCGGACGCGGCGCTGCCGGTCGCGCGCGAGCGCCAGGTGATCACCGCGCCGTCCTCCGGCGTCCTCACCCGTCTCGACGCGTACGGCGTCGGTGTCGCCGCCTGGCGCCTGGGCGCGGGCCGCGCCCGCAAGGAGGACCCGGTCCAGGCCGGCGCGGGCGTCGAGCTGCACGCCAAGCCGGGCGACACCGTCACGGCCGGGCAGCCGCTGCTGACCCTGCACACCGACACCCCGGAGAAGTTCGACTACGCGCTCGGCGCGCTGGACGGCGCGTACGACATCGCCGCGGCCGGCACCGAGTTCAAGGCGACGCCGGTGGTGCTGGAGCGCATCGGCTGACCTCGCGATGAGTTCCGGCCGTGGGACCGGTCTCCTTGCCGTGGACGCCACGGACCCGATCGTTCTCGTCATCGCCGGCCGACTGACTCCGGCCGATGTGCCCAGGCTGTGCGCGGAGTTGACCACGCGGCTGCGGGACTCGGCCGGAGCCGAGGTGATCTGCGACGTCGGCGGCCTGATCCGGCCGGATCTGACCGCCGTCGAGGCCCTGGCCAGACTCCAGCTCACCGCGCGCGGACGGATCCGGCTGCGGGGCGCGGACCGGGAACTGCGGCTGCTGCTGGGGGTTGTGGGGCTGGGTGAGGTGCTGGGGTAGTTGCGGTGCGCCTCCGGCGGGGGTTGCGGGTGCGGTGCGCCTCCGGCGGGGGTTGGTGGCGGCGGGCGGTGGGCCTTCGGCGGTGCGTTGTCCCGGCGCGGGTTGTTGTTCGGGGTGCGGGTGCCGGGGGCGCCGGAGGTGGTGTCCGGACTGCATGATTTACGGCGCGCTCGGGCGGTCGTGAGGTCAACCGGGATGCCGCGCCACAAATCACGCTTTACGTCCGGTCACCATCCTCCTGTGCCCCCGTCCCCCTCCCGCCGGTGGTCCTGCCGGTCACGACCGCCTCCGGCTGGTGGGGTGGG
>NZ_JARBAE010000016.1:0-162036 GCF_033795305.1 Streptomyces sp. AK02-01A
TGGAGATGGGTATAAGTGGGTGGGATGCGGTGGTGGGTGTTGGTGTTGGTGATGACGGTGGTGGCGCGGGAGTCTTGGAGGATGAGGTGGAGGCGTTGGTCGGGGAAGTCGGGGTCGAGGAGGGCGTAGGCGGCTCCGATTTTGGTGACGGCGAGGAGGGCGGTGGCGAAGTCGGTGCCGCGTTCGAGGAGGATGGCGATCATGTCGCCGCGTTGTGTTCCGGTGGTGGTGAGGTGGTGGGCGAGTTGGTTGGCTCGGTTGTTGAGGTCGTGGTAGGTGAGGTGGGTGTTTTCGTAGATGAGGGCGGTGGCGTTGGGGTTGGTGTGTGCGTGTTCTTCGAAGTGTTCGTTGAGGGGCCGGTTGTCGATGGGGGCGTGGGTGTTGTTCCAGGTCTCCATGACCAGCGTGCGCTCTTCCGGGCTCAGTACGTCCACGTCACCGACCAGCACACCCGCATCCACCGTCATCATGTCGACGACCTGGTGGAACGCGCGCTCGTAGGACGACAGACCAATGGCCTCCTGATAGGCCTCATCGATCGTGAAGTCGATCCGCAGACCCTCGTCCGCGCTGCGGGTGACCGTCAGGGAGAGGTCCTCGGCGGTGCCTCCGGTGGAGAGCATGTGGCCGGCCGCCGGCATCCCGGCGAAGGACGACTGCTCCTCGACCGCGACGATATTGACCACCGGGCCGAACGGCTGACGGCTGTTGGCCGGCCAGTCGAGGTCACGCAGGAGGTCCGCGGAGTCGTACCGCTGGTGCCACTGGGCGCGCAGGGTCAGCGCGGCCACCCGGGCGGCCAGGTCCTCGCACGATTCGCCGCGGTCGATGCGGCAGCGCAGCGGCAGGACGTTCGCCATCATGCCCGGCACGCTCAGACTCGCGGGCGTCAGCCGGCCGGACACCGGCAGGCTGAGCAGTACCTCGGGATCGCCTGTCCACAGATGACGCTGGATGGCGGCGGCGGTGATGAGCGCCTGCTGCCAGGAGACACCGGCGCGCTCGCCGAACCGCACCAGCCGCTCGAACACCTCCGCGCCGAGATGGGAGATCCGCCGTGCCACCCGGTGTGTCGGCATGGCGGACGAGGGACCGGACGGATGCTCGGCGCCCTCCATGATCCGGCGCCAGTACGCGGCGTCCCGTCGCTGGGCCGCCGATCCGGCGTACGCGCTCTGCTCGTCCAGCAGGCGCTCGAACGACCCGAACGCCGTGCCGCTCTCCTCGCCGCCGGCCAGTGAGGTGTACAGCTCCGCGGCCCGCCGTCGCATGATGGTGGCGCTGTAGCCGTCGTGAATCAGGTGGTGCACACGGTTGAACCACACATGGCGTTCGGGACCCAGCCTGAACAGGATGTGGTTGAAGAGGCGGTCGTGTTCCAGATCCGGGACGGTGTCCATGTCCGCGCGCATCCGCCGCCGTACCTCGGCGTCGGGATCCGGTTCCGCGCTGAGGTCGACCAGCTCCGCGGTGAAGTCGGGCGCCGGCCCGAAGCTCTGCCAGGGAACGCCGTCTCTTTCGGTGAACCGCAATCGCGAGGTCTCGTCCTCGGCGACCAGCGCGGTCAGCGCGGCCTTGAGAAGCCCGGGGTCGGCGGCGCCGTGGATCTCCAGATAGCCTCCCATATTGAACACGGGATTCAGCGGATCGATCCGCTGGGCGTACCACACTCCCAACTGTGACTCGTTGAGGCGGCGTCCGCCGGCTGCCGGACCAGACATGGATTCCCCTTGTGTTGTGCGGTGGCGGACGAGTGGTTACGGCGGCCTCTGGCGGCCTGCGTACCGAATGGACGGAGAAGCACACCGGGCCGCCCGGCGAACCGTGAATTCGGCGGATCCGTACGGGCTGTCCCTGACGGACACATCACTGCTGCCGATGGACCAGATCCAGGATGTCCTGCACGCTCTCGACACGTGAGATGTCGCTGTCGTCGACCGTGATGAGAAAACGCTTCTCCACCTGGATCAGGATCTCGACGAGCGAGAGTGAGTCGATACCGAGATCCTCCGCGAGCCGGTCGGCCGGTCCGATTCCCGTATTCGCGTCCGGGACGACGTACAGGACGATCTCGTTCACTCTTTCAAGAGTCGTGTTCATTTCTCTCCCTCGGTTGTGTCCGGCTGTCGCCGTATCGGGTTGTACGGATGGGGCAGGAGCGTGCGCGCGCCGTCGGGCCCGCGCGAGCGGGACTGTGAGCCGTGGTCCGGATCAGTGGACTTCGGCGGGACCGGCGGTCGGCAGATCCGGCCAGATCAGCGTGGCGGCGGCCCAGGTGACGCCGCCGCCGAACGCGGTCAGCAGCACCTTGTCGCCGGCCTTGAGCGAGCCGGAGGCCATCGCGTCGACGAGCGCGAGAGGGATCGAGGCGCCGGAGGTGTTGGCCACGCGGTCGACATTGACGATCGCCCGGTCCGCCGGAAGACCGATCTCCTCGGCGGTCGCGACCAGAATCCGGCGGTTGGCCTGGTGGGCCACCAGCCAGTCGACGTCGTCGACGGTCCAGCCGGTCTTCTCCAGGACTTCGAGCGAAGCCGCTGTCATGTTCTTGATCGCGTGCTTGTAGACAAGCCGTCCCTGCATGCCGATGAAGCTCTCCAGCGGGTCGGTGGAGACACCGGCGGCGCGCTGCCGGGAGCCTCCGGCGGGCGTCTTGAGGATGTCCAGGAGGCCACCGTCGCTGCCCAGCGTCTGGGCCAGCAGACTTCCGGGCTCGTCCGCCGTACCGGCTCGGATCACCACGGCTCCCGCACCGTCGCCGAAGATGGGTGCGGTGATCCGGTCGTCCTGGTCGACAATGGTGGAGATGGCGTCGGCGCCGATCACCAGACCGGTGCCGAACACACCGGAGGCGAGCAGACCGGCACCGGCGGAGAGTCCGTAGACAAAGCCGGAACAGGCCGCGTTCAGGTCGAACGCGCCTATCCCCGTGAGTCCCAGCCGGGAGGCCACCGCGGGAGCGGTGGAAGGGAATGTGTGGTCAGGCGTGCAGGTCGCGAGAATAAGGAAATCGACAGGCGGATTGCCGCAGGAGTCGAGCGCACGTCGGCCGGCCTCGACAGCGAGATCGGATGTCGCTCCGCAGGAAACGCTGCTCGATTCCCGTCCGGTCACGTATCCAGTCCGTGGTGACGCCGAGCCGGTCCGCCACTTCGTCGTTCTTCACCACGCGCTCCGGTACGGATGCGCCGATTCCCGTGATGACCGCAGTCCTGATGCTCTTGGTGTCCGGCGTTTCCGAAGACATAGGTCCTCCTTCAGCGCTCATGTGATCGACTCGGCCGACCCGAGCGATTTCCCCGCCTGTACGTGAAAGTCATCGAACACCTCGTGCGGAGCGGCCGGCGGCAGTTCTTCCGGCACTCCCGCAGCAGGTGCGCCGGACACCGCCGGCCGGCCGGCCGTGAGAGCGGTCCCGGGAGCGCGGTGAAGCCCGAAGGCCGGCCGGAGGGCACGTACCAGGTTGAACACCTGGAAACGGGACCGGCCGCACTGGTAACTCGGATGGGCCATACCGCTCAGCAGCAGGTCGCGCACCATCCGACCGCAGTCGGGCAGGCTCCTTCCGGTCAGCGAGACGACATCGTCCAGGCCGAACTCTCCACCGCCGTCGCAGAGTGCGATGAGCAATGACCGTCCCTCGGGCGGGAGATGACCGACGCGGCGGCGCAGTGTGTCCTGGAACCGTGTGCTGTCGTCGGCGCCCGCGAAGTGGTTGAGCAGGCTCGCCGGGTCGCTCTCCAGGCAGTGGCGCAGTGTGTCGAGGTCATAGACGACCAGCCAGGACGCCGCCGCCCGCAGTGCGGAGGGCAGCCCGTCGAGACGCCGGCAGATGTCGGAGACGGTCGGGACGTCGGAGACGGAGAGCCGGTACTCCGGCCTGATCCGCTGGAGTTGGCCGAGGAAGAAGCGGACAGCCGGGACCCGGCCCAGCGTCTCCGGGTCGCTTTCGTCCTGGCTTCCCGGCGGCTCCAGCGGTCCCAGCAGGAAGGGGCGTTCGCCCGGAATGCCGTACGGCCGCTCGGAGGTCACCAGCACCACCAGCTCCGGGCAGTCCCGGAGCAGCCGGACGAGCCTGTCGACACGGGGTTCGTCCACGCCCGCGCCGTCCACCACCAGGAGCGCGGGCCGGTTCGCGACAAGTTCGGCCAGCGCCGCGGTGTCGTCACGCTCGGCGGGCCGGTCGGCCGTCTCCGGCGCGGACCGCCGGGTGTCCGGTGGGCCGAAGATCTCACCGGCACAGCCGGCCACCACGGCGGCGAGACCTTCGACGCCGCTCGGAAGCCGGTACTCGGCCGCGGCGTCGCGGAAGGCGGACCACAGCACGGGCAGGCCACCGCCGGTGTGCAGCCGGCCGGCCACCTCCAGAGCGATCCGGGTCTTTCCCACCCCGCTCAGCCCGACCACATTGACCAGGCGTTCGGCGCCGGAGGACAGCTCGCCGGTGATGACGGCGATCTCGGACTCCCGGCCGACGAGGCTCTGGAGCGCGGTCGGAGGCGCCGGCGGAGCCGCGTCATAGGCGGCCTTCAGGGCCCAGCTTCCCTGTCCCTGGTGGGCGGCGGCCTCCAGCTCCGCCCGGGCCCGGGGACCCAGCCGCAGCCCGTCGGCGATCAGCCGTACGGTGGCATGCCGGGGCCGGGTGGCCTTGCCCTGCTCCAGATCGCGGATGGCCCGCACACTGATGGTGGAGAGATCGGCCAGTTCGCGTTGCGTCAAGCCGATGCGGCCGCGGTGTCTGCGTACCAGACCTCCGAACAGCGGCGCGTCCTCACTCACTCCTGCGTAAGCGCTCATAGTCACGTTCAACACTCCTCCCGTCGCGGACCGGGACCGGGTAGCGGATGAGGCCCGCGGTGCGGCCACCGCTGTCCTCAGGACTGTGATCCCGGGACCTATCGTCCGGACGCCGCTATCCGCGCGGCATTACCGGCGCAACAGCTTCCGTCGGCTCCGGGAGGCGCCTCTGTGGCGTAGGTGACTGCTGTGACAACGGCCTTACTTCGCCCGTCTGTTGGTGATAGCGGCGGGATAGATGCCGCGATAGTCCCGGGTTTCCGGCCCGCCGTACGTTCGTGTCATCGAAGAACGCAACCGAGGGAAGGAACCCCGAAATGAGAGTCAACAAGGTCTTCATGAACCTCGCGGTGGCTGCCACGATCGTCGCGTCCGTAGCGGTCGGCACCCAGTCCGCCTACGCCGGTCAGAGCGCCCAGGGCGATGTGCCGAACCCGCCCGCTCCGGCCGCCACCGTCGTCCCGGCGCCCACGCCGTCGACGGACAACGACCCGTGGGACTGACGCCGGACGGAAGCGTTCAGGAGGTCGTCGCCGGCCCGGCGACGACAGTGATCAGCAACTGCTCCGCTTCCTGAAGCTCCTGGGACATGTTGCGGTCCTTGAATGTCGTGATCGTGGCTTCCAGCAGCTCGCGGGCGGGCAGCCGCTCCCCGAACCGGTGCAGCAGCCTGGCGATGTCGAGGCGGACGACCGCCGCACCGCCGTGGTCCATGATCTGCTCCCGGATGGCGAGGGCCCGTTCGAAGAGATTTCTCGCCTCCTCGAAGTGCCCCACACTCGCCTTCACTTCGCCGAGATTGCGGAGCAGATGTCCTTCTCCGATGATGTCGCCGCTGGCGCGCACCATCGCGAGCACCTCGGTCAGCGTCCGTTCGGACTGCTCGTGCTCTCCGCGCTGAAGCAGCACCTGACCCACTCGTCGCAGGGCGCGCGAAAGACCTCCCGTGTATCCCACCGTACGGTAGATCTCAAGGGCTTCCTCAAGCTGGGCATGGGCGGCGGCGCTGTGTCCGCGCCGCATCCAGATGTGCGCGCTCTGGGTCAGCACACTGGCGCGGCCGACGATGTCACCGGCCCGGTCGAAGTCACGCAGAGAACGGTTGTAGAGAGCCAACGCTCCTTCCTCGTCTCCGAGTTGACGCTCCAGAAGAGCGAGATCCCGTCGGCAGAGGGCCAGGCCGCCCGCGTCACCGAGCTCGTCGAAGAGTGTCAGGGCCTGGTCGAGTGAGGCCCTTGACTCCTCGGGCTCGCCCCGGCTGATGTACAGCGTGCCGAGCGAGCTGAGCAGTGCGGCGATACCTCTCTTGTTGCCGGACCTGCGTACCGCCTTCAGCGCTTCCTGGTGGGTTTTCTCCCAGTGGTCGAAATAGCCGCGTGCCTCGAACAGGCTCACCAGCGTCGTGGCCAGATCCCAGGACACCTCGTCCATGTCCTGCTCCGCGGCGTGCTCCACCGCGCGGCAGAGATTCACCTGCTCCTTGTCCATCCAGTCGAGCGGGTCGGCGAGCAGATCCTCGACATACGAGGCCGGAGGATGCCAGCGAGAAGCGGTCCCGTGCAGGACGGTGTAGTCGCCGCCGTAGATCTTGCGGTGGGCGTGCTCGGTCAGCGCGAGCCAGCCGCCGAACATCCGCTCGGTGGCCGCGATCTGCACGGCCCGGCTGTCGGTGACAGCGAGCTGCTCCTGTGCGTACACACGGATGATCTCGTGGAACCGGTAGCGGAAGTCACCGGTGGTCTCGACCGCGACGACATCGAGCATCTGCACGTCGACGAGGGACTCCATGAGGTCCGACGGCTGTGAACGGTGGTCGTCGAGGAGCGCGCCGGCGAGCCAGCCCGGCAGTGTGGGGCCCTGCGCCAGGCTGAGCTGGCGCAGCAGACGCCGGTCGGTGGGTCCGAGCCCGTCGAAGGTCAGCGAGAGGCTGGCCCGGATGGTCATCTCACCGTGGGCCAGCTCGTCCAGGCGGTGCCGTTCGTTCGCCAGCCGGTGCACCATCGACGCGAGCGGCCAGTGCGGTCTGGCCGCGAGCCGGGCCGCGACGATTCTCAGCGCGAGCGGCAGCCCGCCGACGGTCCTGATGAGCGCCTTGGCCGCCTCGGCCTCGTCGGAGACACGGGCAGGACCGATGACCCGGCCCAGCAGCTTCAGCGCCCGCGCCTCGTCGAGGACGTCCAGCTCGATCCGCCGGGCGCCGGGCAGCGCGGTCATCCTGGCGCGGCTGGTCACGAGCACCGCGCAGCTTTCGCTGCCGGGAAGGAGCGGGGTGATCTGGCTTTCCGTGGCGGCGTCGTCCAGCACCACCAGGACACGCCGGGTCGTGATGAGGGACCGGTACATCTCGGCACGTTCGTCGCGGGACTCCGGGATCAGCGGCCCCGGAATCCCCAACGCCCGCAGGAAGCGGCCGAGTACGTCCTTGGCGGAGACCGGCTCCGGCCCCGAGCCGCGCAGATCGCAGTAGAGCTGGCCGTCGGGAAAATGCTCCTTGCTCAGCCGGTGAGCGATGTGCGTGGCCGTCGTACTCTTGCCGATGCCCGGCTTTCCGACGATCACGGCGACACCGACCGCGCGCTGGTCCTTCTTGCCGAGCAGAATGGCTTCGACCGTACGGATCAGACTTTCGTCACCGACGAAGTCGGCGGTGTCGGTGGGCAGTTGGTGTGGCGGTTCGTCGCGGTGGGCCGGTTCGGCCGGCAGGATGCCGACGGGTCTTCGGGCCGGCGCGGGCGGCGCGGGCGCGGTGTGCAGAGCGGCGTCGCCGGACAGGATCGCCGTTTCGAGCAGCCGCAGCTCCTCGCCGGGAAGCAGACCCAGTTCCTCGATGAGGAGATCGCGGCCGGCCCGGTAGATGTCGAGCGCCTCCGACTGCCGGCCGGAGCGGTACAGGGCGAGCATGAGCTGGCCGCGCAGCCGCTCGCGCAGCGGATGTTCGTGCAGCAGCCGGCCGATCTCGCCGATGAGCTGGTGGTGACGGCCGAGGTCGAGCTCCAACTGTAAGTAGGTCTCGATGGCGTTCAGCCGGTCCTCGTCGAGCTGGAGGGCCTTGCTGCGCAGCGCTTCGCTGGTGATGCCGCTGAGGCACCGGCCGCGCCAGAGCGCCACCGAACGGCGCAGCAGCTCGGCGGCCTCGGCGTTTCTGCCTTCCCGTACGAGGACGTGTGCTTCCGCCGTCTGACGGTTGAACAGACGCAGGTCCAGTGTGTGATCCGCGGTCCCCAGCACATAGCCGGGCGGCCGGGTCGTGATCGGTGCGTCGATACCCGCGCCGGACAGAGCCTTGCGGAGCCGGGACACACAGATCTGTACCTGCGTCCGCGCGGTGTCGGGCGGCTCCTCGTCCCAGATGAGAGCCACCAGATAGTCGGTGCTCACCACTCGGTTGGCCTCCAGAAGGAGTGCCGCGAGGATCACCTCTTGCCGTCCTGGCGGTATGCGCAGAGGGCCGGCGAGACCACTCACCTCAAGAGGACCGAGGATCTGGAACACGATCTCTGAGGGACTGTTCCGCTGCGCTGCCATCGAGTCGATCATGCGTCTCCAGGGTCGGACACACCTGCTGAGTGTGCTCGTATGAGCACAGTGTCACCGAGCGTTCAACCCCTTGTCCATGAGAGACCGGATAGCAATTTTTTAGGATCCTAAGGGCTTGGAAGTGACGGAGTGAAGACCGCGTTGACGGCGCCGGTCGCGGCCGTCCGGCTCTGGACCAGAGGGCTCCGTTTCCTGTCCCGTCACCGTGTGTGTCCCGGGCACCGAGCGCCGCGCCGGTGCCGCAGGACCGTCGTGTGGACGAGTGTTCACGGCCCGGCCCTCACCCATATGCGCCGTGATGCGCTGGATCGGGCCCGACTTCTTCGCGTCGTAATAGCGGGAAGATAGCGCCCGGTTGTGACTGAGGACGAGAATGTGGGAGTGAACAACGTCCGGGGTGTGTTTCGAGAGTCTCGCTTGGCGCGCGATGCCTGGCACGCACGCCTACCGCGATGTCGGAGCCGTCCACGTACGTCCAATTCGGGAATGATCCTCCGTCCGGCGATTGCGGATGCCGGACGGCGCGGGAACGCACGCAGGGCGGACGGCGTCAATTCAGATACAAGCCCGTTGCCGGTACCAGCAGTTGTGCGACGCCGAGAGGATCAGCCGCATGAGTAGTCTTCCCCACAGGTGCTCCCCGCCGAGCCCGGCCGTCACGGCAGCCGGGATCGATCATGTGCGGCTGATGTACCACTACCTCGACACCGGCGACATCGACGCCATCGGATCGCTGCTCGACGAGAACGCCCAGGTGAAGCGCCCGGATGTGCCCTACGGCCATGGCCGCGAGGAAGTTGTCAGACTGCACGCCGAGATCGTCGGTCCCACGGACAACCATCACATCTACAAGATCATCGCCGATGGCTACTGTGTCGTGGCGACCGGACGCTTCACCGAATCCGGTTCCTCGCGAGAGGAACAGGGGCCGCGGGAAGCGGAGTTCGCCGACTTCTTCACACTGACCGACGAAGGAATGCTTCTCGGTTACCGGAGATTCTACTTCGTCGCCCCGACTTGAACCGGGCCTCCGAAAAGCCGAATGGCAACCCGCCGGGCGGCGACGGGCAGACGTGATTCAGCCCGCTCGGCGGCCGGTCTCGGTGCCTGTAATGGCATCGCGGTCGGCGGTCGGAGTCATGGTTGCAGCGATTTTGCGCCGTTCCTCGCCATGTTGTGTCCGGCATCCTTTGCCCGGCTCCGGCCGGTTTCGGACCGGGCCTTTCTGGTTCGAAACCGGCCTGTCGGTTTATGGGAATCCGTCATGCGCGGCTGTCGGAGGCGGCCGCGTCGTGGTCGGCATCGATCCACCGCTGGAGCTGGGCGGGTGTGACAGCGGGATCGGCGACGCGCGTGCTCAGGGAATCGTCGGCGTGGTAGGCGGTGCTGACGGCCGGACAGCGCTGACAGGCGGTGGCGCCGGTCTGCCGCCACCACTGACAGCGGGCCCGGAGATGGCAGCGGGGGACGGCCGGTTCGCCGGCGGCCGGCAGCATCTGGATCTTGCTGATGAGGGTGCAGTCGTTGTTGCTGCGATGAGCGCAGCCGGAGACGCAGTGCGAGGCGAAACGGAGCACGCGGGTCGGCTCGATGTTCGCCGGGATCATCGGGAGCAGCTCCGCGGCCGGGGTGGGCGCGGCGAGATAGGTGACCGAAGCGTCGGACTGGGAGCGGACACCGAGGACGACGGACTCGGGAGCGTCGGCGCGTCCGCTGGGGCACCATGTGGTGGGTTTGGTTTCCTCGGTGGCCGTGCCGCCGGGTGTGTCCTCGGTGTCCATGACTCTCCTTGTCCGGGATCGGGTCGGGTCATTCATCCAGGTCGTGTCGCGCGAGTGATTCGCTCCTTCGCGACGAGGTGCCGGTCGGCGTGGGTCCCGTGCTCCGCGCACGCGGCGTCAGCCACGGCGTCTCGCGGTGTCGTCGGGCCGTCCGATCGCGCACTGGTGTTCCGCGTACGATCCGGTCCGGTACGAGGACGGCCCACCGCCTCGCGAGGCACCGCGTCTGATGCCGCGCGCGGGACGATCGGGGACTACGGGGCGGTGCTCACACGTTCGCCGGGCGGCCCATGGGGTCACCGGCGACGACAGCGCCGCAGTTGAGGCGCTCCAGGGCGATGGCCTGCGCGAGGTGCCGCTGGAGCTGGTCCGCGGTGGTGATGCGCTCCGCGGCGGCGGGCGCCGGGGCGGCGGTGGCGGTGGCCGCGCCGCCGGCCAGGAGTCCGGCGGCCAGGAGAGCGGCGGCTGTCGCGCGATGTGCGGGGGTCATGGATGTCCTCTCGGAAGGGGCGGTCAGGGTGTGGTGAAGCGGCCCTGCCGAGGACATTAGGACCGCGGCGGTATGGTGCGGCGGCAGTCCCGGCGCCCTTTCCGCGGCAGTTCTGGACGCCGGCGCCGGGCTCGCGCCGTCGGGACACCGCGGACCGGGCACCACTTTCACAACAGGCCCTTTCCGCCAGGCCCGTTGGTCAGCCCAGGGTGCGGCCGAGGAAGCCGCGGACATAGCCGGTGATGGTGTCGAGCCGGCTCTCCAGAGCGAAGTGGCCGGCGTCGAGGAGATGGATCTCGGCATCGGGCAGGTCGCGACGGAAGGCGCGCGCGCCGTCGGGTCCGAAGATCTCGTCGTTGGCTCCCCAGACCGCCAGCAGCGGTACCTGACTGGTGCGGAAGTACTCCTGGAGGGCGGGGTACTGCCTGACGTTGGACGGATAGTCCTGGAAGAGCCGTAGCTGGATCTCGGCGTTGCCGGGGCGGTCCAGCAGCGGCTGGTCGTGGGCCCAGTTGTCGGGGCTGACGAGGCTCTTGTCGGCGGCGCCGTTGAGGTACTGCCAGCGTGTGCTCTCCAGCGTCAGGGCCGCGCGCATGGCCGGCTCGGTGTCGGGACCGGGCGCCGCGGCGTACGCGAAGACACCGCGCCAGAAGGAGTCGACGAATCCGTCGGTGTAGGCGTTGCCGTTCTGAGAGATGATCGCGGTGATCTTGTCCGGGGTGCGGGTCGCCAGACGCCAGGTGATGGGAGCGCCGTAATCCTGCGCGTACACCGAGAACCGGTTGATGCCCAACTGCTCCAGAAGTCCCGCGGTGAGGTCGGCGAGGGCGTCGAAGGTGTACGGGAACTCCTCCGGCGACGGCATGGACGACTGCCCGAAGCCGATGTGGTCGGGCGCGAGGACGTGGTAGCGGTCCGCCAGCAGCGGGATGAGATGGCGGAACATGTGCGAGCTGGTCGGAAAGCCGTGCAGCAGCAGGACCACGGGCGCGTCGCGCGGGCCGGCCTCGCGGTAGAAGACGTTCTGGCCGGCGACTGTCGCGGTGAGATGGCGCACCGGAACGACCATGTCTAACCTCCAAAGTGTATCTATGTGGTTATGGCTAGTGGAGCATTCGTCGAGTAACCTGTAAAACGTGTTGATGTGGTTAGGGTGTCAGGATGCGGTACGAGACCGTCGCTCGGCGTCGGCCCCGCATGCCTTCCCGGTCACGGGGCCGGATGGTCGGCGTGGTGGCATGTGTCGCTCGTGATGGCGGCAGCCGAATGCCGAGCGGGCCTCGCGACGGGCCCCGGCCGCACCGAGGTGTATAACCTGTGAAGTCGGACATGGGGGTTACTGGGAAAGGGTGCGGATGACCGACGAGAACGCGGCGCTGGCCTTGCTGAACAGCCGTCCTGTCGTCGACGGCGAGCCGCGCGACGCCCTTGCCCTTGATGACGAAGGAGCGCGCTGGCTGCGAGCGCGAGGCGGCAGCGGATCCGGAGGCGAACTGCGTACCGCGCGCAGGGCCCGGGATCTGCTGGACTCCGTGGTCCGTGGCGAGGCACCGGCCGGCGTGCTCGCCGAGGTACTCGAATGTGTCCACCGGCTGCCGCACTTCAGTGACGAGGGCCTCACCTGGAAGGTGAGCGTCGAAGAGGACCAGCGCTTCGCGGTGGAGGCCGTACTCGCCTGGGACGAGCTTCGCCGCGAGGCACCGGGACGGCTGCGCCCGTGTGCCAACCCGGAATGCCGGCTCTTCCTTGTCGACCGCAGCCACGCGAACAGGGCCCGCTGGTGTTCGATGGCGACCTGCGGCAATCGTATGAAGGCGCGCCGGCACCATGAGCGGTCACGCGCCAGGCAGGCCTGAAGCGGGCATACGCCGGCCGGGCGCGCCGCGAAAGGCCGGCCCGGCTCGTGTTCCCGTCGCTACCGCCGCGTACGCGGTCCCGTGCGAAGCGGCGCTCGGCAGGCACCCCGGATCCCCGGCATCAGGAGACCGGTATGAGCGCGTCCCGTCAGACCTGTTGGACCTGGCGCTCGAACTGGGGCCGGAGGTCGTCCCGGTGGGATACGTCTCGCTCCCGGCATCCGTATCCGCAGGTCAGCCGTAGAACGGTCCGGCCGCCGTCCATGTCTGATCGCCGAAGACCGGCGAGTCGACCGCGTCGAGCCGCAGATTGGTCACCATGAGCCCGAACTGCGTCGGGGTCGTGCCCTCGGCGCAACCGAACTCCACCGCCTCGAAGTTCAGGAAGTAATAGGGGCCCTGGTCCAGGGTCTTGCCGGTACGGAACTGCTGGAGGATGTAGTCCATCCCGGCCGTGTAGTAGACATCCGAGAGCGGAGTCCGCTCCGTCCTTACGACGAACGACGTGTCCCACTGGAAGACACCGTCGCCGTCCAGGCAACCGAAGGTGCGGGCGGTGTCCGCGTACGCCTCGAAGTCACCGCCGCTCAGCCCCTCGATATAACCGGGCTGGGCCTGTACGTTGTGCAGCTTCGCGTTGAACGTGAATCCGCCGCAGCCCGGCGTGGGCACGTAGTCGTGATAGATCAGCAGACACTTGTCCGGACCCCAGTAGGCGCTCGGATCCGGTGTGTAGGGCTGCGGCACGACCGCGCCTCCGAAGCTGAGTGTCACCGAGATTCCGCCCGGGCTGTTCGCCGGGATCTCGGCGATCTCATTGGCGTGTGCGGCCGACGGCGCGGCCAGCACCAGCCCGGCCCCCGCCATCAGCGCGACCAGTAACCTGCGCGACGCCCCTCGCATGAGCCCCCCCATATCGAGATATCGAGCACGTGTTTCCCGTGCGGCCACCCAACGTAGCGGTGGAACCCCGGCCTCAGTAGGGGACTTGGAACTCCGGCAACGCTTCCGCCTCGAAGGCCGAGCGGGCTTCAGGAATTCGTCTCGGCGGCTGCGGGTGCTTCCGGTCCGGAACGGCATGGTGCGGCGGTTGTACGGCCCCGGTCCGGGCGTCCGGTGCGTTCAGGAGACAATCCTTCGATGCGCGAGATCATCCTGATGTCGGATCCGAAAGTCGCCGCCATACCCGTCAGGGAATGCGGTGAACGCCTCGTCGATGTCCGCCTCGGCGGCTCGTTGCTGGTCGATGCGCGCAGGCAGGACCCGGCAGGTGCCTCCGCGCATCTGCGGGAGGGCGTTCTTGAGCGGCTCCTCGAAGCCCAGACGACGCTGCCGCGCGGCCACCGGCTGCTGTTCGTCGAGGGATACCGGCCGCTGTCGCTGCAGCGGCGGTACTTCGAGGAGTACGCGGCCCAACTCCGGGCCGGCCGGCCCGAATGGTCCGACGAGCGAATCCATTCGGCGGCCAGCCGCTATGTCTCACCGCCCGGCATAGCCCCGCACAGCGCAGGCGCGGCGATCGACCTGACGCTCGCCGATGCCGACGGTCAGGAACTGGACCTCGGCACCCGGATGAACGCGGATCCCGAAGAGAGCGAAGGCGCCTGCTACACCGAGGCCGACAACATCAGCGAGGAGGCTCGCGCCAACCGCGAACTCCTGGGAGCCGCTCTGAAGGGCGCGGGCCTGGTGAACTATCCCACCGAATGGTGGCACTGGTCGTTCGGGGACCGCTACTGGGCACTGGTCAAGGAGGCAGCGGCCGCCCGCTACGGGCCGAGGGACCTGGACTGAGGCGGCGGCGCCCGCCGGCTTTCCCGTACGGACGCGGGATCCGCCCACCGGGCGCGGACCAGCCGCTTGACCGCTGACGGATGGCGGACGGCAGTCCGTCATCCCTACGCTCGGACACCGGCACGCTCTGAGCTCAATCGCTTCGAGCGGGTCGCCGCGCAACCTGTCCGGCCGGCCGCTGCCACCGGCCAGTGGATTGCTTTGCACAAACGGCAAATCGCCCACCGCGGGCCTGCGTACGCACGACCGGTTGAGGGAGTGTCATTGTCACCGTCGGTAACACGCGGCCCTCGCGCAGCGTGACATCGATGTCGGAAAGCCGCCGGTTCAACGGAATCCACCGCGCGTAATGTGAGATGCGCAACTTCCCGCTGAGGAACCGGCACTGAGTTCCAGACGTACCGTCAGGCAGCCTCGCAGGTAGAGGCGTTGGCCCCCAACGAAGTTCGCTCTCGTGATCTTGATATGTCACGCCCAGTGGCACTGAGTGTCCCGGACCCATGGCGATGGTGACCATGCGTAGTAGCGGCGCGGAGTGTGGGGCGCGGGTACTGTACTGCCTACCAAACCGCCCCTCTGTGGTCCGGATTGCTTTCGTGAACCCTCCCGGGAGTCCACGACAGCCGTGGACCCCAGAAAGGGGTGGGCCCGATGGCTTCCAAGCCTGAGGGGTGCTGCTGCCGCACCAAGGCGGATCGCCGCTACAAGTGGTTCCGCTGGCTCGGTCCGATCTTCGCGATCATCAAATTCGCGTGGGATCACTTGGGCCGGTAACGCAACAGCCCCGGCCTAAAGGCCGGGGCCGACGCGGCAGACGGTACTAGAGGTAAGAAGGCCTCACTCCGAGCTTGCAGGCGATGGGTGGGGCCTTCTTTGTGCCCGTTTGCTCGTTACTTCCGCGTAGGTTCACGTGTGACAGCCGTCACACGAGCCCTTCGCGGTGGTTTCCATCTTGCCTGGCGCGGCCCCGGAGTGCGACCAGGGGTCGGGTCTTCATCTCCGTAGATCGGGGGTCAAATGTGGCAAGGAGGCAGCTCATTGGGGCTGTTCGTCCTTTTCATGTGACGTAAATTACACCCGTCCGTGGAGCTGACTCGCACCCGAATGGACATCAAATAGTCAGCTTTTGTCGCGAGTTCACATATTCCGGAACCAGCTCCGCCATGAGCGGAGGCACTTTACCCGCCGCCGCTGACAATGCGGGCGCGCCGGTCGCGTGCCGCCGGAGCCGCTTCTCGCTGTACGCCAGGCGGTGACGGTCGCCTGGCGCAGAGGCGCCTCCGGTCCCCGGTGGTTGATCGTCCAGTGCCTCGAAGATCAGGACGGGCGGCTGTCGCGCGCTGAAGGCCGCACTCGGCCCTGGCCGCTTCCAGGTCCCGCCCGCTCATGGGCCGCCTGCTCCTGGCGCGCCTGCCGGTGGCGCTCTGTTCACCGTCCCGCCATACCGTCATGGCCCTCTCCTCATGCGCGGCTGACAGCTTCTGGCTTCAGAGGAAAAGTTGGCTGTACAACTTTGGAGGAGACATGGAGCTGACCGACGCTCCCGCCGTCTGGCTGCGAGACAACTGTCCGTGTTCGCTCTGCCGCGACCCGCGCAACGGGCAGAAGCTGTTCCAGATCACCGACCTGCCCGCCCGGTTGACCGTGGCGTCGACGCGGGAGCTGCCCGACGGATCCGGTACCGAGGTGGTCTGGGCACCCGACGGGCACCGGTCCGTGTTCGCTCACGGATGGCCGGGACGGGACACCGGCGCCGGTGACGGCCGTACGGAGGCCGACAAGGAGACCTGGACGGCGGCCGACCTCGACGGGCGGATTCCCGAGGCCTCGTGGCCCGCCTACCTGGCCGACCACGCGGTGCGGGAGAGGACCCTGGAGGCCGTCGCACGGCTCGGCTTCGCGCTCCTGCGCGAGGTCCCCTGCCGGCCCGGCCAGGTACTCGACGTGGCCGGGGCGTTCGGCTTCGTACGGGAGACGAACTACGGCGAGCTGTTCGACGTACGGGTCGAACCGGACCCGAACAACCTCGCCTTCACCGGCTCCCGCATCACGCCGCACACCGACAACCCGTACCGAGACCCGGTGCCCACCCTGCAGTTGCTGCACTGCCTGGTCAACGCGGCGGACGGCGGTGACTCCGGACTGGTGGACGGTTTCCGGGCGGCGGCGCTACTGCGTACGGAGAACCCGGAGGCATTCGAGGTGCTGACCCGCACCCCGGTGCCGTTCCGCTTCGCCGACGCGCACACCTCGCTGCGAGCGGACCGTCCGCTGATCGAGGTCGACGCACGCGGGCGGATCCGCGAGATCCGCTTCAACAACCGCTCGATCGCCACCCTGCGACTGCCTGCCGAGGAGCTGACCGCCTTCTACGCCGCCTACCGGACCTTCGGCGAACTGCTCCAGCGCCCCGGGCTCCAACTCGACTTCCGGCTCAACCCCGGTGACTGCCTCATCTTCGACAACACCCGCCTGCTGCACGCCCGTACGGCCTTCGCCGAGAGCGGCGCCCGCCATCTTCAAGGGGCCTACGCCGACCTGGACGGACTCTTCAGCACACTCGCCGTGCTGCGCAGGCAGCGACCGCTGGACGATCTCGCCGCGCTCTTCGCGGGCGCGGGTACCGAGCAGTACCTGGGCGAAGAGGTCACGCAGGCCCAGCACATGCTGCTGACCGCGGCGCTCGCCGAGGCGGACGGCGCTCCCGCCGCACTGATCGCGGCCGGACTGCTGCACGACGTCGGCCACTTCCACGGTCCGGTCAGCGGAGAGGAACTGATGGCCGGTACCGACAACCGGCACAGCCACACCGGCGCGGACCTGCTCTCCCGCTGGTTCGGGCCCGCCGTCACCGAGCCGGTGCGCCTGCATGTGGCGGCCAAGCGCTATCTGTGCGCCGTGGAGCCGGAGTACTTCGACCAGCTCTCCGCCGCCTCCGTGCACACCTTGACAGTGCAGGGAGGTCCGATGTCGCGCGCCGAGGCCGACGCGTTCGAGGCGAGTCCCTACGCGCGGGACGCCGTGGCGCTGCGCCGCTGGGACGACCGGGCCAAGGACGCGGCCACGGTCGCTCCCGGCTTCGACCACTGGCGCCCGCTGCTGACCGGGCTGCTGCGTACGGAGGTCAGATGACGGCTCGACGCGACAGTGAGGACACATCCGCCGAGTTGTGCACCGTGAAGGCCACCGTGCCCGGCAGATAACGGTCCTCCGACCACTCCACGGGCGTGCCGGACGGGTCGGTGGTGCGCCGACGCTCCCTGAGCAGCGGATCACCGGCCCGGCACCCCAGCAGCCTGGCGTCGTCGGCGTCGGCGAGGGCCAGATCGATGGTGTGGTGGGCGTCGGAGAAGAGCACACCGCGCTCCTCCAGTGGCACGGTGTGCGAGACGGCGGCCGGATCGAGGCCGGCCACGATCTCACCTATGTGCGCCGGGTACACCGTGCGCTCCACCATCACCGGCGCTCCGGACAGGGTCCGCACCCGCAGCACCCGGCAGACCTCCTCGTCCGGCTCAAGCCGTAGCTGGCCGCGTTCCGCCTCGTCGGCCGGTCCGCGCTCCACGGCGATCAGCCGGCCTCCTGGCTCCTCGCCGATCGACCGTGCCCAGCGCGTGAAACTCAGCAGCTCGGAGAAACTCTGCACCCGGGCGGTGCCGAGCACGACCCGCCGGGTGCCGCGCCGTGAGGTGACCAGACCGTCCGCACGCAGGACCGCCAGTGCCTGCCGGACGGTGCCGCGCGAGACGCCGTGCACCTGGGCCAGTTCGCTCTCGGCGGGAAGTCGGCCACCGGACCCGTAGGCCCCTTCCACGATGGCCAGCCGCAGGTCAGCGGCTACCTTCCGGTACAGCGTCTGCCGGCCTTCCGTCACTGTCGCTCTCCCACGTTCGCTTTGTGTAGCTCCTCGGACGCGAGCCTAAGGGCTGTTTCCTCAGGTTGTGTCCGGTCCGTCTTCGCGGGCCCGTGGAGCCTGGCACGGCGCCCGGCCACACACCGGCGTACCGCGTCCGACGCCGCGCGCCGGTCCGGCGATGTCCCGCTTCCTGGAGCGGCCCCTCACCGCCGGTCACGCCGCCCTTCCTCGGGCCGCGGGACCCGTACAACATAGCTTGCCGAGTTGTACAGCCAACATGGCCTCTTCCCGGCCTTTCGGCACTCGCCCGGGACGGGCCGGCGCGAACCGGCGTCTCGCGGCCGCACACGGAGCGGCGAGGCCGTGGCGGACACGAGCTGACAGGCCGTCGGCCGGGTCCGGGTCCGGCCCACGCGTTGCCGTAGGCTCCTCCGCGTAGACCGCCGTGAGGCCGGGCGCGCACCTGCGGGTATGCCGGAGGCGGGCGGCCTCGGCACCCGGCGGAGCGAGCGTCCACGGTGCGGAAGGAAGTCCAGCGATGACACTCAAGCAGGCAGTGGGTCCGGTCGGTATCTGGAGCATGGAGCTGCGGTCCGACGACCCTCAGCAGGGCCAGGAGGCCGCCGAGGCCGCGGCGGAGCTTGAGCAGCTCGGCTACGGAGCGCTCTGGATCGGCGGCAACAGCACCGTCGCCCATGCCGACCGGCTGATCCAGGCCACCTCCCGGGTCGTCGTGGCGACCGGCATCCTGAGCATCTGGGAGCACGAGGCCGCCGATGTGGCCGAGGAGCACGCGGCTCTGGAGCGGTCGCATCCCGGCCGGTTCATCCTCGGCCTCGGGGCCAGTCACGCACAACTGGCCGAGGGCTACCAGCGCCCGTACTCGACGATGCGGGCCTATCTCGACGCGCTCGACTCCGCCCCGGTGCCGGTGCCGGCCGAGCGGCGGGTGCTGGCCGCGCTCGGCCCGAAGATGCTGGAGCTGTCCCGTGACCGCGCCGCCGGCGCCCACCCCTATCTGGTCACGCCGGAGCACACGGCGCAGGCCAGGGAGATCCTCGGCGCGGGTCCGCTGCTGGCACCCGAGCTCAAGGTCATCCTGGAGACCGATACCGAGCGGGCCCGGAGCATCGCCCGTGACTTCCTCTCCTTCTACCTCCCGATGACCAACTACACCGCCAACTTCCGCCGCCTCGGCTTCGGCGACGACGACTTCAAGGACGGTGGCAGCGACCGGCTGCTGCACGCGGTCTTCGCCTGGGGCGGCCCGGACAAGGTGCGCGAGCGTGTGGCCGAGTTCCACAGTGCGGGCGCCGACCATGTCGCCCTCCAGGTCGTCACCGGCGACCGTGGCGTCCTTCCGCGCGCGGAATGGCGGCGCCTGGCGGAGATCCTGGACCTGGGCTCGGCGTGAGCCAGGCGCCGTAGTGAGGCTGATCCCTTCGAGCGGGCACCCTGAGAACGGATCTCGACGGTGGCCGACCGGCCTGGCCTTGTTGTGGCGAGAGCGCCGGAACAGCGGGCCGGTGTGTGCGGAGACAAGCAGGTGACGAGGCCATGGACTACGCGGAACCGGGCGTGTTGGTGAAGTCGCGGCGTGTGCTGGTCTCGCTCGAAGAGACAGGGCTGCCGCCAGGGGCCCGCCGACGGGTGCCGGGCCGCGCCGGGACGAGGTGGCCCGGCCGGCCGGGATCTGCGAACGGACAAGCTCGCCGTCGCCTGAGGGCTGTCCCGTCATCCCTGGTGGATCAGCGCGCGGCCTCGGATGCGGTGGATCGGAAGGCGGAGGGGCGCTCGCGCACTGGATGTGTTCGGGCCGTCCGACCACGCGTCGAGGCGCCGTAACTGTTGTCGCGCGCCCGCCGGGGATGACGGGACAGTCCTTCCGCCGACTCCGAGACCGGACTGTGAAAGCGCGAACACGAGAGGTCAGCTCGCGGGAGCCGCCGGGGAGTCAAACAACACCGCTGAGTGGCGCCCGGGGCCGTAGATGCGGGCCAGTGCCTCATCGGCCTCTTCCTCAGTGTCGGCACGCAGGCGGGCCCGGAAGCCCTCCCAGTCGGGAACGCGGCCGTCGAATCCCCACTGGCCGGGCGGGATGATGTAGACGTGCACCCACGGCCCGTGCGCCGGCAGTTCACCGGGACCGAATACCGATCGCACGGCTTCGTTGGCCTTGTCCAGCATGGTGCGGGCTTCTTCGGGTGTACTGAGCAGGCCCTGGGGGGCGATTACGTCGAGCTGGACTCGGGAGTCGGGGTCGGCACCGGCGACATTGGCCGGGGCGTACCAGTTCTCGGGGTCGAACTCAAAGAACTGCACCCAGGAGGTTTCCTTGTGGGTTTGGTTGTTGACCAGGTTCTCGACTTCGGAGACGGCCTGAATGAGTGCCGCGCCGAGCTCCTCCTTCCGCGCGGCACTCAGGCGTCCCTTCATCAGCTGCACGCGAACGAAAACCATGAGTGTGGGTTCCTTCCGGTTGTCGATGGACAAGTGTCCGTGTCGGCGGCCGGCGCACGCTCGGGCCTGGCAGACGCCAATGGTCAGCTCACTCGCAGTGGCTGTGAGGCGGCATGGAGCCGTGCCGGACTTGAGATGGAAATCCTTGCTGATTTCCTTATGGAAGGTGCAGAAGAATTTCCGACGAGAAAAGATCATGACCCTGCGCTGCTCCTTGTCCGCTATAGGGTCGGCCCGAATTCATTCAGCGGAATGTGCGCGGGCTCAAGATACACCGCGGAGAATTTCCAGGAGCCCGGCTCGCTCGGCGTCTCCTTCGAAATTGGCTTGCAGGACCGACATATTGAGGATATGACTTCTCAGGCCCTGTCTGGCCAATCCCGCCTGGCCCACGACGCCCGGCACAGGCGCTCGCGGCGCTGTCGGAGTGAGCCACGCACGTCCGGCCCGTCCACGACGGCGCTCCTTCTCCTCCTTGCGATCGCACGCACCGGACGCCGTGAGCCCCGTCCTGCGAACGGGCGGCGCTACTTCTCAAACACGCCCTGGCCCGCGACCTCCTTGACACCCGCCAGCAGGCGGTCGACGTCCTCCGTGTCGTTGTACGGCGCGAGGCCGGCCCGGATCGCTCCGTCCTCTCCGAGTCCGATCCAGCGGGCCGCCTCGATCGCGTAGAAGGTGCCGGCGGGAGCGTTCACGTCCAGCCGGGCCAGATGCTCGTGGACCTCTCGCGGAGACCGGCCGGCCACGCTGAAGAGCGCCGTCGGCGTACGCCGGCCGGCCGGGCCGTACAGCTCCACGCCGCTGATCGCGCGGAGCCCGTCGAGCAGCCGGTCGAAGAGCCGCTGCTCGTGTTCTTCGACCAGCCTCATCGACGCCAGCACACGGGCCCGCCGGTCGGTCGCGGCCGGGCTCAGCGCCGCGATGAAGTCAATGGCCGCGGTGGTGCCCGCCAGCAGTTCATAGGGAAGGGTGCCAAGTTCGAAACGCTCGGGCACGGCGTCGCTCGACGGCAGCAGCTTGTCGGGGTGTATCCGTTCCAGCAGCCGCGGCGCCGCGACGAGCACGCCATGGTGCGGTCCGAAGAACTTGTACGGAGAGCAGGTGTAGAAGTCGGCTCCCAGGTCGTCGAACGAGACCGGGGCGTGCGGTGTCAGATGGACTCCGTCGACATGGACCAGCGCTCCGACGGCGTGTGCCGCTTCGGTGATCGCCGGTATGTCCGGGCGCGTGCCGAGCAGGTTGGACGCGCCGGTGACCGCCACCAGACGAGTACGCGGCGACAGCACCGCGGCGATGTCGTCCACGCGCAGAGCGCCCGTGGCGCGGTCGAAGCCGGCCTGCCGCACGGTCGCACCCACGGCCTGGGCGGCGGTGACCCAGGGCCGGATGTTCGCGTCGTGGTCCAGCCGGGTCACGACGATCTCGTCGCCCTCGGCCCACTGCTTCGAGAGTGCCCGCGCGAGATCGTAGGCGGCCTGGGTCATGGATCGTGCGAAGACCACTCCTTCGGCCCGGCAGCCCAGCAGGTCCGCCACGGCCGCCCGCGCCGCGAGCACGACCGCGTCGGCGTGCCGCTCGGCGGCGGTGACGGTGCCGCGGTTGGAGATGCCACTGGTCATGGTGTCGGCCACGGCTCGCGCGACCGGCTCAGGCACCTGGGAGCCGCCGGGCCCGTCGAAGTGGGCCACGCCCCGGGCGAGAGAGGGAAAGTGGCTGCGGAGTCGTACGACGTCAAGGTGCATGACCCCATCCTTCATGGCCGAAGCCGCGCGTCAACAGCCTCACCGGGCGTGCGCGAGGCCCGGGAGGAGCGAAGGCCGGACCGCCGGGACTGTGTAGCCGCCGAGACAAGCCGAGACAGGCCGAGACAGGCGGGCATGAAGGCCATTCGTGTGACAAATAGGTTTTTATGTGATCGCGCGGTGTGGCAAGGGAAGGCATGGTCATTGGACACCGATACGCGTGCCCGTCCGGCGACCGGTCTGCTGCCGATCTCTGTGCATCCCAGGCCGGGCGAAGGGAGCAACGCAGATGATTGCTGTGCGACGCGTGGCCGCCGCCACGATGCTGGCGGCGCTGGCCGGCATATCCGCGCCTTCCGCGTTCGCGGCGGCCGCGGCCACCGATGACGCGCCTTTCCTGAAGGCGATCCATCAGGGAAACCTGGCGGAGATCGCCGCCGGAGAGGACGCGGGCAAGCACGCCACGGCGGCTTGCGTGAAGACGGTCGGCGCCACTCTGGTGCGCGACCACCGGAAGCTGGACGCCGACGTCAAGTCGCTGGCGCGCAAACTGGATGTCTCGCTGCCGGCCGCGCCGGCCCCGGCGCAGCAGAAGGCGCTCGCCGCCGTGCAGGCCAAGGCGGGCACGAGCGCGTACAACACGGCGTGGCTGAAGACCGAGGCCACCGGGCACGTGGAGACGCTGGAACTGATCGACCACGAGATCGAGACAGGTGGCAACGCCGAGGTGAGGGCGGCCGCCAGTGCGGCTCGCCCCGTCGTGGCGAGGCACCTCGAACTGATCCGTGCGTGCGAGGCGGACATCGACCGCTCATGACCCCGCCGGCACGCTAGCGCCGCCCGGCCCGCGGCATCCGGCCGCGGTGTCCGGCGCGCATGCTCGCCGCGTTGTCGGAGTCGTCCGAGTCGTCTGAGTCGTGCGAGTACGTCCAGTACGTGAGCGGCTTCCGCCCACCGTACGCACCCGGACGCCGAGGGCCCCGCCCTCCGGGCGGACGGCGCCACTTCTCAGTCGAGGCAGCTCAGAGCGACCTCGACCGCGCTCATCAGTGAGCGCCGGTCGGGGTTGATGGAGCCCATGACGCGCAGCCCTTGCAGCGTGGTCACAAGAAACCGCGCGAGGTCCCTGGCGTCGCGTGTGCCGGTGAGCTGTCCGCTCTCCTGGGCTTCGGCGATCACATCGGTGAGCGCGTCCTCCAGCGATCCCGTCGTCGACCGGATGCGCCGGGCGACCTGGGGATCGTGCGGGACCCGTTCGGTCGCGGCGCTGACGATGAGGCAGGCCTGCCGGCTGCCGTCGCGCACGATCTCGTCGACCAGATCGACCAGGATCTCGCGGATGAGCTCGCGCGCCGGAGCCCCGCCGCGAAGAATCTCGATCAGCGGCTGGGCGTACAGCTCCCGATAGCGGTCCACCGCCGCCAGATAGAGCCCGTCCTTGCTCTTGAACGCCCCGTACAGCGAGCCGCGTCCGACTCCGGTGGCGTCGACGAGATCCTGTACGGAGGTCCCCTCGTACCCTTTGCGGCGGAACGCGGACATCGCCGCCTCCACCGCCGCCTCCGTGTCGAACTCCCTGCTCCGTGCCATGCGGGCACCCTACACCTATATGGAATGTACGATCCAGTATCGTCACTGGGTGCCGGACGGGCCCGCGCGACGGTGCTCGCGGGCCGTGGTGGTCCAATGGAATCCGGATCCGGCTCAGGACCGGCGACCGGACAGGGGAGTGGGGCTCGTGCGCGCAGTGGTGTTCGAGGAGTTCGGGCGGCTGCCGGACGTGCGTGAGGTGCCCGGTCCCGCGCTGTCGGCCGCCGGAGTGGTGGTGCGCGTCGAGGCGACGGGACTGTGCCGCAGCGACTGGCACGGCTGGATGGGCCACGACGACGGCATCGCCCTGCCTCATGTGCCCGGCCATGAACTGTCCGGCCGGATCGAGGCGGTGGGCTCCGCGGTCGCCAACTGGCAGGTGGGTGACCGGGTCACCGTGCCCTTCGTCTGCGCCTGCGGACGCTGCGCCGCGTGCGCGGCAGGAGATCACCAGGTCTGCGAACGCCAGGAGCAGCCCGGCTTCACCCACTGGGGGTCGTTCGCCGAGTACGTCGCGGTGCACCAGGCCGACATCAATCTCGTGGCCATCCCCGAGACCATGTCCTACATCACCGCGGCGGCCCTCGGCTGCCGGTTCGCCACCGCCTACCGGGCCGTCGTGGCCCAGGGCCGCACCCGGGCCGGCGAGTGGGTGGCCGTCCATGGATGCGGCGGAGTGGGACTGTCCGCGGTGATGATCGCGGCGGCCTGTGGTGCGAGGGTCGTCGCGGTCGATGTCGCGCCCGGAGCTCTGGAGCTGGCCAGGAGCTTCGGCGCCGAGGTGTGCGTGGCCGCCTCCGCGACGAGCGGCGCCACGGCCGCGGCGGTGCGGGAGGCCACCGGCGGCGGCGCGCATGTCTCCCTCGACGCGCTCGGCTCCGAGGCGACCTGCCGCGCGTCCGTGGAGAGCCTGCGGCGACGGGGCAGGCATGTGCAGGTCGGGCTGATGCCGTCGAGCGGCACCACCGTACCGATGGACCGCGTGGTCGCGCTCGAACTCGAAATCCTCGGCAGCCACGGGATGGCCGCTCACGCGTACCCGGAGCTGATGGGACAGGTGAGCACCGGGGCGCTGCGCCCGGATCTGCTGGTCACGTCGGTCATCGGGCTGGCCGAGGCGCCGGCCGCGCTGGCGGCGATGAGTGAGGGCTCGGCCACGGGCATCACCGTCATCACGCCGCACCGGGCGGACGGCTGACGAGGCGATGGCGACGGCGCCCGCACGGATCGCGGCGCGCCGGCCGGGCAGGCGGTGCGGGAACCGGACGTGTTGCCCGGCCGTGGTGCTCGCCATAGGGTCGAGAAGGGGTCTGGCGGCGTTGCCACAGCGGAGACTCCCGGGAGATTCGATGAGCACCACTTCGCCCATTCTTGTGACCGGCGCCGCCGGAAACGTCGGGGCCGTGGGCCGTACCGTCGTACAGCTTCTGAGGGAACGGGACCTGCCGGTCCGCGCCATGGTCCGGACCGAGGACGACCGGGCGCGGGCGCTGCGGAAGACCGGCGCCGAGGTCGTGGTGGGTGACCTCACCAGGCCGCCGGACGTCGCTGCCGCTCTGGACGGCTGCCGCAGGATCTACTTCGGTATGAGCGTGTCGTCCTCGTATCTTGAGGTGGCGGTGAGTCTCACGGCGCTGGCGCGTGAGACGCCCGGCCTCGAAGCGCTCGTGAACATCTCCCAGATGACGGTCTCCCAGATGTCGTCGACGAGCACCGACGAGTCCAGGCAGCAGAGGACGCACTGGATGGCCGAACAGGTGCTGAACTGGTCCGGCCTTCCCGTCGTGCATGTCCGGCCGACCGTCTTTGTCGAGAACCCGCTCTTCACGACCATCGCCGCCGACTCGATCGTCCGTGACGGCACTCTGCGGCTGCCCTTCGGCGCCGCGCGTACCTCACCTGTCGCGGCACAGGACGTGGCGCGCGTCATGGCCACGATCCTCGCGGAGCCGGCCGGGCACATCGGCAACGTCTATGAGCTGACCGGGCCGTTCAGCCTGGACATGAACGAGATGGCCGAGGAGTACTCGGCGGCGCTGGGACGGCCTGTCACCTATGTCGATGTGCCCTACGCCGAGTGGAGCGAGCGGATCAGGACAGCGCTGCCGATCCCTTCGCATGTGGTGGACCACATCGTGACCATGGGCAGGCTGCACGCCCAGAACCGGTACGACCGGCTCTCCGACGACGTGCGGCGGATCACGGGACGGGAGCCTCTCCGTATGCGCGACGCCCTCCGGCCGTACGTCGCGGACTTCCGCGCGCCGACGGGCTGACGCGGCCTTCCGGCGCGGTGTCCGGCCGCCGGGACGCGGTGACAGGCCGCTGCTCGGAGAGTTCAGTGGTCCGGAGCGGCGGCGGACTCGGCGTCCCACAGCAGACGCATCTCGGCGGAGGTGGCGAGCAGTTCGCCGAGGCCACCGGTGCCCTCCGCGCGTCCGTCCCGCAGCAGCAGGATCCGGTCGGCCGCGCGGAGCACCGACGGACGGTGCGAGACCGCCAGCACCGTCGCGCCGCTCTCCAGCAACCGGTCCCACATGATCTGTTCGGTCTGCGCGTCCAAGGCGCTGGACACATCGTCCAGCACCAGGAGTTCGGGCCGGCGGACGAGCATACGCGCGATGGCGATGCGCTGGACCTGACCACCGGAGAGCCGCAGACCGCGCGGCCCCACCACGGTGTCGAGGCCGTCCCGCATGGCCGCCAGGTCCGGCCCGAGCAGCACCGTGTGCACCGCCTCGGCGAGCGCGGCCTCGTCGTCGGCGCCGAGCAGGATGTTCTCCCGGACCGTCCCGCTGAACAGCCGTGGGTTCTGCGAGGTGCAGGCGCAGCGCGGCGGTGTCAGAAAGGCCGCCGGGTCCCGCACCGGCTCGCCGTTCCACAGGATCTCGCCGCTCTCCAGCGGCGTGAGTCCGAGCACGGCCCGCAGGAGCGTGGTCTTTCCCGAACCGACGCGGCCGGTGATCACGGTGAGGGATTTCCGGCGCACCGCCAGCTCTATCTCCCGCACCCGGAAGGAGGAGGCGGACTGGCAGGCCGTCAGCCCTCGTACCGTCAGATGCTCCTGTTCCGGTGCGTTCGGCTCGCGGTCCTCCGGAGACGGTACGGGAGCCGTGCGCGCGCCGGGCCTCGCTTCCGGCTCGGGCACCGTCGGGGCCTTTCCGGCGCGGTACGCGGAATCCGCGCGGAGCGCGTCGCGCAGCCGCTCCCCGAGAAAGCCGGTGATGCGGTCGAGCGCCACCGCCACACGTTGCAGCCGTACCGACAGGATGCCGAGCGAGGCCAGGGTCTCCGTCAGGATCTGCAGATAGAAGGTGAACAGAGCGAGGTCTCCGACGGTGAAGCCGCCGTCGCGGACGCGTCCGGCGGTGAGCAGCAGCACCAGACCGATGCCCAGGGAGGCCGCGTTGCCGATGGCGTTGCGCTGGGCGCTGGCGAACAGTTCCTCGCGGACCGCGACACCTCCTCGCGCCTCGTTCAGCCGCCGGATGTGCGCGGTGACATGCTCCTCGGCCGCCGCGGCCTGCACCGCCTGTACGGAGCTGACGGATTCCCGGAGGGCTCCCGCGACCCGCGCCGAGGCGGTACGGGTGGTCTGCCGGTAGGCCAGATAGCGGCTGTGAGCGACGGCGGTCACCGCCGTGATGAGAATCAGCAGGCCGAGCAGCGCGCAGGTGACGAGGGCGTCGATCCGCATCATGATGGTGACGGCGGCCACCGCGAACAGCCAGCGCGCGAGGTTCGTCGGAGCCCAGACGACAAAGAATCCGACCTCCTCGACATCCTCACCGACGGCCCGCAGCGACTCGCCCGTCGTCGTACGGGACGCCACGCCGGGCCGCCGCAGCGCCGATCCCAGCAGCGCGCGCCGCAGCCCGGCCGTCGCCCGGTACTGCAGGCGTGGTTCCAGCCGGTTCAGCATCACACCGAACTGGAGGAAGAGCCTGGCCCCTTCGACCGCCGCCACCCAGGCGATGAGCAGCCACATCGCGCCGCCCGCGGTGCCGTCGCCGAGTTTGTCGAAGAGCCGCTGGAACAGCAGGCCCACCACCAAGGTGCCGAACCGCAGCAGGACCCACAGCCCGGTCAGGCCCCAGTACGTGCCGGCCAGACCTCCGAGTACCGCGCGCAACCGGGAGACGACCGCTTTCATCGCGCCGTCCCGCCCGTCCGCAGCAGGCCGTGATACCGGGAGGCCGGGTCGGCGGCCAGCTCGCCGCGCGGTCCCTGCTCGACCGCCCGTCCGTCCTCCAGGACAAGGATCCGGTCCACCTGCCGCAGCGCGTGCGGCCGGTGATGCACCATCACCGCCGTCCGTCCGTGCAGCAGCCGCTCCATCGCCGGGGCCAGAAGCTGCTCGGTGTGCGGGTCGAGCCGGGCGGACGGCTCGTCCATCAGCACCACGGCCGGATCCCGCAGGAAGGCGCGGGCCAGAGCGACGAGCTGCTCCTGGCCCGCCGAGATTCCGCGCGCTCCGGTGCCGAGGACGGTGTCCAGCCCGTCGGGCAGCTCCCGGTACCAGGCGTCGAGCCCCGCCTCGTCCAGAGCCGCGAGCAGCCGGCCGTCCTCGACGGAGGCGTCGAAGAAGGTGAGGTTGTCGCGCAGCGTGGCGTGGAAGACATGCACCTCCTGGGTGATCAGTGCGACCTTGGTGCGCAGCGAGCGCACATCGAGCGTCCGGACCTCCCGGCCGCCGATCGTGACCGAACCGCGCGCCGGATGGTGCAGGCCGAACAGCAGGCGCACCACCGTCGACTTGCCGCTGCCGGTGCGTCCCACAACGCCGAGGCGCTCTCCGGGCCGCAGCTCGAAGGAGACCTCGCGCAGCACCGGCTCACCCCTCCGGTACTGGAAGGACACCGCGTCGAAGCGGGCGTCCAGCGGTCGCGCGGGCAGCCGGCGGGTGCCCCTCGGGCCCGTCCCGCCGTCGCGCAGCAGCTCTCCGATACGGCGCACGCTCACCACGGCCTCCTCGATGTCCTGGAAGCGGGTGGTGATGCTCTGCAGGGGCCTGCGCAGCAGCATCGCGTACGAGAGCACGGCGAAGGTGGTGCCGGTGGAGATCTGCCCGGCCGCCCGCAGCCAGACGCTCAGGACCAGCGCCAGCACCACACTGGCGGTGGACAGTCCCTGGGTGGTGGCGGGCCACTGGACGGAGACCCGGGCGGCGCGGCGGGCCCGGTCGTACAGGACTCCGAGCCGCGACTCCAGAGCCCGCATGGTGAACGGCACGGCGCCGTTGGTCCGCAGGTCCTCCGCTCCGGCGAGGCGCTCCTCCAGGAAGCCGACCAGTTCCGCGCCCGAGGCGCGACGGGCCGCGACAAAGGGGACGGCCCGGCCGACCAGCCTGCGCAGGAGCAGCAGGGTGGCCAGCGCGAAGGGAGCGAAGACCAGGCCGAACCGCCAGTCCAGGTGGAACAGCGCGGCGAGGATACCGACGACCAGCAGGGCCTGGGCCACGATCTCCAGCAGCAGGACCGACATCACGCCGGCCAGCCGCGTGACGTCGCTGTCCATCCGGTCCACCAGCTCGCCGGGCGGATAACGCTGGTAGAAACGGGCCGAGCGGCGCAGACAGTGGGCGACGAGATCGTCGCGCAGCCGGTTCGTGCCGCGCCAGGCGAGCCGCGTGGCGGCGTAGTCGGACGCCACCGAGGCGATGAGCTGGCCCATCGCGAACGCCAGGTACCACCAGGCCAGTTGGAGCAGCGCGTCGGACGGCCGGCCGTTCAGCGCGCCGTCGATGAATCTCCGCATCACCTCGGGCGCCGCGAGCTGGAGACCGACGGCCGCGGGCACCAGCACGGCGAGCACCGTCACCGACGGCCACTCTCCGCGCATATAGCGGGCGAGCCGGACGAACTGACGCCATATGGGCCCGGGACCGGCGGCCGCCGGTCCGCCGGGAACCTCCCGGGCGGGCTCGGGGCTGTCTGCCATCGCGGTTCCTCCCCGTTGATCCACGAGCGGCGGAACGCGGAACAGCGACAGCATAAAGACGGCACGGAGCCGACGGAAGAGGACCACCGCAGGGCCCTCAGAAACCGGAAGGCGCCCTACCCTTTCCAGTATTCCTGTGAAACTGCCGAGGCGTCATTGCTCATTGAATGGGAGCGCTGTTAGGCTCCACCGGATCCTGATACGGGGCGCGTTCACCGCGTTATGACGCCCCGATCGGCCGGGTTTCAGGCACGTTCGGTCATCCTTCGCGGCATTACACCGGCGAGGATGCGCGGGGAGCATCGCCACACCTCCTCGAATGCCGGCCCGGAAGCTGCTGAACAGGCTCAAGCACCTCGCACCGCCTTGACGAACCGTACTCACCACGGCACAAGGGGGAGATCTTGTTACGCGATGCACTCGTACCGGGAAATGCCAAGTATGACGTGGTCACCGGCGCTGCTGGATTCATCGGCTCCCATCTGGTCGAGGCATTGCGCCGCAGTGGCCGGAACGTAGTGGGAATCGACCGCCGAGAAGTGACGGTCCGCACCGATACACCCTTGCCGGCCGACGCGGGAGACTTTCACGCGGTCCGCTGTGATCTGGCCAAAACCGATCTGTCCGCCGTGCTGATCAATGCGGACGTGGTATTCCATCTCGCGGCGATACCCGGAGTCCGGCCTTCGTGGACAGAGTTTCCCGAATATTTGCACTGCAATGTCCTGGCCACCCAGCGACTACTGGATTCGTGTGTCCGCTCGGGCGTTGAGCACGTGGTCGTGGCCTCCTCGTCGAGCGTCTACGGAAACGCCACCCGCGCCATGGGCGAGGATTTGCTGCCCCAGCCGGCGTCGCCGTACGGAGTGACCAAACTCGCCGCCGAACGCCTGGCACTGGCCTTCGCCGCACGAGCGGACACCGACATGTCCGTGACGGCGCTGCGCTTCTTCACCGTCTACGGCCCCGGTCAGCGGCCCGACATGTTCATCTCACGGATGGTCCGCGCGGTACTGGAGGACAAGCCGATCCAGATCCACGGTGACGGCACCCAGCGCCGGGACTTCGTCTACGTCGGCGACATCGTGCGGGCCCTGATGCTCGTCGGCGCTCCCGGACGCGGGCCCGTGGAGAGCGGTGTGATCAACGTCGGCGGCAACGACCCGGTATCTCTCAACGAACTCCTCGCGCTGGCAGCGGAGTTGACCGGCATCAAGCCGGACGCCCGGTACGGCCCCACCCGGCTCGGCGACGTGGACGCCACCGTGGCCGACCTCACCCGCGCCCAGGGCCTGCTCGGCTACCGGCCCGAGACCAGTCTGCGCGACGGCCTCGCCGCCCAGATCGACTGGACACGCCGATGGCTGGCGGCCGGAGCCCGACCACCAGCGGTCGCACCGACGCTGCTGGAGACCGCCCCGACACACCCGAGGTAACCGCGATGTGCGGCTTCGTGGGCTTCAGCGACCCCCGAGCGGCGCCGGAGACCTCCCGCGCCACCGCGGAGCGGATGCTCTCGGCGATCGCGCACCGGGGGCCGGACGGTTCCGGCTGGTGCCACCACCGCGGCGTCACCTTCGCGCACTGCGCCCTCGCCTTCGTCGACCCGGAAGGCGGCCGGCAGCCGTTCACCTCCCGTGGCGGCGCCACCGCGGTCGTCTTCAACGGCGAGATCTACAACCACGCCGAGCTGCGCCACGCGCTGCTGGCCGACGGCGCCGTGCTGCGCACGACGAGCGACACCGAGGTACTGGTGGAGCTGTACGAACGCGAGGGCGTACGGGCCCTGGACCGGCTCCGCGGCATGTACGCCTTCGCGCTCCACGACGCCCGTACGGACACCACGCTGCTGGTCAGGGACCCGCTGGGCAAGAAGCCGCTCTACTACACCAGCACACCGGACGGGATCGCCTTCGCCTCCGAGCTCGCCGCGCTGCTGCGCCATCCGGACTGCCCGCGCGCGCCCGATGTGACCGCGACCGCCGACTATCTGGTCCTCCAGGCATTCCCGGCCCCGGGATCGGCCGTCACCGGCGTCCACAAAGTCCGTCCCGGCAGCTATCTGCGGTTCCGGCGCGGGCGCCGGGAGGAGGTGGAGTACTGGAGGCCCGAACTGAGACCGGCGCACGGGCGCGTCCCCGCGCGCGAGGCCCGGGAACGCTTCGAGGAACTCTTCACCGCGGCCGTCGCCCGCCGCACCGCCAGCACTCCACGACGGCTCGGCGTACTGCTCAGCGGAGGTCTCGACTCCAGCGCGGTGGCCGCCGTGGCACAGCGCCTCTCCGACGGCCCCGTGCCGACCTTCAGCGCCGGCTTCGACAACCCGGCCTTCGACGAATCCGGCCACGCCGAGGCGGTGGCCAGGCACCTGGGCACCGAACACCACGCCATCCGTATCGGGCAGCGCGACCTCGCCGAGGTCGTCACCAGCGAATACGCCGGGGCCGACGAACCGCTCGCCGATCCCTCGCTGCTGCCGACCCGGCTGATCTGCCGCGAGGCGCGCCGCCACGTCCGCGGCGTGCTGACCGGCGACGGCGCCGACGAACTCCTCCTCGGTTACCGCTTCTTCCAGGCCGAACGCGCCATGGAGACCCTGCTGCGGGTGATACCGGCCGACCGGATCCAGGCCCTCGCCCGGCTCGCCCGGCACCTTCCCGAGCGGTCCGGCAACCTGCCGGTCAGGGCCGCGCTCCAGCAGCTCGCCCGCGGCGTCCGGGCCGCGCCGGAGCACCGCTTCTACGCCTCGACGGCTCCCTTCGGCCCCGGCGAACTCGCGGGCCTCTTCTCCGCCGAGGCGAGAGAGCGGCTCACGGAGCACGAGCCCTTCCGCGAGATCGCCCGGCTGCTCGCCGGCCGGCCGGCCCTCACTGCCATGGAACGCAGCCAGCTCGGCATCATGTGCCACTTCCTGCGTGACGTCATCCTCACCAAGGCCGACCGCGGCGGCATGCGCAGCGCCCTGGAGATCCGTTCCCCGTTCCTCGACCTGGACCTCGTGGAGTTCTGCGGCACCCTGCCCACCGACCTCAAACTGCGCCGCTTCACCAGCAAGCACCTGCTGCGCCGCGTCGCCGCCGACTGGCTGCCGCGGCGGACGGTGCGGCAGACCAAGCTCGGCTTCCGGACACCTCTCGCCGAACTCCTGCGCGGAGCGCTGCGCCCGGTGCTCGTCGAGTCCCTGGCGCCGAGTGCCCTGGCCGCCGGCGGGATGTTCGACCCGGTGGCGGTACGGGGCCTGGTCGACGCGCATCTGACCCGGCGCAAGGACAACTCCCGCCGGCTGTGGGCGCTGCTGTGCTACCAGCTCTGGTACGAGGGGCAGCTCGCGTCCGCCCGGACCACCCACAGTGGCCCGCCGGTCCTCTCCAAGGAGATCCGTCATGCCGTCTGAGCGAGTGCACGTCCTGTCACCCAAGACCTGGGGAGAGTTCGGCAACTTCCTGGCCGCCACCAGATTCTCCCGCGCGCTGCGCGGCGCCCTCGACGTGGAGGTGACGCTGCTGGAGGCGGAGACGTTCCTGCCGTGGCTCGGCGACATCGGCGCGCAGATCCGTACGATCTCGCTGGAGAGCCCCGACACCGCCACCAGGACCGAGCGCTATCTGGCGCTCATGTCCCGCCTCCAGCAGCGCTTCCCCAAGGGATTCGAGACCGACCCGGGTCCGGAGCACGCCTCGGCGCTCACCGGTCTGGTGAAGCATCTTCGCGAGACCGGACCTGAGCTCGTCGTCGGCACGAAGGGCTTTGTCGCCCGGCTCTGCGTCGCCGCGAGCCGACTGGCCGGCGTCCGCACGGCGGTGGCGCACCACCTGACCAACCCGGGACTGCTGGACCTGCCGCTGCACCGCAGCCCGCACCCGGATCTGACCCTGGTCGGCTTCCCGTGGGCGAAGGACCGGCTGGTCGCCGAGGAGGGCGCCGATCCCGACCGGATACGGACGGTCGGACCGCTGGTCGCCCAGCACGATCTGAGCGACTTCATGACGGACGGTTCCGGACCCCGCACCTCGGAGCCCTGGGGCGAGCGGACCGGCGGCGAAAACCGGCCCAAAGTGATCGTCTTCTGCAACCGGGGCGGCGAGACGTATCTGCGCGTGCTGGAGCACATCGCGCGCCACCACCCGGCCACCGACCTGGTCTTCGTCGGCTACGACGATCCCGCACTCGCGCGCCGGGCCGCCGCCGCGGCGAGCGGAGCGCGACTGGGCGACTGGCGCTTCCACAGCCGGCTCACCCAGGCCGAGTACTTCGACTACATCAGCCAGGCGTCCAAATCCCCGCACGGACTGCTCATCTCCAAGGCCGGGCCCAACACCACGCTGGAAGCCGCCTACTTCGGCATACCGGTCCTCATGCTGGAGTCCGGGCTGCCGATGGAGAGCTGGGTCCCCGGGCTCATCCGGGACCACCGGCTGGGAGCGGCGTGCGCCTCTCCCGAGGAGCTGCTGAGCGCCGTCGACGACTGGCTCGGACATCCCGCCACCATCGAACGGCACCAGCGGGCGGCCCTCTCCTTCGCCGACACCGTGCTCGACCAGGAGGCCGTCGTCCGCCGGATCGGCGCCGCCGTACGCACACTGCTGGACGAGCGGTGACCAGCGCGCCGACGGACACCTCCCGCCCGCGAGCGCCGTATCTGCGGCTGGAACGCGGCGCGGACGGCACGCGGGTCGAAGGAGTCCCGTCGGCGCACCTCGGCCACCGGCTGCGCGGCGCGGGCCGCGAGAACGAAGGAGTGTTCGCCGAGTGGCGGTGGGACGGCGAACGCCTGCTGGTACGCAACGACCGGTACGGCATGTTCCCTCTCTACTACTGGGCGGACGGCGACCGCATCGCGCTCGCCACCTCGCCGGCGGACCTGCCGGCCCTCGGCGCTCCCACCGGGCTCGATCACGACGCACTGTCCGTCTTCGTCAGGCTGGGCTTCTACCTGGGCGAGGACACCTGCTTCGCGGCGGTCCGGGCACTTCCGCCGGCCGCGACCCTGACCTGGTCCGCCGGCGTACTGCGGCTGGAATCCAACCGCTCCGTCCCGGCACCCGCGACCCATATGACCCGCCGCGAGGCCGTCGACGGCCTCATCGAGCTCTTCCGCGCCGCGGTGGCCCGCAGACTGCCGGCAGAGCCCTATGTCCTGCCACTGAGCGGCGGCCGTGACTCCCGCCATCTCCTGCTGGAGCTGGAACGGCAGGGAGCAGCGCCCCGGCTGTGCGTGAGCGGCTCGAAGTTTCCGCCCGACACCGGAGCGGACGCGCCGGTGGCCGCCGAGCTGGCCGGGCGTCTCGGCATCCCTCATACGACCCTGGACCGCCCGCGGTCCGAGTTCCACGCCGAGCTGGTGGCCAACCGCGCGCAGGGCATGTCCTCCGTCGAGGGAGCGTGGGCGCTGCCCGTCCTCGACCATCTTCGCCGCCACACCCGGGTCACCTACGACGGCCTGGGCGGCGACGCGCTGATCAGGCCCGCGCCCGCGCTCTCCTTCGTACGCGCCGCCTCCTTCGACGCCACGGACCTGCCCGGAGAGGCCGGACGCCTGCTGCTGGCCGGCCGTACCGGTCCGCACGCGGATCATCTGCTCAGTCCGGCGCTGGGGCGGTTGTGGAGCCGGGACCGGGCCCGCCGACGGCTCGCCACCGAGCTCGCCCGGCACACCGGGGCCGCCTTTCCCACCGGATCGTTCTTCTTCTGGAACCGGACGCGCCGCGCGGTCGCCATGACGCCGTACCGGCTGATCCCCGGCGGCCCGCTGATCCACGCGCCGTATCTCGACCACGACCTGTTCGACCATCTCGCCTCGGTGCCGGAACGGCTGCTGACCGACGGCGGGCTGCACGACGAGGCGCTGCGCCAAGCGTTTCCGCGCCACGCCTCGCTGCGGTTCGCCGGAGACGGACCGCGCGCTTCCGCGGCCGGGACACTGCGCCACCGCGCGGCCTATCTGCGCGGTCTGCTCGGCCACGCGCTGTACGCGGAACCCGGCTGGTGGCGCGGCGGCGACCGGATGCTCCTGCGGCTGCTGGCCGGTGGCCGGGGCCGGTCGGGACCTCAGCGGGTCAGCCGTCTGATGCCGCTGACGCTCTATCTGCTGCAGCTCGAATCCCTCACCACCGGCCTTTCCGCCGGCTCACCGACCCGCCGGCCCGCGCAGGACCGGGCCGGCGCCGGCGCGCCTCGCACCGGCTCGTCCCGTACCGATGCGTCCCGCATCGGCCGGTAAGCCCCACCAAGTACGACCCGACCAGGTACGACCCGACCAGGTACGACCCAACCAGGTAAGACCCAACCCGGTAAGCCCCAACAAGGAGGGCACACCATGCGGAAGACACTGCCCGTCATCTCGACCTCCGTATCTTCGAACGGCGCATCGGGCGGCTGCTCTACCGCCGCTCCGGACACCAAGCCGGCGCGTCACGCGCTGCCGCGCTGGCGCAAGCGCAAACTGCGCATCGCGCTCGTACGCCATCACGACCTGTGCCTCAACACCCGCCAGATCAGCCAGATCCAGCGGCGCGCGGGTGTCCTGCCACACCTCGGCCTGGGCTATATCCACACAGCCCTCAAGAGCGCGGGATTCCACAACGTCATACAGATCGACACTCCGGCGCTCGGTCTGGACAGCGAGGGACTGCGCAAACTCCTCGCCGACTTCGAACCCGACCTGGTCGGAGTGAGCACCACGACGCCGGGTCTGCCGGGAGCGGTCGAGGCGTGCGAGGCGGCGAAGAGCACCGGAGCGAAGGTCATCCTCGGCGGACCGCACACCGAGGTCTACGCCCGCGAGAACCTCTACCACTCCTGCATCGACTACGTCGGCGTCGGCGAAGGCATCACGATCATGCCGGAACTCGCCGAGGCCCTGGAACAGGGCGAGGAGCCGGTGGGCGTGCGCGGGCTGGTGGGCCGCGAATTCGACGGCGGCGCCGCGCCCATGGTCAACCTGGAGGACGTGGGCTGGCCGGAACGCGAGGGCCTGCCCATGGACCGGTACTTCTCGATCATGGCGCCGAAGCCCTTCGCGACGATGATCTCCAGCCGGGGCTGCCCCTTCAAGTGCAGCTTCTGCTTCAAGCAGGCGGTGGACAAGAAGTCGATGTACCGCTCTCCCGAGGATGTCGTCGGCGAGATGACGGAGCTTCAGAAACGCTGGGGCGTAAAGGAGATCATGTTCTACGACGATGTGTTCACGCTGCACCGCGGCCGGGTCCGGGAGATCTGCGAACTCATCGGCAAGACCGGACTGAAGGTCCGCTGGGAGGCGCCGACCCGGGTCGACCTGGTCCCGGAAAAGCTCCTGGAGGCCATGGCGGGCGCCGGCTGCGTACGCCTGCGCTTCGGTATCGAGCACGGCGACTCCGACATCCTCGAACGGATGCGCAAGGAGAGCGACATCGGGAAGATCGAGCGCGCGGTGACCTCCGCCCACGAGGCCGGCATCAAGGGCTTCGGCTACTTCATCGTCGGCTGGCTGGACGAGAGCAAGGAGCAGTTCCGCCGTACGATCGACCTCGCCTGCCGGATCCCGCTCGACTACGCCAGCTTCTACACCGCCACTCCGCTGCCCGGCACCCCGCTGCACACCGAGTCGGTGGCCGCCGGACGGATCCCGGCCGACTACTGGGACCGCTTTGTGCGCGGCGAGTTCGACCAGCGCATCGGATACCTGGTGCCCGACGCCCAGCAGCGCGCCCAGATCGCCTATCGCAAGTTCTTCCTGCGCCGCGACATGGCCCGCCCGCTGATCTCGCACATGGCGTCGACCGGGCAGTGGCTCAACACCCTGGACGGACTGCGGAGCCTGGCCAAGTCGACCTCCAACACCGACCGTGACTTCTGACGGCGGCCGGCCCCTCGTACGGCTGAACCTGCCCGCGGAGCCGGGCCGGCCCCGGGACCGGAGCGAACCGGCCCTGCCACGGCATCTGCGCGCCACCGTCGCACGGGGCTACCGCCCGGACGACACCTGGACCGTGCCGGTGCGCTATCTCCTGGAGGACGGCTCGTCGACCGGCGACCAGGAGAAGGCCGCCGCCGCGCTGCGCGGCCCGGGAGAACCGGTGTTCACGCTGGTCGCGCCCACCTATGTACGCCGGCACACCCTCGCCGAGCAGGAGGAACGCCTGGACCGGCTGCTGGAGCGGGTGGACGAGGCGGTACGGGAGCATCCCGGCGCGGGCTTCGTGCTCTTCCTCGGGATGCAGTGGTCGGTCCCGGAGGAGGAGAAGGAGGCCCTGAGACGGCTGGAGGCGCTGCTGAGCCGGGCCGGACGGCACCGGTCGGCGGTCCGCGTCGCGGGACTGTCACTGCCGGGACCGGGAAAACCGCGCACACTCAACGCCGCCATCGCGGTGGCGGAGACACTCGGCTGCGCCGGGGTCGGCTGGCTCGACGACGACGTGACCCTGGAGCCGGCCTGCCTGGCGCACCTCGTCGGCGACTTCCTGGACGGCGGCTGCCGCGGCGCGGTCGGCGCCACAAAGATCCCTCACGCGAAACCGCAGACCACCTCCCGGCTGCTGCACCGGGCCAAGGCGGTCGCCGGACCGGCCACCAACTACCCGCACGGCTGCTGCATCCTGGTGGCCACCGATGTGATGGCCGGCGGCATGCCGGACCGGTATGTCTCGGACGACGGCTATGTGTGCTTCCGGCTGCTCGACCCGGACCTGCCGGACCCGCTGGCCCATCTGCGCCTGGTGCCCGGGGCGCGCTGCCACTACCACGTCGCCGGACCGGCGGGAGAGACCCGCCGCCGTATCCGCCGGCTGCTGCTCAACCACCTTGTCGACCTGGCCGACTGGCCGCTGCCGGTGACCCGTCACTACTTCCGCCACATCCTCTTTCCCGGCATGTGGCCTCTCACCGGCTGGAGCGGCTCGAAGGGTGTGGCGCAGGGCGTCGGCAACGCCGCCATCAAATGGGTCTACTTCGGCTGGTTCGCCGCGGTCGGAGCGGAGCTCTATCTGCGCGGGCTGTTCCGCCGTCCGCTGCGCGGGATCCGCTGGGCCCCGTACTCCACCGCCAGTGCGCCCGTGCCGGCCGACGCGGAACCACTCGCCTGAGCGGGCGTCACCCGGCATCCACCGAGAAGGGAAGCTGATGCAGGTACTGTCACTCCACTCCGCCGGCCACGACACGGGGGTCGGGTACTTCAAGGACGGCCGTCTCGCCTTCGCGGTCGAAACCGAGCGGCTGACCCGTACCAAACACGACCACCGCTCCGACATCGCGCTGCGGCACGTCCTGTCCCAGGAGGACGTGGACGCCGACGGTGTCGAACTCGTCGCGGTGAGCACTCCCGTCCGCAGCAGTCTGCTGCGCATACCCGACCTGGACCGCGCGATGGAACGCATCGCGGGCGGCGCTCCGCACCACCGCACCACCTGTGAACTCCTCGGACGCCGGGTGGAGTGCGTCGTCGTCACGCACGAGGTGTCGCACGCGGCTCTGGCGGCGCACTACGCGGGCCACCGGGACGGCACGACGGTCCTGGTCAACGAGGGCCGCGGCCAGATCACCCGCAGTTCGCTGTTCAGAGTGCGCGGAGACAGCCTGGAGTGGCTGGAGAAGGATCCGCTGCCCTGGTACGGCAACGGCTTCGGATGGACCGCGATCGGCCATCTTCTCGGCTTCGGCAGAACGCCCAGCGTCGCCGGAAAGGTCATGGCGCTCGGTGGCTACGGCGCGCCGGACCCGCGCGTCCGCGAGATCCTGGAGGCCGTGGACCACCGGGTGATGCACGATCTGGCGCTCGCCGAGGAGGTGCGCCAGGACCTGGCGGCCCGGCCCGAGTTCGGCCGGGACTTCGAGAGCATGACGCGGGTGGTGGCGACCTTCCAGGAACTCTTCACCGAGACCGTCCACGGGCTGCTCGCCCGGCATGTCCGGGACGACGGCCCGATCGCTCTCGGCGGTGGCTGCGGGCTGAACATCGTCGCCAACTCCGTACTGCGTGACCGGTTCGGCCGGGACATCGCGGTGCCGCCGGCCTGCGGCGACGCCGGGCATCTGGCCGGCGCCGGGATCTACGCGCAGAAGTATCTGTTCGGGCAGGAGGTGGCGCCGCTGAGCGTGTACGCCAACGGCGCGGCGAACTCCCGCGAGGACGTCCTGGCGGCGCTCTCCGCGAGCGGTCTCGAACCGGTGCCGTACGACCGCGCCGCGGTGGCGCGGGAACTGAGCGACGGCGGCGTGGTCGCGCTGGTGGACGGTACGGCCGAGCTCGGCCCGCGTGCCCTGGGCCACCGCTCGCTGCTCGGCAGTCCCGCCGTGCCCGGCATGCGCAAGCGGATGAGTGAGGAGCTGAAGCAGCGGGAGTGGTACCGCCCGCTGGGCGCGGTGATGCGCGAGGAGCGGTTCGCGGAGCTGTTTCCCGGCGAACGGCCCTCGCCGTACATGCTCTTCGAGTATCTGCTGCCCGAGGGCTCGGCCCCGGAGGCCCGGCACATCAACGGGACATGCCGGATCCAGACCCTCGGGCCCGACGAGGAGCGACTGCACGCGCTGCTCGCCGAGTTCGAGGCCCTGAGCGGCGTGCCCGCGCTGATCAACACCTCGCTGAACGGTCCGGGCCGGGCCATCGCGCACACGGTCCGGGATGTGCTGGAGGACTTCCGGGACAGCCCGGTCGACCTGTTCGTCTTCGGTGACGTGATGGCCTACCGGGCCGGTCCCCGGTAGGCCCCGGTTCAGCCGCGCGCGTGCACGGGGAGCAGCCGGTCCAGCACATCGTCGGTGTAGAGGTCGACGACCGCCACCAGACCGTGGGAGACCGGCTGTTCCCGCACCGCGCCGAGCGCCTGGGCCCGCAGCTTCTCCAGCAGGTCCGTGACGTCCTGGACGCGGACGTCACCGGTCCGCATCAGATGGCCCAGGTTTCCGTCCCGCTCTCCGTCGCGGTCGTAGTCCGTGAGGTCGTCGGCGATCGTGATGATCGTGCCGAACGCCTCGGCGAAGGAACGCGCCGGGCCGATCCACTCCGGCCTGCGGCCGCAGAGCGCCGCCAGCGCGCCGTAGCAGCCCAGGAAGGTCGCGCCGTAGGTGCTCGCGTTGGCGCACCACTGCTCCAGGTCCCGGGCGCGATGGCGCTTGGTACGGATCTGGCCGGTGCACACGGTGGTGAAGTCGTGCTCCAGCAGGTCCACCACGGCCTGGGCGTCACCGGACTCCTCGCACAGCTCCCGCAGCGCGGTCAGATGCAGCCGCAGGGCCGTGCAGGCGAGCTCTATGCGGTTCAGCCCGGTGTCGTCGTCCATCAGGTCGTCGAGCAGTTTCATCGCCACGATGTCCAGAGCGAGGCCCGCCGAGACCCTGGCGCGCAGCGGTGCGTCGGTGATCCACTCCGTGAGGAAGTGAGGGACGCGCAGATAGAGCCGCAGAGCGGCGACATGCGCCGTCAGATCCGGCGAACCGCCGGTCGCGGCCACGAAGGCGGTCACCCGGTCGCGGTTCGCACCCTCGGTGACGAGCATGGCGGCGGTGTAGTCGGCGGGCAGCGCGGCGCTCATCGTTCTGTCCCGGGACCGTCGGTGCTGTACGTGGCGGCCATCCGCTCCAGCACGGGCAGCCAGTCCGGCTGTTCGAGAGCCCCGGCGAATCCCACATAGTCCGCGCCCGCCTCCAGACAGACGGCGATCCGCTCCGCCGAGCGAACGTTTCCGCTGACAAAGAGGATCTGGTCCGGATGGAGCCGGTCCCGGAAGTACCTGACCACCTCGGGCGGCACATGGGAGTTACGGGAATACAGATAGACCATGTGGAAGCCGAAACTGCGGGTGATCGCTATGTGCTGGTCGAGCTCTTCGAGCGCCGGCGAGACCGGCACGGTTCCCAGCAGGTCGCCGGTCCTGCTGTCCTCGCCGAAGGTGAGCGCCACGGTCAGCAGGAACTCCGGCCAGTGCTCACGATCCATCCGGCCGGGCAGCGTGAGGAGCGTCTCCAGATAGCTCTTCCAGACGTAGTAGTCGTCACGGGAGCCGAGAAGGGCGGGCAGCACCACGGCGTCGGCCCCGGCGACGAGCGGGAAACCGGTGCCTCTTCGCGGGGGGAAGTGCAGCAGTACCGGAAGCGGGGTGGCGGCTTTGACACGGGCCACATAGGGCTCCATCCGCGTCTCGAACGCCTCGTAGTCGGTGCTGGCCAGGATGATGGCCGGGAAGCCCAGCCGGGTCAGCGCCCGGGTCTTCTCGACGGCTTCGGCCACCGGCACCTTGAACGGGTCGATGATGTGCATGGGCCCCGGCGGGTGCTTCCTGAGCCGGGCGAGGACCTCCCGGCTGGGAAGGGCCTGTTCAGGGAGTCTCTGCTCGGCCTGCTGCGCCAATTCCGTTAACGGGTTCACCAGTGCGTTCACCTCTCGGCCCTGGATGTGTGAAGAAACGTCCGGGCGGGCGCCCGGAGGATGTGCGGACTGTCTTCGCGCCGGTCAGCGGGCGGCGGTCGCTCTGCCGAGAGCCGCGACGACGGAGGCGGTGGTGTACAGGGCCGCGTTGTCGAGGACCACGGAGCCCAGTGCGGCGCGTCCACGCCGGTTGCGCTCCCAGTGCTCTCTCTCGTCGGGGTCCAGATCCATCGGACCCGGGCAGCGGCACCACGCCGACGGCTTCCAGCTTCCGTCCGGACGCTGGGAGTCCAGCAGCCAGCGCACCGCGCGCCGGACGGCGGGCCGGCCCTGCCGGGCACCGCCGGCCAGTACGGCCCGGACCGCGAAGGCGGTGGCGAACGGTGATCCGTCCGGTTCCCAGGACGTACGGACGGCGCCGTCCGGACCGATGCGCTCCGCCGCCCACCGGCCGGCCGCGGCGGCCGCCGGTATGTCCCGGTCGTCCGGGTCCGCCACCAGCGCCTCCGCCGCGAGCGCGGTGGAGTACTCCCGGTCGGCCCACCAGTAGGCGGCCCAGGATCCCTCCGGCCGCTGTATCTCCCGGAGCCTGGTGAGCAGACGAGGCCGGCGCGGCAGCCGGAGCAGTCCGGCGGCAGCGGCGGTCACACAGGGATGGCTCGCGTACCAGCCGTCCCAGCGCGGGGCGACCCGGCTCAGGAACGGACCGGCGACCTCCGGCACATAACTCGTGATGCCGCCGTCGGCGCGGAGATGCCTCAGGACGAAGTCGTAGCCTTCGACGGCCCGTGGTTCGGCGTCCGCGCCGACGGCCTCGGCGAGCCGCAGCGCCCACGACGTGATGTCCGCGTCTCCCGGCACCTGAGGTCCGTAACCCCAGCCGTCGGAGGGTCCGCGCGTGCGTGCCAGAAGTCGCCACGCGTCCAGGGCCGCCGCGTGGGCGTCTTTACCGGGGACTTCGGTCAGTGAGGCTCCGACAAAGGCCGTCGCCCAGAATTGTCCGGGGCCACGGACTTCGTAGTCGTTCCACCAGCCGTCCGGGTCGCGCTGTGCCGTCAGGAATTGCGTTCCGCTCAACAGGGCTTGCTCGCCCGGTCCGGCGGACGGTATTAGCTCCACACCGTGCACGTGCTCTCCTTCCCAGAGGAAGTGGCCACATAGCAGGTTTATGCGCGGGCAAACGCATAGGTGCCCGGAGTCGCAGTGGCACAGGCTACACGCCCCAAGGGCTGTCCCGTAATCCCCGGCGGGCGCGCGACGGCAGAAACGGCGCCTCGCCGCGTTGTCGGAACGCCCGAATACATCCCGTATGCGAGCGCCCCTTCGCCGTGCGACGCACCGCGTCCGACGCCGCGCGCTTCTGATCCACCGGGGATTACGGGGCAGCCCTTAGTTCCGGTGGGGTAGCGGGCGAAATCGCGAACTCGTCCGCCGCGCGACGCAATTGCCGCCGGTGACTCGGCGGATCAAGGTCCGCGGTCACCGGCGGCAATGCCGTCACGATATGGCTGGAGGATCAGATGAACTGCATGTGCGGGCGCCGGCGCAGCCGGACCGACATGACAGCGCCGCTCGCCAGAGCGAGCAGCGCGCCCACGACCACGGCGTGAATGACACCCGTGGCGAGCGAGGCGCTGGCCGAACCGTCGACCGCGTACGTGATGATTTCGCGGGTCGACCAGAACGGCAGCAGTTTGGCCGAATCCTTGACCGGATCGATTACCATCTGCGCGCCGATGACGGAGATCAGCAGCAGAGCGCCCTCCAGATCACGGGGCACCGCGAGGCCCAGGAGCAGTCCGAGCGGGACGGCGACCAGCGTGGTCAATGCCATCTCGACCGCCACCGCGGACGGGTTCGGCACATTCTGGTCCAGCAGGATCACGACGGTGTACAGCGCCGAGATGGCCAGTCCGGCCGAGCCGAGCGCCAGGCTCCGGCCCAGAAAGAGATGGACCGGGCGGAAGCCGGACAGCGCGAGCCGCGACTCCACCTCCCGCCCGCCGGCGGCGGAGAACAGCGCGGCGGTGCTCACCGCGAACCCGACACCGAGGCTCGCGAACCGGATGGCCTGGCCGCTCTGGTCGTGCCGGCCGAGATAGAAGACGAGTGGTACCACCAGCAGCAGGCCCATGACGCCGCGCCGGCGCAGCAGTTCACGCAGCGTCATCTCCGCCATGCGTACGGTCCTGGTCATCGCGCGGCCCCCGCCTTCGCCGGAGTGAGGTCGAGGACCTGGTCGACACGGTCGAGCTGATTGAGCATGTGCGTGACGACGACCACCGCCTTGCCCTCCTCACGCCACTTCCACACGCTCTTCCAGAAGTCCAGGTACGACCCGCGGTCGAAGCCCTGATACGGCTCGTCGAGCAGCAGGACGTCCGGGTCGCCGAGCGCGGACAGTACGACGTTCAGCTTCTGCCGGGTGCCGCCGGAGAGGTCTTTGGCCAGAGTGTTCCTGGAGACGTTCCAGTCCAGTTCGACGGCGAGCTCGCGGCCCCGGCGGTCCGCGGCCGGGCCGCTCATGCCCCGGCCGGCGCCGAAGAGGGTGAAGTGTTCACGGGGCTTGAGGAAGTCCATCACGCCGGCGCCCTGCGGGCAGTAACCGAGCCGCCCGTTCACCGACACCTGTCCCTTGTCCGGAGAGGCGAGCCCGGCGCAGATCTTGAGCATGGTGGACTTCCCGGCACCGTTGGCGCCGATGATCGCGGCGATCTCACCGGCGCGCACCCGCAGATCGACTCCGTCCAGCACGCGCCGCCGATTGAAGCTCTTCACAATCCCTCGCGCGTGCAGGAGAACCGGCCTCCCGCCGTCGTCCGGCCCGTCCCTCAGCTCATTCCGGTGTCCCGCATTCGTAGGAGTCACCATGCTTCCGTCACCTCTTTCTCAGCCGCGTGAACGGCACGGAAAACCATTTCACCACGCACCGCGCGGCTGTTCTCACACGTCCTGGAACCGGTATGGCGCTTCCTGTCCCGGAAGCGATGGAGTGGCCCTGACCTGCGCGCCGCTTCCGGCCGCGGCACGGCCGACGGGCTTGCCGTACCGCGCACTTCGGCCGGGCATCGCCGTACTCCGTTACGGAGCGCGGCAGTTCGGGTCCGACACTACCGGCGCGGCCCACCGAACGTACCATGACAACACCAGGCGAATGTGGCAATGCGCGGCATAGCGCGTTCCCGGAAAACGGCGCCGGGTATGAATGCGGTCCTCCGCTTCGCGGCGCGGTACACCGGCCGCGCGCCACACGGGCCGGGATTAAGGGACAGCCCTTGGCCGACAGCGTTTGGCCGACAGTGTTTGGCGGGATCCGAAGCGGTGGATTGTACCGGTACTCCGAGTCCGGTGAGAGAGACAAAGGCGCTGGTTCCGGCCATTCCTGAGGTCGGGTGCGACATCTCCTTGTGATCACCTTATGGATTTCGTTAATCTCCCGACCGCTGATCGATGCGAAGAACGCGTCTCACGCATACCGATTCCCGGTCTCCCGGCGGTGCCGCCGGGATCCCGCGAAAAGCACACCATGGAAGGGCCGGAAGCTCTCCGGCCGAATACCGACAGCACGGGCGGCGTTCGGACGAGCGGAAGGGAACGGTATGCACAGGCGTACCGACGGCGAACGGACCTGGCTGCAGCGCGTCGTGGCCCGCGGCTACGATCCGGCTCCCGAGCCGCGGGCGCCGGTCACCCTGGTGCTGCCCACGGGACCGGAGCCGGACGCGGTCCCGCGGACCGTCCGGGAAGAGGACGCGGCCGACCCGCTGGCCCGTCTGCCGGCCGGCGGTATCGCCACTCTGCTGCCGACCTATGTGGGCCGGTGCGGCGCGGAAGAACAGGAGACCGCGTTCGCCCACACCCTCGACGCGCTGAAGGGCGTCCGGAAGACACATCCGGACCTGCCACTGACCGTCTGGGCCGGTATGCAGTACGCCGCCGGCGAGTACGAGGAGGCGGTGGACCGGCTGCGGCGGCTGGCCGCACTCGCCCGCGACAGCACGCTCACGGCCTTTGTCGGGCTCGCGCTGCCGGGACCGGGAAAGATCCGCACGACCAACGCGGCGATCCGGCTCAGCCAGGAGCTCGACTACGCCGGCTGGCTGTGGATCGACGACGACATCGAACTGGGCCCGGGCTGCCTGGAGCGCCTGGTCTCCCGGTTCCGCGAACGCGGCTGCACCGGAGCCGTCGGCGCCCGGTCCATCGCCCTGCCCCGGTCCACTCCCTCGTCCCGGGTGATGGACAGGATCGGCGGCAACACCCTGCCTCCGACGGCCTACCCGGCGGCCGGCTGCATGATCGTGCAGTCCGCCGTGATCGCTTCCGGGATCTCCTCGCGCCGGGTCACCGACGACGGCTTCGTACTGTTCGAACTGCTCGACGGAATCGGCGCGGACCCGCTGCGCGACCTGGACGTGCTGCCCGACGCGTACTGCCGCTTCTACCGGGTCAGCAGGGCCCATGACACCGTGAGCCGGCTCCGCCGCTCGATGTACAGCCATGTGACCTGCATGGCCGACTATCCGCGCGATGTCGCCGGCCGGTACTTCCGGGACATCCTCTTCCACGGCCTGTGGCCGCTGGCTCCGTGGGACGGACGCCGGGGCACGGCGCGCGGTCTGCTGCGCTGGACGGTCAAGTCCGTCCAGTTCGCCTGGTTCAGCGCCGTCGTCACCGGCCTGGCCGTGCGCGGCCTGACCTCCCGTCCGCTGCGCCAGGTCGCCTGGGGAGACGAAGGAGACTTCGCCAGCCCGGCCGACGAGAAGGCGTCCACCCTCACCGCCCGGACGCCGCGGAGCGCCTGAACCGGCCCGGCGCCACGACGGCCCCCAGAAAGGATCCGACGTGCGGGCGACACCCGAGAGGCTGAACACGGCCACACTCACCGTCATCCTTCCCCACTACGACTGCGCGGACTATCTGAGCCTCGCCGTGGAGTCCGTCCTCCGGCAGGACTTCCGGGACCTCGTCCTTGTCGTCGTGGACGACTGCTCACCGGACGACGCGTGGACCCGGGCGCTGCGTCCCTTCGCGGCCGACACGCGGCTCGTCGCCCTGCGGACCTCGCGGAACGTGGGCCATCTGCGGATCAAGAACGCGGTGCTGGAACGGGTACGCGGACCCTATGTCGGCTTTCAGGACGCCGACGACATCAGCCTGCCCGGCCGCTTCACACACCAGGTGCGCATGCTGGCGTCCGGCCGGGCCGACCTGGTGGGCTGCGGCTATCAGTACATAGACGACGCGGGCCGGATCACGGGCCACCGCCGGATGCCCCGGCACGGCAACCTCTGGATGCGCCTCGGCCGGTCGACGGTGGCGCACCACCCGGCGACGGTGATCCGCCGCGACATGATGGACCGGCTCCGCGGCTTCGACGGGACCGTACGGCTCGGCGCCGACACCGACTTCCATCTGCGGGCCTCGCGCCTGTACCGCCTGCGGAACACCCGCCGGCTGCTGTACCAGTACCGGATCTGGCCCAAGTCGCTGACCCAGGCGCCCGACACCGGCTTCGGCTCCGAGGCCCGCCGCGCCTACACCGAGGCCATGACCGCGCGGGAACTCACCAGAAGACAGGCACGCTCGCGCGAGGAACTGCTGCCGCTGCTCGCCGCTCCGCCGAACGACATCGAGTTCGAACTGCGTCCCGTCCGCATCGGATGAGATCCGCCGGCCCACGCGGCGGACGGCGCCGGAGCGGCACCGCGACGCGGACGACGGGAGGGAACATGCACGCACAGCCGCCCGAATTCAGCGTCGTCGTCAGCGCGTCCGACGGCGAGTGGGAAGCCGCGCTGGACAGCCTTCTGCGCCAGACCCGGCCCGCTCACGAGACCGTCGTGATCAGCGGTGACGCGGACCGGCCGGCCCGGGCCGCGGTGCGTGACCGGCCGGGCGTACGGGTGGTGCGCTGCTCTCCGGACGACGTCGCGGCGGCCGTCCGCCGGGCCGCGGAGGAGGCGAAGGGCGAGTACATCGCCTTTCTGGACGGCACCGACGAGGCCTTGCCGGAGTGGCTTGAGCATCTCGCGGCGGCGGCCGGCGACACCGGTGCCGGGATGGTCCGCTGCGGTGCGCTGCGGCTGCGCCCGGACGGCCTGGTCGGCGGATTTGTCCTGCCGCCCGCCGAGGGCGCGCGTGCGCGTGGCGGCGGCGGGACGGCGCCCCGGGCGGTCCACCGAGACCTGCTGGCAGCGCGCGGATTCCATGGGCCGGGCTCCGGCGGTCCGGCCGTGTGCGCCGTGCCGCTGCTGCTTGTCCGGCGATATGAGCGGCCGGCGCGCGACGGTACGGACCGGAGCGCGGACGACCGGTACGGCTCGGCGCGTACCACCAGGACGTACGAGCCCTCCCGCGCCACGGTCACGGACCGGGGCCGGCCGGAGCTGGTCTCCGTGGTCATCCCCGTCCGCGACGCGGCCCGGACGCTGACCGCGCAACTGCGGGCGCTGTCCGGACAGACCTACTGCGGAGCGCGCGAGATCCTGGTCGTCGACAACGGCTCCACGGACGGCACCCGGGCGGTGGCCGCCGCCGCGTGCTCCTGGCTGCCGGAACTGCGGCTGGTCGACGCGTCAGGCCGGGCGGGAGAGGGATACGCGCGCAACACCGGAATCGCCGCCGCGCGGGGCGACTTCATCGCCTTCTGCGACGCGGACGACGTCGCGGATCCCGGGTGGCTCAGCGCACTGGTGGAGTCGGCGCGGGACGCGGACGTCATCGGCGGCTCGCTGGACGTCTCCGTACTCAGTCCGGCGAACGCCGACGAGCAGCCGCTGCCCATGACCGCGCAGAGCGACTTCCTGCCGTTCGCCCGAGGAGCCAACTGCGGTGCCTGGACAGAGGTGCTGGCGGTCATCGGCGGCTGGGACGAGTCGTACCGAGGCGGTGGCGAGGACATGGACCTGTCCTGGCGGGCGCACCTCTGCGGCTTCCGGGTGGAGTACGCGCCCGACGCGCGGATGCACTACCGCCTCAGAGCCGGACTCGCCTCTCTGGCCCGCCAGAAGTGGAACTACGGAAAGTCCGGCGCGCGGCTGTACGGCGCCTACCGCGACGCCGGTTTCCAGCGGCGGAGTCCTGGCGTCGTGGCGAAGAACTGGCTGTGGCTGGCGGCACATCTGCCGGACCTCGTACGTTCTCCGGGGCCGCGTCGCCGGTGGGTCAGATACGCGGCGCGACTGAGCGGCTTTCTGGCCGGAAGTCTGCGGCGCCGTGTGATGTACCTCTGAGATGGACCGGAGCGGCCAAAGATCCCAGGTGATTGCGCGGCGATCCGAAATGCGCGGTCGGGCGGGCGTACGGGCCGCGTGCGCGGTGTACGAACAATTCACCGCGGCCGGGCCGTCATCGTCATTCGGCCATGCGCGAGTGCCTCTTGAACCACTGCTGGAATCCGCTAAACTCGGCGGCTTCGGAGGTAGCTGTCCCATCGCCCTCCGCGGCACCCGCGGCCCGAAGCGAGCTCACCGTGTGGCTTTACCGGACGAATAGGGGCTGAACAGAAATGCCAGAATCCGTTTCTCGCGAAGAGCCTTCGGCCGGCGCTGGGCGACCGATTTCCGCCGCCGTCGTCGGAATGGGTTATGTCGGACTGCCGACCGCTCTCGGGCTGCACGCGAGCGGTCTGCGCGTACTGGGAATCGATCACAGCGCACCACGCAACGCGGCCGTCCGCTCGGGCGACGTCGACCTGACCGCCGCCGACCAGCGGCGGCTGGAGAAGTCGCTCCAGAGCGACGACTTCGAGCTCACCGGCGACCTGTCGAGGCTTTCCGGGGCCGATGTGGTGGTGGTGTGCGTGCCCACTCCGGTCGACCGCCATCTGATGCCGGATCTCACCGCGCTGGAGGAGGCGTGCGCCTCGCTGGTGCGTCACGCGCGACCGGGGCAGACCCTCATCCTGACATCGACGAGTTTCGTCGGGACCACGCGGCGCATGCTGATCAATCCTCTGCGGGACAAAGGCTTCACGGTCGGCGAGGACATCTTTGTGGCCTGTAGTCCGGAGCGTATCGATCCGGGTAACACCGCCCATGTGCAGAGCGAGACGCCACGGGTGCTCGGCGGCGCGACAGCGGCGTGTGTGAAACGCGCGAAAGGCGCTCTCGCGGCGGTGTCCTCCACGGTGCACGAAGTGGGCTCGCCGGAAGCGGCGGAGATGACCAAGCTGTACGAGAATTCCTTCCGTGCCGTCAACATAGCCCTGGCGAACGAATTCGCCGACGTATGCGTCGAGTTGGATCTCGATCCGGTGGAGGTCTCGGACGCGGCGGCGACCAAGCCGTACGGCTTCATGCCGTTCCGTCCGGGGCCCGGCGTCGGCGGACATTGCATTCCCTGTGATCCGCACTATCTGCTCTGGCAATTACGCGAGTCACGCGGCAGCGCGCCTCTCATCAGCCAGGCGATGACCGCCATCGCCGAACGGCCGAAACACGTCGTCGCGCGCGTCCTCGACACCCTGTCGCGGGCGGGTCTCGGACTGGCGGGCCGGCGGGTGGTCGTGGTCGGAGCCGCGTACAAACCCGGAGTCAGAGACATCCGCCACTCACCGGCCGTGGAGATCGTGGAGCAGCTCACCGGGCGGGGCGCGGACGTCTCGTACTACGACCCGCTCGTGAGCGAACTGCCGTTGTCCGGCGGCGCCCGCGTGCGGCGGGTCACGCAGCCGCGCGGCACCGACTGGGATCTCGCGCTGATCCACACGATCCATCCCGACCAGGACTACGGCTGGGTACGGGAATGCCCTCTGGTGGTGGACGCGACCTACCGCTTCGATCCGCACACGGCGCCGGACGCCGTCACGGGCACGGCCCGTGACCCGGGCGCCTGAGCCACCGCCCGCCGCACCTCCCGGAGACGAGGAAAGGACCGTATCCCTCATGCGCTGTCTGGTCACCGGCGGTGCCGGCTTCATCGGTTCGCATCTTGTGGAGCATCTGCTGGCACTCGGCGACGACGTCGTCGTCCTCGACGACCTCAGCACCGGCAGCGAGCGCAATCTCGCCGCGGTCGCGTCGAATCCACGGCTCCGCCTGATCAAGGGCGACATCTGTGTCGCGGAGACGGTGGCGCGGGCCATGGAAGGTGTGGACGAGGTCTACCATCTGGCCGCGGCAGTGGGCGTGTTCACCATCCTTGACCGGACCCTGGAGAGTCTGCGGACGAACCTCACGGGAACCGAGACCGTCCTCGACGCGGCACGCCACCGCGACGTCCCGTTTCTTCTCGCCTCCACCAGCGAGGTGTACGGGAAGAACACGGCCGACGGCCTGACCGAGGAGGACGACCGGATCCTCGGCTCGCCGCTGAAGAGCCGCTGGTCGTACTCCGAGGCGAAGGCGCTGGACGAGACGCTCGCCGCGCTCTACGCGGCGCGATACGGACTGCGGATGGTCATCGCACGGCTCTTCAACACCGTGGGACCGCGCCAGAGCGGGCAGTACGGGATGGTGGTCCCGCGTTTCGTCGATCAGTCGCTGGCCGGTGAGCCTCTCACGGTCTTCGGCGACGGCACACAGATCCGCTGCTTCTGTCATGTCGCCGATGTGGTACCCGCGTTGGTGGCCCTGCTGCGGAACGAGGACGCGCACGGAACGGTCTACAACATCGGCGGCTCACGGCCGGTGACCATCGCCGAACTCGCCGAGAGGACCATCGCCGCGACCGGCTCGGCCAGCACCATGGCCAAGATCCCTTACACCGAGGCGTACGGCGCGGGCTTCGAGGACATGCGGCGCCGCATCCCGAACTGCGACAAGGCGTACCACGCCATCGGATTCCGGGCGGGCCGCACCCTGGACGACATCATCGCGGATGTGGTCGCGGAGCGACGGCCGCTCTGAGAGCCCGCCGGTCCAACTGCCCCTAGGACGTGTCTGACACATAGTGCCGTCCGCCCGGGGGGCGGGGCCCGCGACGTCTGGTGCGTGCGATCCCAAGGCGGAGGATCATCCGTGTACTGGACGTACTCGGATGACTCCGACAACGCGGTGAGCGTGCGTGCCAGGCGTCGCAGGCCAGGCGGGATGTGTCAGACAGGGCCTAGGGTGGTGCTACCTGTACCTTCGGCCCGGGGCCTCACGCCAGTGACCGGCGTCGACGCGCCCGGCAGGATTGGCGTCGGCCCGAGGGACGGGCGGCCGAGCCGAGGGGGTACCTGGATGCGCTTCCGGAACGCGGCGGTGGCCGGCCTACGAGGGCTGGCGCTGTCGGTGATGTCGTTGGCCGGGTCGATAGCGCTCTTCGTCGGGGCCGTTGTCTCGATCTCTTTCATTCCGCTCGGGCTCGGCGTGTTCACCACACCCTGGGTGCTCGGGCTGGTCCGCCGGTTCGCCGGCCGGCGGCGGGAGCTCGGGGCCGCATGGTGCGAGGTGCGCATCCCGGCCGCGTACCGGCCCTTCCCGGTCGGCACTTTGCCCGGTGTCGGAGGACAGCCGAGGAAGTGCGTCCACCTGATGAAGGACCCGGCGACCTGGCGCGATCTGCGCTGGCTGGTCATCGACATGACCGCGGGCTTTCTCACGGCGCTGCTGCCGGCCGCGCTGCTGGTGTATCCGCTGGAGGGCTACGCTCTCGCCGCCGGTCTGTGGCGCGTCTTCACCGACGGCGGCATCGGGTACTGGTACGGCTTCGTCCCCATCCGGGGCCAGGCGTCCGCTGTTGGCGCCGGGGCCCTCGGCACGGCCCTGCTCGTCCTCGGTCTCTTCGTCAACCCGCGTCTGCTGCGCGTCCACTTCCTGCTGACCAGGGCCGTCCTCGCGCCGCGCCGGACGGACCTTGAGCAGCGTGTCGAGCGGCTCACCAAGACCCGCCACGACGCCGTCGACACATCGGCCGCCGAACTGCGCCGCATCGAACGCGATCTGCACGACGGCGCGCAGGCGCGGCTTGTCGCCGTGGGCATGAGCCTCGGCACCGTCGAGGCGCTGATCGAGAAGAATCCGGCCAAGGCGAGGGAGTTGCTGGCCAAGGCTCGCGCGGACTCCGCGGACGCGCTGGGCGAACTGCGTGATCTCGTACGCGGCATCCATCCGCCCGTGCTCGCGGAGCGCGGCCTGGCGGCCGCGGCGGAGGCGCTCGCTCTGCGGATGCCGATACCTGTCGAGGCGCGCATCACTCTGCCGGGACGGGCCGCGGAATCCGTCGAGTCTGCCGCGTACTTCGCGATCAGCGAGGTGCTGACGAACGCCGCCAAGCACTCCGGCGCCGACCAGATCCGGCTGGACCTCGACCACCGGGACGGTGCGCTGCGGATCATCATCACGGACAACGGACGGGGCGGAGCCACCGTGAGTGGCTCCGGACTGGCCGGGATCGACCGCCGGCTGGGGGCGTTCGACGGCGTACTGGTCGTCGACAGCCCGCTCGGCGGTCCCACCACGGTGACGATGGAGATCCCGTGCGCGCTGTTGTCGCGGGAAGCGTCTCCCTCGTCCTGATGCTTCCCTGAAGCGGCGGCGCGGGGCTGTTCAGCGCTCAGTTTCCGGCCTGGCCGGTGGCCGGCAGACCGTATGAATCGCCGTACGGGCCTGGTCGCGCAGCCAGGCGTGCGCGCGGTCGCCGTCGTAGCGCTGGTGCCAGGCCAGATGGATCGGGATCGCGGGCATGTCCAGGGGCAGCGGCAGTGTGCGCAGACCGAGACCGGCGAGCGGGGAGCGGCTGATGAGTCCGGGGACCGCGACCACGAGGTCGTTGTTCCCGACGAGTTGGAGAGCGGCGGCGGCGGTGGGCGCCGCGGCGACGACATGCCGCCGCAGGCCCTGGGCCGCGAGGGCGTCGTCGATGGGATCGCTCAGGCGTCCGCGGCGCGAGACGGTGATGTGATGGGCCGCCGCGTAGCGGTCCGGCGTGAGCGGTCCGTCGGTCAGTGGATGACCGGGGCGCACGGCGATGACCAGGTGATCATGGCCGGCGTTCTCGTGGTGGATCTCGGGCAGTGCGGGCTCGTTGGAGCCGGCTTCGAGGTCGACCTCGCCGCGTCGCAGGTCGGGGGTGTCCGTGCTCGCCTCGGCCACGAAGCGCAGCCGGACCCCGGGAGCTTGGGAGCGGACCGCGGCGAGCAGGACGGGACCGCACGCGCTGGTGAGGGCGTCGTGCCACTTCAGGGTGAAGGTGCGCTCCAGGACGGCCAGGTCGAGGGACCGCTGTGGGGCGAGTACGGCCTGGGCCTGCTGCACCAGGGCGTGCACCTGCGCGCGGATGGCGACGGCGTGCGGTGTGGCTGTCATCGTCCGGCCGGTGCGCACCAGGATCTGGTCGCCGGTCGCGCGCCGGATGCGGCCCAGCGTCCGGCTCATGGCGGGCGAGGACACCTGGAGGCGGGCGGCGGCGCCGGCCACGCTGCCCTCCTCCAGCAGCGCGTCGAGCGCGGTCAGCAGATTCAAATCCAATTGCATGCGGGTAATGCTAGGCGTAACAAGCATGCACTTGCCGATAACTGTGCGGCTGCCTACGTTCGAAACCACAGGGAACGGCGCCAACCGGCGCCGTCCAGTCGAACCAGGAAACACTCCATGCGCGCTCCGTACTCCGGCCACAACGCCACCTCGCAGCTCATCCAGGCCGTCCGCGCCCTGTCCGGCCGCGCCTGACCTCCGTACGCGTCGTACCCGTACCCGCCGCCGCTCGCCCGACCGGAGAACACATTGAAGATCGCCGTCCTCGGCTCCACAGGACCAACCGGCCGACTGCTGCTCAGCCAGGCCCTGGCCCGTGGCCACCAGGTCACCGCTCTCGCCCGCGACCCGCACCAACTCTCCGGACTCGCCACCGGTGCCCTGCGCGCGGTGCGGGCCGATGTGACCGAGCCGGACACCGTCCTGGCCGCCGTCCAGGACGCCGACGTCATCGTCAGCGCGCTGGGCATCACCAAGAAGCAGGACCCGCGGGTCCTGACCGACGCGGCCCGCCTGCTGGCGGCGGCGGCCCCTCGGGTGGTCTGGCTCAGCTCGCTCGGCATGGGCGCGACCCAGGGCGCGCTGGGAAGGATCAACGGCGCTCTGCTCAAGCGCGTCCTGTGCCACGCGTGGGACGCGAAAGGCGTCGCCGGCGAAGCGGTCCGCGCGGCGGGCGGCAGCGTCGTGTACGCCGGACCGCTGACCAACCGGCCGTACCACGGCGGCGCTCGGCTCGTGCCCGCCGCCGGGTTCGAACCGCGCCTGATCCCGCCCGCGGCGCCCAGGGCCGGCGTCGCCGCCCTCATGCTCGACGAGAGCGAGACACCGTGCTTCGCCGCGACTCCCGCGATCGCTCTTTTCGACCAGCGCCGATAGAGACGCTGTCCGCACGCGGGCCGGGGGACAGCCGCCTCAAGCGGCTGTCCCCCGGCCCGCGTACGAACGGTGGTGGCTCAGGTCTCCACCGCCACCGCTCGCACCGCGGGCGTGCGCAGCGAACGGCGCGCGGTGCCGAGGCTGGTGACCAGCGTCGCCGCCGCGGCGACCGCCACCACGCCCAGCCAGATCCCGAGTCCCTGACCGGGCAGGAGCGAATCGGTACGGACCAGGCCGAACGACGCGATTCCGGCGAGCCCGGCCACCGTTCCGAAGAACACACCGGTCACCGTCAGCACCAGCCCTTCCACGCCGACCATTCCCAGTACCTGTGCCGGGGTGGCTCCCGCGAGGCGCTGCTGACCGAACTCCCGGCGGCGGAACGAGGTCGCCGCGTACAGGGTGTTGATCAGCATGACGCAGGAGAAGACCACGATGATGCCGACGATCACGAAGTTCAGCGTTTCGAGATTCTTGTCCTCGACCGACTTGGTGAGGCCGGAGGCCCTGATCGCGTCACTCTCGATGGCCTGCATGGAGAGCGTCGCCGTCGCGATGCCGGTGAAGAGGATCAGTGGCATCAGCACTCCGGACAACTCCGCGGCGCGATGGCGCATGTTGTGCACGGTCAGATAGCCGCTCGCTCCCGTGAGCGCCGTGACCGGCCGCCCCAGCCGGCCCAGCAGCGCCCGCAGCAGCGGTGGTGAGAAGAGCGCGAAACCGACGGCCAGCATGATGGCGCCGAACGCCGGAGCCGCCATCAGCGCGGCATCCGTCGGCTTCAACGTGAAGGTCGCGGACACTCCCGCCGCACCGGCCACAAGCGCGGCCCAGCCGGCGAAGCCGCGTACCAGGCCCCGGGACGTACGCGTCGCCGCCGCTCCCGTCGCCCGGCGCACCGCGAGGAACGCGGCGCCCACCGACGCGGCCAGCGTGGTGCCGGCACCCGACAACAGCGCGATGGGCCCGAAGACATGCTCCACGTCCCGGGCGGCCTGGCCACTGTCCTGGAACGCCCCGAGCAGCGCCTGACCGCCCAGCATCGCGGGCCCGACAGCGAGCAGCGCTCCGGCGAGGGCGACCACGGCCGACTCGCCGACCACCATCCGCCTGAGCTGCGCCGGTGTCGCGCCGATACTGCGCAGCAGACCGATCTCCTCGGCGCGCTGCCGCACGTTCACGGTCAGTGTGGAGGCGACGGCGAAGAACACCAGCAGCGTCCCGTAGCCGCCGACCACACTCGCCGTGAGTGTGAGCGACTCCGCGCTGATGTCGTCGACGCCTTTCGCGCCCGCGGTGTCGTGCATCGAATTGAACGTCATGATGACGGCCGCGCCCAGGAACGCGGCCAGCAGTGTGGCGGTGAAGCGGCCCGGGCGCAGCCGGACGGAACGCATGGCCAGGATGAACATGACTCACACCCCCGCGGGCAGGTCGTCGTCCACCGCGTCGCCCAGATGCGCCAGCCGCTCGGCGACCGCGTCCACGGTCGGTTCCGTCAGCTCTCCGGCCAGCCTGCCGTCGGCCAGGAAGAGCACGGAGTCGGCGTACGAGGCGGCGACCGGATCGTGCGTCACCATCACCACCGTCCTGCCGTGGATCTGTACGGCTTGCCGCAGCAGCCGCAGCACATCCCGCGCGGCGCGGGTGTCGAGCGCGCCGGTCGGCTCGTCCGCGAAGATCACACTGGGCTCGGTGACCAGTGCGCGGGCGATGGCGACCCGCTGGCGCTGTCCGCCGGAGAGCTGGTCGGGCCGGTGGCCGAGACGGTCGCCGAGGCCGACCTGGGTGAGGATCCGCTCAGTCCGGGCCCGGTCGACGCGACGCCCGGCAAGCCTCAGCGGCAGTGTGGTGTTCTGCGCCACGGTGAGCGTGGGCAGCAGGTTGTACTGCTGGAAGACGAAGCCGATCCGGCGGCGGCGGAACTTTGTCAGCGCCGCCTCGCTGCCTCCCGTCATCTCTTCGCCGTCCACCACGATCTGTCCGCTGTCCGGCCGGTCCAGCCCGGCGGCACACTGCAGCAGAGTGGACTTGCCGGATCCGGACGGACCCATGACGGCGGTGAAGCTTCCCGCCGGAAGGCGAAGGGACACACCGTCGAGTGCGGCAACGGTGTTCCCGGCGGACCCGTAGGTTTTGCTGACTGAGGCCAGAAGAAGTGCCTCGGTGCCTTTGGCGGGTCCGGTCCTGCTCGTGCGACGAAACATGTCATCCCCCTTGGCGGACACTCGCTGTGCCACATCCACGACGTTAGGGGCGGTGACGGTCCGGCACATGGGGCGTACGACCCGAGTGCGGGGTGTCGTTGAGTACACCCTCACCCACCGGGCCCGCCCCAGTGAGGTCCTGGCGCCTCTCGTGCCGGCGGAGGACGGGCTGGAGCGAATCCGTGGAGCGACGGCGGCTGCCGGCTCCGGCAGGTGTCAGAACCGCGGCCGGGGCGTATCACGAAAGTCCCGCCTGGCCGACGTGATCCTGAACAACCCTACGCACGACTGACCTTGACGTACCGTCAGATCAGCGATCCCCAGCGGCTCCACTTTTCTGGAGACGGCGTGCCGCGACAACCGCCGAACTGGCCGGCGTTGTGAGTACTTCAGTGGCGTCCAGGGCTGGATGAGTGAGGTAGAACAGGCGGAGCTCATCCACTTCGCCTTCGAAACGAGGCGGCCAATGGGACGAAGGCGTGAAGTCGTCCAGGATGAGAAGGCCACCGGGAGCAAGGAGCTCGACGACCGCCTGAGGGTCGTCACGTTTGCCTCCGCCGTCGCAGAAAAAGACGTCGAAGGGCGCATGCCGCTCAAGCAGCCGCCAGTCACCGGTGAGCACGCTGACGCGCTGGTCGTCCGCGAAAACACTGGCCGCTCGACGGGCCGGCTCCTCGTCACGCTCCACGGTCACCAGGCGCGCACCGGCGCCAAGGCCACTGTGCAGCCAGGCCGTGCCCACTCCCGAGCCGGTGCCGCTCTCCGCGATGACGCCGTGGGGTTTCGCAGCGGCGGCCAGTCTGAGCAACCTGCCCACTTCAGGGATGCAGCTCTTCTTGAATCCCGTCTCGGAGGCGATACGCTCCGCGGCCGCCACGCGAGGCGGAACCGCACGTTCTGCCATGACCACGCTCCCTTTTATCGTGGACATGACGCTATCCGGTGGCAGGGAGGTCCGTACGGAGTTCCGCGTGTCCGACCCGCACACGCGCCGGTTCACCAGCAAGCTCATGGCCGCACTGGGCCCGGTCGCCCGGTCGCGCTCGTGGCGGTGACAGCCGTTCGTGGCGGGGGAGCGGGCTCGTACAGTCGCGCAGGCTATCTTCTACAGTGCTGTAGAGATTTGTTTCGTCCCGGGCCGGCGGTCCGGGAGCCGAGCGAGTGACGGAGACGAAGATGGCCCTGTGGGATCGCCTCAAGGAATCCGCATCGACGATGCAGACCCAGCTCAACGCCAAGAAGAACGACCTCAAGAGCGGGGCGTTCCGGGATGCCAGCATGGCGATGTGCGCCCTGGTCGCCGCCGCGGACGGCACGATCGACCCGTCCGAACGCCGCCGGGTGGCGCAGTTGATCGCCAGTAATGAGGTGCTGCAGAACTTCCCCGCGGACGACCTCCAGCGCCGCTTCGACGGCTATCTGAACAAGCTGACGGCCGACTTCGACTTCGGAAAGGTCAGCGTCCTCCAGGAGGTCGCCAAGGCCAAGAAGAAGCCGGCCGAGGCGCGCGCGGTGATCCAGATCGGCATTGTCATCGGCGGCGCCGACGGCGACTTCGACAAGACCGAGCAGGCCGTCGTACGCGAAGCCTGCTACACGCTGGACCTGCCGCCCGCCGAGTTCGATCTCTGACCGGCAGGCGATGGGGCGGGGCGCGCCGGTGACCGGCGGACCCCGCCCCGCTTCGGCTACAGCGGGGTCGCGGCGTGCAGGAGGACGATCAGGGTCACGGCCGAGTTCGCCGACGACACGGCCGAGACGGCCGTACCCACCGCGGCGATCCAGGCGGCCAGGCCCGCGGCCGTCCGGACCGGCGGCCAGACACGAGCGGCCGGCAGCGGGTCGAGCAGCGCTCTGACCCTGCGCGGCACGGGTCCCGGCATCGCGAAACCGGCCAGCGTCGGGCCCGGCGCCCCGTGGGACACCAGAGCGGCCTTGCCGACGGCGCGGGCCATCAGCCGGCGGTCTCCCATCGCCGCGGCCGCCTCCTCGTCCGCCCAGCGTTCCGCGCTGAAAGCCGTGGCGGAGCGCAGTGGCCGCAGCAACGGATGCGCGCGCGCCGCGAGTTGGACCGCCAGCAGATAGCGGTGGTGCCGCGCGGCCAGATGCACCCGCTCATGGGCGACCAGAGCCTCGCGCTCCCGGGAGTCGAGACTCGAAAGCATCGCCGAGGACACCACGACCCGTCCCGGAGTGCCCGGCAGGGCGTAGGCGTACGGGACGCTGTCGGGCAGCACGGCCACCGGCGACTCGGGCATCCCGGCCAGCGCGCGCTCCGCGCTCCGGCGCACCCGGTAGTGACGCCACACCGCCGCCGCGCACGCGGCGGCCACGGCGATCAGCGCGGGAATCGCGGCCTTGCCCGCCACCTCGTCGTACGGCACGGCGGCGCGGACCTCCGGATCGGACCAGCCGTCCGGCAGTGGGTTGCTGGGCAGTTGGGCCGTCCCGACGACCATGATCAGGCCGAGGCACAGGGTGCTGCACAGGGCCAGCACCACGCTGACGCAGCTCAGCAGTCGGGTGGCGCCGCGCGGATGCAGATGCAGTTCCGCCAGACGCGCGATCGGCCACGCGGTCAGCGGCAGGACCAGCGGAAGAAAGACGAAGACGCCCACGTGCCGCTCAGCCTTCCGGTCCGTCGGCGGTCACTTCGTTCAGGAGAGTACGCAGCATCCGCTCGTCATCGGCCGACAGCGCGGTGACAAAACTGGCCAGGACGGCTCTGCGGTCCGCCTCGCCGTCCAGGACCCGGCGCATCCGGAGAGCCGCCAACCCCGCCTCGTCCGAGGTCGCCTGCCAAGCGAACGATCGGCCCGACCGCTGGCGCGACACAGCGCCCTTGGTGAGCAGACGGGTCAGAATCGTGATCACCGTGGTGTACGCCAGGTCGCAGTCGAGACGCTCCTGCACCCAGGCGGCCGTCGCCGGGCCCGGCGCCTGACACAACGCGGACAGTACTTGTGCTTCCAGCTCGCCCTGACGGCGCCGGCGCGTGGGAGCACCCTCTTCTCCGCCTGTCACCCCGGCCCCCTTCGCCCGCACTCCAGCAAAACAGTGGCACAGCATACTTCGCCGGCCGGCCCGGACGGCGGGACGCCAAGTGAGGCCCGGGTGCGGAGCGGCACGGTACGGGACGCCGGCCGCGCGCCGTACGGCCATGGTGTCATCCGCTCCGGGACGCGTCCCGGCTGCCGTGCGCCGCCGTCCTGACGATGGAGTCGCGGGTCACCGACCGGCCGCAGTGGTGGCAGACATGGTCCACCTCCAGGAGCTGGCCGCAGTCGTGGCGGAGCGTCAACGCGGGCTCCGCTACCGCCCACTTGTCGCCCCACTGGAAGAGCGAGAGCAGCACCGGATGCAGCTCCCGGCCGGCTTCGGTGAGGTGGTACTCGTAGCGCGGCGGATGCTCGCTGTACTGACGGCGCTCGACGACCCCGGCGGCTTCGAGCTTGCGCAGCCGGTCGGCGAGGATGTCGCGTGACGCGCCGGTGAATCCGGCGATCCGCGCGAAACGGTGGACGCCGTATCCCATCTCCCGGATCGCCAGCAGGGACCACCGCTCACCCAGGATGTCCAGTGAGGCGGCGAGTGAGCACGGCCTGACGGCCACGGGCTGGTCGGCCATGACGGACCTTCCGCCGCCGGTTCCGCCTTCTTCGTTCTTCTCCATGCGTCCCAGCCTAGTGTGTTGCGTTTTCCAACACGCCCTTGCTAGCGTACCGAGAGTAAGTTGGAAATCACAACACACTCATATGGGGCGATTCATGTCCACTCCCGAGCCCGAGTCCGTGGCCGCGGCGCATCGAGCCACGCCGCTTGAGCGACAGGCTCAGCCACCGAGCCCGGCCGAGGTGTCCGCGGCGAAGCGGTACGCACTGCGGGTGCTGGGCCTGGGCAGTCTCGGCGTGTTCGTGGTGTTTCTGGACACCACGATCGTGAACGTCGCCTTCGAGACGATCAGCCGCAGCTTCGATACGACGACCGGACACCTGGCCTGGGTGCTGAACGCCTACAGCCTTGTCTTCGCGGCCATGCTGATCCCGGCGGGACGGCTCGCCGACCGGTACGGCCGCAAGCGGATGTTCCTGACCGGGCTGGCGGGCTTCGCCGCGATGAGCGCGCTCTGCGGACTCGCACCGAGTGCCGGCACACTGATCGCCGCCCGGGCGCTGCAAGCCGTTTTCGCGGCTCTTGTGGTGCCCACCTCGCTGGCGCTGATCCTGCCCGAATTCCCGGCCGCCCGGCGTCATGTCGCGGTCGGCACCTGGGGAGCGATGGGAGCGGCGGCCGCCGCCTGCGGTCCCACACTGGGCGCTCTGCTCACCCAGTACGCCTCATGGCGGTGGATCTTCCTGGTCAACGTACCGATCTGTGTCCTGATGATCGCGTTCGGTGTGCGTACGCTGCGTGAGTCCCGTGATCCGCACGCCTCCGGAGTCCCGGATCCCGTCGGAGTCGTACTCGTCGCCGCCGCGCCCGCGCTGCTCAGCTTCGCCATCATCGAAGGTCCGGCCCGAGGCTGGTCCGACCCTCTGGTCGTCACCGGCTTTGTCCTCGCGGCGGCGCTGCTGCCGGTCTTTGTGCGGCGGTCCGCGACAGTGGCGCATCCGGTGATGGACCTCGCGCTGTTCAAGGTCAGGGAGTTCCGGCTGACCAACGCGGCGACCCTGCTCTTCTCGACCGCGTTCTACGGCATGCTGCTCGGCAACATCATCTTTCTGCAGACGGAATGGCACTACTCGGTGCTGCGCGCCGCACTCGCCAGTGCCCCCGCCCCGCTGGTGGTCACGGCGATAGCGCGCTCGACCAGCAAGCTCGCCGGTTCCATCGGCCACCGCCCGGTGCTGCTGGCCGGTGCGCTCTTCTGGGCGGCCGGTTCGGCGGGATTCGCACTCGAAGTGGGCAGCGCACCGCACTGGGGCAGTCAGTGGCTTCCCTGGACCCTGCTCATCGGGATCGGTATCGGCCTGACGCTTCCCGTCCAGTCGGGAGCGGCCGTCGCTTCGCTGCCGCCGGGCCGCTACGCGCTGGGCTCGGCCGTCAACGCCAGCTTCAGACAGCTCGGAGCCGTTCTCGGTATCAGCCTCTTCGTCGCCGTCCTCGGTGCTCCCGCCCCGGCCCTGGCCATTGATGGTTTCCACCGCGTCTGGTGGGTGTTCGCGGCGGTCGGCCTGGCCGCCGGCGCCGTCCTGTTCACTCCACGGCTCCGCCGCGGTGGCGCGACCGTCCCGACCACTTCCGCGTAGCGCACTTCCGTGTAGCGCCGGCGGTACCGCGACCACCATGCGCGCCGTGACCAGGTGGGAGCCGTCCTGACGGCAAACGACACCGGCACGGCCGGGTCTCAGGAGCGCTGGAGCGAAGCGGTGGCGACCGCGATCAGAGTCAGACCCGCGCCGACGACCGTCAGGAGGCTCAGGCCGCTGCCCGCCGACGGGAGGACCAGGTCCAGCAGGGTCGATCCCACCAACTGCCCGGCGATCGAGCCCATTCCGAGCAGCAGTACGCCGATCTTACGGACGAGGACCGCGGAAGCCCCGATGAACAGCACTCCGCAGATGCCGCCGAGATACACCCACCAGTCGGCCGGCATGGCTCCAGGAGCACTGGTGAAGAGCGCCTTCACGGCCCAGACGGCCGAGAGGAACAGCGCGCCGACGAAGAAGTTCGCCCAGGTCGCCGCGAGCGGCGAACCGGTCACGGCACCGGACACTCCGTTCATGGCCTGCTGGAAGCCGAGCAGAAACCCGGCGACCAGCGGGGCCAGTGCGGGCAGGACGACTCCCAGCAGGCTGGACGCGCCGGTGAGCTGGGGGAGCGCCGCGACAACGGCGGCGATCAGGATCAGTCCGGCACCGGCCAGCCGCTGCCATCCCGGCCGCCTTCTCACACCTCCGCCGTAGCCGATGGAGTCCACGATCAGACCGCTGAGCGTCTGACCCGCGATGGCCGCCACCGTGAACACGGCGACCCCGACGATCAGCGCGGTGGTCGACTGGGCCAGCGCCAGGGACGATCCGAGGATGCCCGCGGCCAGATACCGCCGGGGCAACCGCCCGCTACGGGTCGCCGTGACGAGCTCGCGCAGGCCACGGCGGAGACCCGGAGCGAACACGGCGGCCACGCTCATGATGAGCAGTCCGCCGGTGAAACTCAGCGCCGCCGCCGCGATTCCGTCGTCCAGCCGGGTGCTCAACTCGCCGTTGATGCGGGCCTGTACAGGGATCAGCAAACCGATCACCACGGCCAGGGAGATGGCGAGCGGACGGGAGGAGGAGCGGGTGTCCGCCCGCACCTCCGCTTCCAGTACGGTCATGTTCTTCTCGCTCGTTTCCTGTCGGTTTCTTTGAGGTTTTTGAGGTCTTTGGGGTCTTTGAGGTCTTGACGTCTTTGACGGTCCGTCCGCCGTCGCGGACCGGACCGGGCGGGATGTGGAAAGGCACGCCTGGGGCGCACCGCGTACCGCCGGTCCGTCCGCCACGGGAGGAGCACGGCGAGGGAAAGCTGCCCTACGGTGAACGGCCGCGCGCGTGTGGTCAGTTCTTCCGGGATTCCGCCAGAAGCCAGTCGCGCGACTGCTCGGCCACGGCCCGTACGGTGTGCATGTCCACACCGACGAGATGCCCGTCCCACTTGCGGACCTCGCCACCGACGAACACCGCCGAGACATTGCCCGGATGGGCGTACGCGACGACCGTGGCGACCGGGTCGGTGGCGGGGATCGTGTTGGGGGCGGTGGTGTCGATCAGGATGAGGTCCGCCTCTTTGCCGGCCTCGATCGAGCCCGTGCGGTCGATCAGCCCGGCGTTCTCGGCACCGCGCAGTGTGGCGAACTCGATGGCGTCGCCCGCGGTGATCGGCGCGGGGACATTGTCCTCCTCGGCGTAGCGCCGCTGATGAACCCGGCCGCGCTGGAGATGGGTGAGCACACTCATCTCGGTGAACATGTCCACGCCGTAGCTCAGTTCGTTGTCCATGCTCAGCCCCGGACGGATGCCATGGGCGAGCGCCTCGTCGATGGCGGGAAAGGAGGGGCCGAGACCGAAGAGGGTGTCGGAACGCGGAGAGACGTTCACCTTGACGCCGGTGTCCGCGATGATCTGCCACTCGGCCTCGCTCAGGCCGAGGCAGTGGTTGAAGGTGTGTGTCTCGGTGACCAGGCCCAGCCGGTGCAACTCGGGAATGTTGTCGACCCAGTCGGAACCGATCTCCGAGGAGACCCAGAGGCCGCGCTCGTGCGCGAAGCGCCACGCCTCGGCGTCGGCGGTGGTGTCCATCATCCGGAGCGTGACCAGTTGGTCGGGTGAGGAGAAGTACTCGCTCTGCAGCCGGTCCAGATCGGCCGGCCACTGCTGGTCCCACGCGCCGAAGCGCGGAGCGGCGGCGGCGTGCACACCACGGATACCGGAGTCGAACAGCGCCTCGACGGCCGCCGAAGAGTGGTCGGCGGTACGCGAGTTGTGCGAGTTGTCGACGATGGTGGTCACACCGGAATAGAGGCTCACCAGAGAACTGACGAGGTTTCCGATGTAGGTGTCATGCGGACGGAAGAGCGTGCCCAGTGTTTTGTGCGCGACCTCCAGATAATGGTCGAAGTCGGCGTCCGGGGACATGCCGCGAAGCTGCCCCTCCCAGGCATGGAGGTGCGAGTCGACGAACCCGGGCATCAGGATGGAGTCGGAGGCGTCGATCACGACCGCGTTGGTCCCGTCGGCCCCGGTGCCCGCGGCGGGCCCGACGTCGGCGATCTTCGAACCGATGACGAGAACGTTTCCGCGCAGGACGCTCTGGTCCGCTTTCCCGGTGATGATCGTGGTGTTCCGGAACAGAATGCGGCGGTCGGGATCGCCGTCCTTGCGGACGAGATCATCCAGTACCGAGGCATTCTTCGCGGCACGGTCGCGGAATTCGACGGCCGCGCCACTGTGAGCGAATGCGGAACGCAGTGCGGAGGACGCACCCGACGAGAGGGACCGGTGTGGTCCGGGGCTTTTCATGGTCACCAGCGTGCTCCATGAATTGGCTCGGCGGAATGCTCCAAGGTGGCCGTCTCATGGGTGGGTGTGCCACACCCCGGCAATTCCCGGCGGCCCTTCCGAGGCGATCCGGAGTGCGCCGTGACGCGCGGATACCGGGCGCGGGGATGATCGGCGGCCCGTGCGGTGTTCCATCTGACGGCGCGGACGCCGTGGCCGGAATGACGCCGTGGCCGGAATGACGGCGCGGACGGACCGTACGGAACAAGAACGTTTCACGTGATGAGGTGAGGGCCTGTGGGTTCGATGACACCGCTGGGCGCTTTCCTGCGAACCCGGCGCGAGGCGGCGGCGCCGTATGCGGCCGGCGAGACACCGAAGCGACGCAAGACCTCGGGACTGCGGCGGGAAGAGGTCGCCGTACTCGCCGGTGTGAGCGCCAACTACTACACGCGGCTGGAGCAGGGCCGTGAACGTCGTCCTTCCGCGCAAGTGCTGCACGCCATCAGCCGGGCACTCGATCTCGACAGCGCCTCACGCGATCATCTCTTCGACCTCGCGGAGAGCGTCGAGGCCCGGCCCGGCGTTCCCGGATCACCGGGCGGCGAGCGCGTCCCGCCGGAGCTGTCACGCCTGGTCGAGTCCCAGCTACGCGGCCCGGCACTGGTGGTCGGTCCGTGGGGCGACATCCTGGGCGGCAACGCGGCGGGCGCGGTCCTGTACGGTGCGAGCGGCCACCACCGCAATATGATCCTCTCCGTATTCCTCGACCCCAGGGCGCGGTCTTTCTACGCGGACTGGGAAAGCGCGGCGCGCTGCTCCGCCGGAGTCCTTCGCACGGCTTACGGAAAGAATCCGCGCAGCGCCCGATTCGCCGAGATATTCCAGGAGCTGAGCGCAAGGAGCCCTGATTTCCACCGGATCTGGAACGAGCATCCGGTGACCCGCAAGACTGGTGGAAACAAACGGCTCCATCATGAGTCGGCGGGCCCGCTCGAACTGACGTATCAGCTCTTCGAAATTCCGCAGGCACCTGGCCTGCAAGTGCTGATGTACCAATCCGGTGCGCGGAGCACCGAAGACGCCTACCGGCGCCTGCTCGCGCTCGCCGACACCTCGGTGGCGTCGGAGCAAAGCCTCGCCGGAGCGGTGGCGGGCTCGTCCGTACGGTAAGGGCTGTCCCGTAATCCCTGTCGTCGCGCGACCACCAGGGATTACGGGACCGCCCTTGGGCGGAAGCGTTTGCCCGCACTGCCCGCCGGTCGCAGGCTGGAGGTATGGCTTTTCCCGCTTCCGCCGGAGAGACGCTGCACGGCTGGGCCGTGGAGGCGCCCGGACCGATCGGCACCGGGCCTCTGACGCGCACTCGCCGACCGGTGCCGGACCTGGGCCCGGGAGACCTGTTGCTGCGGGTGGAAGCCTGCGGTGTCTGCCGTACGGACCTGCATCTGGCCGAGGGTGACCTCGACCCGCACCACCCGTCGGTCATTCCCGGGCATGAGATCGTCGGCCGGGTGGTCGCCGTCGGGGACGGCGTGATCCAGTTCCGTACCGGCGACCGAGCCGGTGGCGCGTGGCTGCGCGGCACCTGCGGGACCTGCCGGTACTGCCGGGCCGGACGCGAGAACCTCTGCCCGTGGTCCACATACACCGGCTGGGACGCCGACGGCGGCTTCGCGGACCTGACCGTGGTTCCCGAGTCCTTCGCCTACCGGCTGCCGGACGAGCGGGATCCGGTGCTGCTCGCGCCGCTGCTGTGTGCGGGCATCATCGGCTACCGGGCTTTGCGCCGCAGCGCGCTTCCGACGGGCGGCCGGCTCGGAATCTACGGCTTCGGCGCGTCGGCCCATCTGGCGGCTCAGGTGGCGCTGGCCGAGGGCGCCACCGTTCATGTGCTGACCCGGTCGGAGCAGGCGCGTGAACTCGCCCTGGAACTCGGCGCTTCGTCGGTCGGCAGCGCTCAGGACAAGCCGCCGGAACCCCTGGACTCGGCGATCCTCTTCGCTCCCGTGGGAGAGCTGGTGCCGGTGGCGCTGGAGGCGCTCGACAGATCGGGCACCCTCGCTGTCGCCGGTATCCATCTTTCCGACATTCCCGTACTGAACTACCAGCGCCATCTCTTCCAGGAGCGGAATCTGCGCAGCGTCACCTCCAACACCCGCCAGGACGGCCGGGACTTCCTGGCGCTGGCCGAGCGCATCGGCATCCGGGTCACCACCAGTCCGTATCCGCTGAGCCGAGCGGACCAGGCACTCGCGGACCTGGCGGGCGACCGGGTCAACGGGGCGGCGGTGCTCGTACCGTCCTGACCTTGATCCACCGGTGTGGTGCCTGAACCATCGGCGTACTCGCTGATCCAGCCCGGATTACGGGACAGCCCTTGGCGGCAGTCGGCCGCGCGTCCGGCCGACTCGGGACTTCAGGGCGGGCGAACAGAACGGTCCTTCTCTCCCTTGACCTCTGCCGGTGGCGTCGTTAATGTCCTGGGGGACAGAACGTTCTATCTCTCTCCTTGGGGTTCTGATGTCCGCTACTGAGGTGCCGAACGCCGGCACGATCGTTCTCATCCATGGCCTGTGGATGACTCCGCGCAGTTGGGAGCGGTGGGTCGACCACTACACGGCTCAGGGCTACCGGGTGCTCGCTCCGGCCTGGCCCGGATTGGTGGGCGAGGTCGAAGAGATCAGGCGCGACCCGTCCGCACTGGCCGGCGTCGGAGTGCGCGAGATCGCCGACCACTACGAGCGCATCATCCGCGACCTGGAGGAACCGCCGATCCTCGTCGGTCACTCCTTCGGCGGCGTGATGGTGCAGATCCTGCTCGACCGCGGGCTGGGCCGTGCCGGTATCGCCATCGACTCCGGCCCGGTCAAAGGCGTACTGCCACTTCCGCTGTCCACACTGAGAACCGCGTGGCCCGTGCTGGGCAATCCCGCCAACAAGAACAAAGCGATAGGACTGACGCATCGTCAGTTCCAGTACGCCTTCACCAACACCCTGAGCGCGCGGGCTTCCGAGGCCGTCTACAACCGCTACCACGTTCCCGGCACCGCGCGCGTCCTCTTCCAGGCCGCGTTCGCCAACTTCAATCCGCGTGCGGCCACTCGCGTCAACTACCGCAACAATGACCGCGCGCCGCTGCTGTTCATCGCCGGAGGGGCCGACCATGTCGTCCCGCCGCGAGTGAACAAGGCCAACGTCCGGCTCTATCGCAAGTCCGGCGCGATCACCGACTACAAGGAATTTCCGGGGCGTTCCCACTACACCGTCGGACAGGACGGCTGGGAAGAAGTGGCCGACTGCATTCTCGACTGGGCCGTCAGCCGGACTCCCGCCCGGTCTTGAACCAATCCCTCGGCTGCGCCCTTTCGCCGCCCGCTCCACCACGCCGGAGCCGTACCGGTGTTCCGGTCCGGCGGTCCGGGTGGTGCGGCCGGTCAGATGGTGAGGACAAGGCGTCCGGGGACCTCGCGTGCTTCCAGCCGGCGGTGTGCCTCCGCGGCCTCGGCGAGAGGGAGTTCGTCGACCCGCAAGGTCAGTTCGCCGCTCGTGAGGAGGCCGACGACCTTCTCGGCGGCGGGTCGGGCGGAGGCCGGATTGTCGCGCAGGATGCTGCCGACCTCGAAGCCGAGCATGCCCGCGCTCCTGTGCCACAGCTCGTCGCCGGTGACCGGGGAGTCCGGGGTGCGGGCGGCGTGGCCGACCAGGAGGATACGGCCGAGCGGCGCCAGCACATCCAGGCTGGCGGTGCGCAGATCGCCGCCGACCGGGTCGACCACGATGTCGACCAGCCGGCCGTCCAGCTCTTTCACCAACCGGTCACTGGTGAAAACCTCGTCCAGACCCAGGTGTTCGGTGTCCTTGATCCGGGCCTGCGAGGAGACGGTGCCGGTGACGCGGGAGGCGCCCAGCGAACGGGCGACCGCGACGAAGGTGGCGGCCAGCCCGCCGGCCACTCCGTGCACCAGCACACTCTCTCCCTCCTGAAGGTGCGCCACCCGAGTGAGCGCCAGATAGGCGGTGGTGGCATTCGGCAGCGCCGAAACGGCCTGCGCGGGGTCTATGCCGCCGTCCTTGAGTGAGACGGTCATGGCGGCCTGGGCGAGAGTCACCGAGGCGTAACCGCCCAGGCTTACCTGCGACAGTGTGACGACGGGCTCGCCGACCTTGAAGCCGGTCACTCCCGGGCCCAGTTCACGCACGGTTCCGGCGGCTTCGAGGCCGGGCACAAAAGGCGGCTGCGGCAGATCGGGCCGTCCGGCGAGGTCACCGCGGCGGAAGAACACGTCGACCAGCCCCACCGCGGCGTGCGTGGTGTTGATGGTGAGCTGTCCCGGACCGGGCCGGGGATCGGGCAACTCGACTTCGGTCAGGACCCGCGGTCCGCCGAACTCGTTGATGGTGATCGCACGCATCGTGCACTCCGTACTGTGTCGGTTCGTTTCGCCGTCGCGGCGGGCGCATATGGCGCCCGGGCGGCCGTCGTCCCGTACGAGAGTCATTTCTCGCGCTCTCCGTCCGGGCGACACCGGAAACATAACGCAACGCCTTTGCGTAGTCAACGCAAGGGCATTGCGTTAGTGGTCAGGTGTCCGGCCTCAGCCAGGTGGCTCGGTTGCGTTTACCGTGTGGGACATGACTGATCGACCCGGCTTCCAGCGCGCCTACTCTCCCGAGCACAAGGCGCAGCGGGCCGCCGACCTCATGGAGGCGGCCCGCACTCTCGCCGCCCGCGAGGGAGTGCGGGGAGTCACTCTCACCGCTATCGCCCAGCACGCGGGCGTCCATGTCTCGGCCGTACGCCGGTACTACGCGTCCCGCGAGGAGATCCTGCTCAACCTCGCCGAGGAGGGATACAACGCTTGGTCACGGGCCGTCGTCGCGCGGTTCACGGGCCGCGCCGGTCTGACCTCGGTGGAACTGGCCCGTACTCTGGTCGCCACCTTCGCCGAGCGTCCGCTCTTCTGCGACCTGCTCACACATGTCACGCTCAGCCTTGAACGCGAGGTGAGTTACGAACGCGTCCGCGCCTTCAAGTACTCGGCCGGCGATGCCGTGGCGGTCCTCACCGACGCCGTCGCCGCCGCGAGCGCCCTCGACGGTGCCGCCGCCCGGGAGCTGATCACCGGCACCATCGCTCTGGCCGCCTCCCTGTGGCAGGCCGGCCACCCGGGAGACATCCTCACTCGCCTGTACCGGGAAGAACCGGCCATGGCGCACATCGGCATCGACTTCGAACCCGCGCTCACCCGCCTCCTCACCGCGCTCTGTGACGGCCTGACCGGCGACAGGAGCGCCCTGGAGACGGCCGAGCGAGAAGCCTGAGCCGACTCCAGGCTGCTGTCCGACGGGTCATCGAGAGGATCACGCGGCGTCGCGGCGCGGTGACATGGCGGCGGTCACGCGGACAGCCAGTCCCGCCAATGAGGTGCGATGAGGGCCGCGATCTCGTCGTAGCCGCCCGCGCCCGGATGCGCGCCGTCGCCGGCGCGTACCTCGCGCATCCATGCGGCGCTGTCGAGCAGCGGCCGGTGGACGGGCACGTACGGCACGGATGCGTCACGGCAGACACGGGCGAACCGCTCGTCGAGCAGTGCGGTGCGGGCGTTGTGTTCGGTGTCGTCGACGGGTGGCGGGGCGACCATCAGGACGGGCCATCCCCGGTCGGCCGCCCGGCCGAGCATCTCGGCGAGATTGGCCGTCGACTCATCGGGTGCCACGCGCGTACGGCCGTCCTCGTGGGTGGTGTCGTTGACGCCGAATGACAGCACAAGCCGCAGGTCGGCGCCATCCCGCAACCGCTGGTCGCATTCGTGCTGCCAGCGGGCGAGGATGTCGGAGGAAGTCTGGCGCCGCACACCGAGGTTGTAGGAAGTGAGCGGCTGTCCGTCGGTGAACGCCTGCGCGGCCAGCCGTCCTGCCCAGCCGAGGCAGAGAGGATCGCCGACGCCGGCGACAAAGGAGTCGCCGATGAAGCACATGCGCAGGTCACCAGTCATGAGAGCGATCTTCGCACGGCTGCGGACTGTGTCCGGATCGCCAAACGAACCGCGAAAGGAGCGCTCGACCGGAGGCTCAGTCGGCCGGCCGGGCCGGCGCCGTCAGTGAGCCGCGATCAGTGTCTCGGTGCCATGAGCGAGGGTACGGCGGGCCGCCTCCGGATCGCCGAGGTAGCCGGCCACCATGGCGCCGTCGCGCAGCGCGACCATGAGATCGGCGGCCCGCTCGGGGTCGGGACTGCCGCCGTCCCGGAATGCCTCGGTGAGAGTCTCGTGGAACCAGGCGCGATGCGTGAGGACGGCCTGATGAACCGGATTGTCCGGATCTCCGTACTCCGCCGCCGCGTTGATGAACGGGCAGCCGCGAAATCCCGGGCCGCACAACTCCTGGCCGATGCCGTCCACCAGGAGGCGCAGCAGCTCCGAGGAGTCGGCCGCCAGCCGGGCGGCGGCGGCGAAACGTTCGCGGATGGACTGGTCGGTGGCCTCCAGATAAGACCGCACCAAGTCCTCTTTGCCTGGAAAGTGGCGGTAGAAAGTCCCTCGGGTGACCTCGGCCTCCGCGATCACCCGGTCGACACCCACCGAGCGGATTCCCTCGCTGTAGAACAGCCGGGCCGCGGTGGACAGCAAACGCGCACGTGCCTCCGACGGCCGCACGGGAGCTTTTGAGGCGGATGGCGTCCTGGTCATGCCTCGATGGTACAGAACGTTCCGTCCCCTATGGGCTGCAAGGATCCCATCGGTTCCGCACTTCAGGTGCCTCAACGACCGGGCTCAGTGGCCGGATCGCTTTCCGGACTTCTTCGACGAGGGATCCTGAGGGTCCACTCCTGAGAAGGCGGAGGCGTCCTTGCTGCCGCTCGGGCGCTGCGTCCGGCCCTTGCGGCCCGTGTCGTGCATGCCTTCGCCCTTGGACTTCCCGGCCTGTTCCTCGCCGCGTCGCGATGTGCTTCCCATCGGAGTGCCGGCGGTCGATTTCTTCTTGTCCTCGTCGGTGGCGGCGCGGCCGGCGTCCGGCTCCGGAGCGTGCTTGTCGGGATCGAACGAACGGTGTGCGCTGGGGTTGGGCTGCTGGCTGGTCTCGTCCACGTCCGGTGCCCACCCGTGCTGGTCGCGTCCTTCGAACCGGCTCGGGCCTTCACCGTGCGAGGGCTGGCTGCGCTTCTTCGACATCAGCAGGGCCTTCCTGTCCGTTCACGCGTGTTGTGCGTGGATATACATGGACAATTGTAAGCAAATCACTTGACGGGCGCGGGCCGGAGAGCGTTCTCCCGGGCAACCAGGTGGAGAAAGGCGCCCAGCCCGTGAGGAGCCCGGAAGCCGCTCCGGCTCCGTGGTGAGTCCGGGCCCCGGAGGCCGCGCGGCCCACACGCCCCAGCGCTCGCCCGGTTCGGGCCGAGGGCCGTTCAGCTCGTGAAGAATCGCCGTCGCGTCGAGGTGTCCCTCGCCCGGCCGGGCCAGGCTCAGGTCCTTCCGCCGGGGCATCAGCCCTCGCGCACTCTGCCGCCGGTTCGGCCGGACACCGCTCAGGCGCCGTCCGACGGGGCCGTCTCCGCCGCCCGCCGGGTGCGGAACGCGAGCGCGCCGTCCGCCACCTCCACCCGTACCCGGTCGCCGGCGGACAGCGCGCCGTCGAGCAGCAGCCGGGAGAGCGGGTTGTCGACCTCGCGCTGAATGGTGCGGCGCAGCGGCCTGGCGCCGTACTCCGGCTGGTGTCCGCGCTGGGTGAGCCAGTCGATGGCCTCCGGTGTGAACTCGATGGAGACGTCCTGGGCGCGGAGCCTGCGGCGGGTCGCTTCGAGGAGCAGCTCGGTGATCTGGCGAAGCTGGTCCCCGGTGAGCCGCCGGAAGACGACGACCTCGTCGAGGCGGTTCAGGAATTCCGGACGGAAATGTTCGCGCAGTGTGCTCAGCGCCCGCTCCTCGGCGGCGGTGTCGGCTCCGGTCCCGGTCCCGGCCTCCGCGGAAGCGAAGCCCAGCACGCCACGGCCTCCGCCGAGAGCGTCGGAACCCAGATTGCTCGTCATCACGACAACGGTGTTCTTGAAGTCGACCTTACGGCCCTGAGAGTCCGTCAGATGACCGTCGTCGAGCACCTGGAGAAGCAGGTTGAAGACATCGGGATGCGCCTTCTCCACCTCGTCGAGCAGCAGCAGCGCGTACGGATGGCGGCGTACCGCCTCGGTGAGCTGGCCCGCTCCTTCGTGACCGACGTATCCCGGCGGCGCGCCGACCAGCCGGCTGACGGTGTGCCGCTCCTGGTACTCACTCATGTCGAGACGCACCATGCGGTCCTCGCTGCCGAACAGCGCCTCGGCGAGTGCCCGGGCCAGCTCCGTCTTGCCCACGCCGGTCGGTCCGAGGAAGAGGAAGCTGCCGATCGGACGGCTCGGGTCGGCGAGCCCGGCCCGGGAGCGCAGGACCGCCTCCGAGACGGCCGTCACGGCGTCGTCCTGTCCGACGACGCGGCCGTGGAGATGCTTCTCAAGACCCAGCAGCCGGCTCTTCTCCTCCTCGGTCAGGCTGCTGACCGGTATGCCGGTCTGCCGTGACACCACTTCGGCGATGTCCTCGGCGGTGACCTCGATGATCCTGCCGTCGCCCGGCCGCTCCCCGTCCTCGGCTCCGATCCGCCTGCTGAGCTCACTGATCCGGTCCCGCAGCTCGGTGGCCCGCTCGTACCGCTCAGAGGCGACCGCCTGGTCCTTGTCCCTGGCGAGCCGCTCGGCCTCGCGCTCCAGCTCCCGGATGTCGGTGGTCTTCGTTCCCGAGCGCAGCCGGACGCGGGCTCCGGCCTGGTCGATCAGATCGATCGCCTTGTCGGGCAGGAAACGGTCGGAGATATAGCGGTCCGACAGTTCGACGGCCGCGAGGAGCGCCTCATTCGTGTAGCGGACCTGATGGTGGGCCTCGTAGCGGTCCCGCAGCCCGCGCAGGATCAGCGCCGCGTCGGCGGGAGTGGGCTCCGGGACGAGGATGGGCTGGAAGCGGCGGGCCAGCGCGGCGTCCTTCTCGATGTTGCGCCGGTACTCCTCCAGCGTGGTGGCACCGATGACATGCAGCTCGCCGCGGGCCAGCGCGGGCTTGAGCATATTGCTCGCCTCAAGCGAGCCGCCTCCCTCGGAGCCGCCGCCTCCGCCGGCGCCGACCACGGTGTGCAGCTCGTCGATGAACACGATGAGCGTGTCGCAGTGCGTGCGTATCTCCTCGATGATGCTGTTCAGCCGCTCCTCGAAATCACCGCGATAGCGGGTGCCGGCGACGACGCCGGCCAGGTCCAGTGCGACGACACGCCGGCCGAGCAGCGTGTCCGGCGCCTCTCCCTCGGAGATGCGCTGGGCGAGCCCTTCGACGATCGCGGTTTTCCCGACCCCGGCGTCACCGAGCAGCACGGGATTGTTCTTGCCCCGCCGTGAGAGCACCTCGATCGTCTGCTCGATCTGTTCCTCGCGGCCGATGACCGGGTCGATACGGCCGGCCCGGGCGAGATCGGTCAGGTCGCGGCTGTACTTGTCGAGAGTCGGCGTGTCGTGCGGCGGCGCGGCTCCCGGCTCCGTCGCGGTGGCCTGCGATCCCACGGCGCCCCACGGGGCCGGGGGCGGTTCGAAGCGCATCACATTCAGGATGCGTCCGGCGGCCGAGTCGGGGTTGGCCGCGAGCGCTCCGAGAACGTGCTCGGGGCCGATGTACGAGGAGCCGGCGGCCCGGGCCAGTTCATGCGCGCCGAGCAGGGCCCGCTTGACCGCCGGAGTGACGGCGACGGCCTTCTGCAGCGGTCCTGTGCCGACGCTGCGGTCGATGTCGGCCGCCAGCGCGTCCGGGTCCGCGCCGGCCCGCTCCACGAGGCCGCGTGTCGGTTCGGCCGCGAGGGCCGCCCGCAGCAGATGTTCGGTGCCGAGTTCCGCGCTTCCGTGGTTGGCGGCGTACGAGGCCGCGGCGGCGATCATCTCGCGGGCGGGCTCGCTCATCAGCCGGGCGATGTCCGCCTGCTGTGGAACGGGCCGCACCCCGCCGGGAGGCTCCGCGTCGTTGCTCAGGAAGCGGGCGAGGAAGTCGCCGAACGAGTCCGGGCGCCGTCCCTCGGAGCCCGTGGATCCGTTGCTCATGAGTGTCCGTTCCGCTGCCACGGCGGCGCCGCGACAACTGTGTTGTCGGGGTCACAGCACACCCGCGCCGGTACCCGTACCGGCTCGCCCGACCGGACACCGGCCATGGGCGGCGCGCGGCCGGCCCTTCCGGAGCCTTGTGCCGGTACGGCCGAGCGAGTGGCGGCCCGGGTCCGCACCTACCCTCTCTTTACGTTACACATCGTGCCCAAAGGGACATGTCGGGGAGCCGGTCAGGAGATTCCGGAGCGCCGTCGGCGACGGCCGCCGGAGACCGGAGCGGCCCGGCTTTCGCCGGCGCCTCCCGGGGCGCGCGTGTCGCACGCCGTCGTGAACGGGGGAGCTGAGCGAGGATCGGCGTCCGGGGCGCGTGGCGAACGTAGCGCCGTCCGCCCGGAGGTGTCGCGGGCCGGGCGGGACTTCAGCGGCACGTGTCCCGGCCGGCCGTGCCACGTGCCGGACAGCACGGCGCGGGGAAGGAGACACGGTGCCGGACGCGGACATCGTCATCGTTGGTGCCGGCGCGGCCGGACTGTCGCTCGCGTACCGGCTCTGCGGACCGTCGCACCCCGGCCGCCGGCCGTCGGTGATCCTCGTCGACGCGCCTCAGGGCCCGCTGAGGCCGTCCCGGCGCACCTGGTGCTACTGGGAAGAGGCCGACGGGGAGTACGACTCCGTGCTCGCCGCCTCCTGGTCGTCTCTGCGGGTGCGCGGACGCGACGGGACCGCGACGGTGGGACGCACGGCGCCGCTGCGGTACAAGATGCTCCGCTCGGACGCCTTCGAGCGGCTCGTCGGCGAGCGGCTGGCCGGGCCCGGCGGATGCCGCCGTGTCGAGGCCGTGGTGGAGTCCGTACGCGATGTGCCCGCCGGCGCCGAGGTGTCCGCGCGCGACGCGGCCGGACGCCGTATCGCTCTGCGGGCGCGCTGGGCCTTCGACTCCCGGCCGCCCGCTCGCCTCCCACCGGCCCGCACCACGCTGCTCCAGCACTTCAGGGGCTGGTTCGTGCACACCGGCCACCCGGCCTTCGACCCACGCGTCGCGGATCTGATGGACTTCCGCACGACCCAGCCCGCGCATGGACTCTCCTTCGGCTATGTCCTGCCACTGAGCCCGCACGAAGCGCTCGTCGAGTACACGGAATTCTCCCGCGAGGTCCTCGACAACGCCGGATACGACCAGGCGCTGCGCCACTACACCAGGGACGTCCTGGGTCTGGGCGAACCGCGGATCACGGCTCGCGAGCAAGGCGTCATCCCGATGACGGACGCCCGCTTCCCGCGCCGTGCGGGCCGTTCGGTGTTCCGCGTCGGCGCGGCCGGTGGCGCGACCCGTCCCGCCACTGGCTATACATTCGCCGCCGTGCAGCGGCAGACCCGGGCGCTGGCGGCCGACCTCCTGGCGGGCCGCACGCCCAGGCCGCCGCCTCCGCACCGGGCACGCTCCCGGGCCATGGACGCCGTGCTGCTCCGGGCCCTGGACAGCGGCCGGATCGACGGCGCGGAATTCTTCACCGGACTGTTCCGCGACGTACCGACGAAGCGCCTGCTGCGCTTCCTCGACGGCCGCTCCCGGATGGCGGAAGACCTCCTGATCGGCCTGCGCACCCCGGTGGTGCCCATGCTGCGCACCGTCGCCGAACTGCCCCGCCTGCGCCGCCGCCCGGCTCCTCGGTGACGGACGCGCGCCCGTCCCGGCGACGCCGGTCGCGGCGCGGCCCGTCGCCGTACCGTCCGACCAGGAAGGAACGAAGCAGATGACCTTGCCGCGCGACGACGAACCGGCCGAGACGTTCGGCCACCGCACGCGGGACACGAGCGGACCGGCGCGAGGCCGGGACCGGCGGGCCCAGCGGGTGGTTCCGCCGGGCGGCCGGCCCCGTGTCATGGGACCGGCGCCCGACGTGGGAGTGATCGGCGGCGGCATCGCGGGCCTCGCCGCCGCCACCGCGCTGGCGGAACGCGGCGTCCGGGTCACCGTCTACGAACGTGAACCCACCCTCGGCGGACGGCTGGCCGGGTGGCCCGTCCAGCTCGCCGACGGCTCGTCGGCGACCATGAGCCGGGGCTTTCACGCCTTCTTCCGGCAGTACTACAACCTGCGGGCCCTGCTGCGCCGGGTGGATCCCGGGCTGCGCATGCTCACCGCACTGCCCGACTATCCGCTGCGGCACAGCGGTGGGATGTACGACAGCTTCGCGCGCGTGCCGCGCACGCCGCCGTGGAGCGCTCTCGGGTTTGTCGCGCTGAGCCCCGCCTTCGGCTGGCGGGACCTGCTGAGGATGAACCCGGCCGCCGCGCTCCCGCTGCTCGACGTACGGGTACCGGAGGTGTACGAGCGGCTCGACGGACGCAGCGCCTGGGACTTCCTGGCGGAGATCCGCTTTCCCGAGGCGGCCCTCCATCTGGCGTTCGAGGTGTTCTCGCGCAGCTTCTTCGCCGATCCCCGGGAACTCTCCGCCGCCGAACTCGTGATGATGTTCCACATCTACTTTCTCGGCTCCAGCGAGGGCCTGCTCTTCGATGTGCCGGACGAGCCGTTCCCGCGGGCCCTGTGGGAACCGCTGGCCCGCCGTCTGGAGAGCCACGGCACCGAACTGCGCACCGCCACACCGGTGGAGGGCGTCGCACCCGCGAGCGGCGGCGGTCTGACCGTCGCAGCCGGCGACCGGACGACGCGTCACCATGACGGTGTCGTACTGGCGCTGGACACCGAAGGACTGCGGCGAGTGGTCGCGGCCTCGCCGCGACTCGGCGACGAGCGGTGGCGGGCCCGGATCGCCCGGCTGCGCACCGCGCCGCCGTTCCTGGTGTCGCGGCTGTGGCTGGACCGGCCGGTCGCCGCGGACCGGCCGGGATTCCTCGGGACCAGCGGCTTCGCGCCGCTGGACAATGTCAGTGTGCTGGAGCGCTGGGAAGGGGAGGCGGGCCGCTGGGCCCGCGGGACCGGCGGCTCGGTGGTGGAACTGCATGCCTACGCCGTCGGACCGGCCGCCGGCCGCGACACCGTACAGGAGCGTCTGGTCGCTCAACTGCGGCGCCTCTATCCGGAGACCCGCGACGCGCGCATCGTCGACGCACGGCACGAGTGGCGCGCCGACTGCCCGCTCTTCCCGGTGGGCGGATTCACCGGCCGGCCCACGGTGCGTACTCCGGACCCGGCCCTGATGGTGGCGGGTGACCTGGTGCGTACGGAACTGCCGGTGGCGCTGATGGAGCGTGCCGCGACCACGGGATTCCTCGCGGCCAACGCGCTGCTGGAGCGCTGGGGCGTACGCGGCCAGACACTGTGGACGGTTCCCGGCGAAGGCCGCTCGGCCGCGCTGCGCGGTCTGGCGCGGCTGGCGGCGCGCCGCTCGACGGCCCGGTGAACCGCAGGCCGCCGGCGCGGCCGGTTCAGCCGGGAAAGCGGCCGGTGGCGCGCAGCTCCCACCGGCGTTCGGCATAGGCGAGATCGTCCTGCCAGAGGCGTCCCGCGGCGGCGCGCAGCAGCGGCCGCAGCAGCGGCGCCGTGGCGCGCGCGACGGCGAATCCCCGGCGTTCGGAAGAGGCGACGACCGCCTCGATGACGGCGGTGCGCGGCCTGCCTCCGGCGTCGGGACCGAGCGGCGTCGCGTGGGTCTCCACCACCGAACCGGCTCCCTCGCCCTCCGTGATCCGCATGACGACCGTGCGCGGTTCCGGCGCCGTGAAGACGGCTCTGACCGGCACCACCAGCCGGCCGGCCACCTTGAAGGAGACATCCACGGCGAAACCGTCCTCGCCGCCGTCACCGGGAGTGCTCACGACATCGAGATCGACGAAGGAGTACGGATGGAACCACGCGCCGTGCCACGGATCGAGACGGTTGGCGATCACATCGTCCGGTTCGCAGACACCCGTGCCCGTGAAGACGGAATCCACGGCTCCGGCCGGACGCGGCCGGGCGGGCACGACCGGGCGCGCCAGCGGAGCCTCGCCGCCCGCCCGGTCCAGGCGCACCCACACCAGGACTCCGTCGTCGTGGGCCGGGAAGGGCTCCCAGCCGGCGAACGGACCACCACGCAGGGCCAGTCCGTGCCAGTGGCAGACGAGAGTGCCGCAGCGCACCCTGCTGTCCTTGAGCGGCGCGCCGAGGTGTGGACAGGCGCCAGGACCGGCCAGGACCCGGCCCGCGCTGTTCCGCCAGGCCACCACCTCCACTCCGGCGACGGTGCGGCCGAACGGCCGACGGCTCGTGACGTCCCGTGCGGAGCCGATCACGTACCAGTTGCCGGAAGGGCGGGCCAGAGCGCGCTTCAGCGTCTCGTCGATGAGCGCCGGTCTGGCCTCGCGCCAGGTGGGACGCTGACGCTCCCAGGCAACGGCCCCGCGCCGCAGCCGCAGCAGCCGCCTCCCGTCCCGGCCGGTCACCGCGTCTCCCGCGGTACGCGCGCCCGGCCGGAGGATGACGGCGCGGGCCGGGCCGCCGGCGCCGCCGTACACGCCGCACGGATCCGGGCCGCCGCCACCCGGGCCAGGCCGTCGAGCGCGACCGCCGCCCGGCGCCGCCGCCGCACCACGGCGCGGCGGTGCAGGACGGAGTATCCGTCGTCCTCGACGGCCCGCAGGATGCCGCCGTACAGCACGAAAGCGGTACGGACGCACGGCCGGGACAGCGGATCCAGTATCGCCACGCCGGGCAGCGCCTCGCGGTAGACGCCTCGCGTGAGATCGGCGGCGGCCCGCAGCGCGGCGACGATACGCGGATCGCGGGCTCCCGTGGCCCTGCTCCACCGGAGCAGCTCCCGGTCGACTCCGTGCGCCGCGATCAGATCGGCCGGCAGATAGACCCGGCCCCGGTCGAGGTCCTCACCCACATCCCGAAGGAAGTTGGTGAGCTGGAACGCGACGCCGAGGGCCGCCGCATGCGGAGCCGCTTCCTCCCGCGGACTCACGGTGCCGAGCACCGGCAGCATCTGGAGGCCGATCACGGCCGCGGATCCGTGCATGTAACGGCGCAGATCCTCGTAGGTCGGATAGTCCGTCACCTCCAGGTCGCTGCGCATGGCGGTCATGAAGTCGGCGAAGTGCCGGTGGTCGATGGCATAGACGGCCGCCGTGTGCGCGAGCGCCCGCACCACCGGCTCCGCGCTCCGACCGAGACGCAGTCCCGTGTCCAGCCGCCGCTGCAACTCGCCGAGCGCGTCGCTCCGTTCGGCCGTGGTCGCGCCGCCGGCCAGGTCGTCGACGATGTCGTCGGCCCACCGGGCGAAGCCGTACAGGGCGTGCACGGCCGGCCGCCGCTCCACCGGCAGCAGCCTGGTGGCGAGGAAGTACGTCTTGCCGTGCCGGGCGTTGAGCCGGCGGCAGTGGGCGTAGGCGGTGCGCAGCGCGGGCTCGGTGATGCCCGCCGCGTCGAGTTCGCGGTCGGTCATGCCGGGGTGCCTTCCGGTGCGGTGCGGGCCGGCGCGGGCCGTGGCGGCCGGAGGCCGGTGACCCGGGCCGCCGCGAGTTTGCCGGAGATCAGTACGGTCGGAACTCCGACGCCCGGAGTGGTACCGCATCCGGCGAGTACGGCGTTCTCCGTGCCGCGCACCAGGTTCCGCGGGCGGAACGGACCGGTCTGCGGAAAGGTGTGCGCCGCGGAGAACGGCGTACCGGCGGCGTGTCCCTGAGCCGTCCAGTCGGCCGGTGTGACAAGACACTCCTCCTCGATCGCGGCGCCGATCCCGGTGAGCCCTCGCCGTTCGAGTTCGGTGAGCAGGCTGTCGCGGTAGCGGGGCGCGAGCTCCCGCCAGTCCCGCCGGCCGGGACCGATATCGGTGTTCGGACAGGGCGCCAGGATGTAGTGCAGGTGGCGGCCGGGAGGCGCGAGAGAGGGATCGGTGGCCGTGGGCCGGGTGATGAGCAGCGAAGGATCGGTCATCAGCCGTCCGGTACGGGTCAGTTCGCGGAAGGTGGACTTCCAGGCGGAGCCGAACGAGATGGTGTGATGGCCCAGTCCGGGCCAGGTGCGGTCGGTGCCCGCGTGCAGGATCACCGCGGACGGCGAGTGACGCAGCCGCAGAGGGCGGCGCGGCCGGTGTCCGAGCAGCCGGTAGGCGACCGGCAGATCCGGAGTGAGCACCACAGCGTCGCAGGGAAGGCGCTCCTGGTCGGTGACGACGGCGGTGATCCGCTCGCCGGCCCGCTCCAGCCGCACGACATTCTGGCCGTAGTGGAAAGCGGCCCCGGCATCGGCCGCCGCGTCCGCCATGGCCCGCGGCAGCGCGTACATCCCGCCTCGCGGGAAGAACACTCCGGCGACCGTGTCCATATAGGCGATGACGGCGTACGCGGCGAGCGCGCGGGCAGGTGGCACCCCGGCGTACAGGGCCTGGAAGGAGAACACCCGGCGCAGCCGTTCGTCGGAGATGAACCGGCCGATCCGGGTGTCGAGGCGGCCGAAACCACCGAGGGCGGCGAGGCGGGCCAGATCCGGATGGAGGAGCTGGAGCGGAGAGTCGAAGTTCGCGTCGATGAAGCGGCGGATCTGGACCCGGTACAGCTCTTCGAGCCAGGCACGCAGCCGCCGGTAGCCGAGTGCCTCGCGTGCGCCGGCCAGCCGTTCGACCTCCGCCTCCATCGCCGCCGCGCCGGTGTGCACGTCGATCGCGGAGCCGTCCGCGAACCGGGCCCGGTAGGCGGGGTGCAGCGGTAAGAGCTCGACGCGGCCACGGAGTGTGTCACCGACGGCGGCGAACGCCTCCTCGGCCAGGTCCGGCATGGTCAGGACGGTCGGTCCGGTGTCCATGTGGTAGCCGTTCCGCACGGTGCGGCCCGCCCGGCCGCCGGGACCGGCGTCACGCTCGACGACGGTGACCCGGCGTCCCGCGCCGAGCAGATGCAGGGCGGCGGAGAGCCCCGCGAGCCCGGCGCCGACCACCACGACGTGATCGGTGGGCCCCTTCAGCGTTTTCATCCTGCTCGGCGACCTCATCGTGCTCGGCGTCCTCATACGGAAGGTCCGTCCTTCAGGAGGGCCGCGTGATCACCGGCGACCGCGCTCAGCAGACCGTGCAGCCGCCGTCCCGCGACCGGCTCGACGGAGGCGGCGGCGAGATGGCGGGTGGCGCGCGTCACCAGCCGGTCGATCTTGTTCTCCACCACCGCTCGCGCGCCGGTCGCGTCGAGGACGTGGCGTACCCGGTCCAGGCCCTCTTCGGAGAGAGAGGCGTCACCGAGGGCGTTTTCGAGGACGGCCAGCGACGCGGCGTCACCGTTCGACTCGGCGCGTGCCCGCGCGAAGCTCACCAGATAGGTGAGCTTGCCCTCGCGGATGTCCTCGCCGGACGGTTTGCCGGTGCGGTGCGGGGCGCCGAACACACCGAGGAGGTCGTCACGAAGCTGGAAGGCGATCCCCGCGCAGCGGCCCGCGGAACGGAGGGCCAGGGTGGTGTGCTCGTCGGCACCGGCCAGCGCGGCGCCCAGCGCCAGCGGGCGCTCCACGGAATAGAGAGCGGTCTTGAGACAGGCGGTCCGCAGGGCTTGCGACGTCGAACGGGACCGGGTCACCTGGCCGCGCAGATCGAGATACTGGCCCGCCACCATCTCGGTCCGCATGGCCCGCCAGATCGCGCGTACCTGGCGGCGGCCGGCCACGGGCAGCTCGGTGTCGGCGACGACATCGTCCGCCCACGCCAGGGCGAGGTCACCGACGAGAACGGCGGCCGCCTTGCCGAAGTGCTCGGCGTCGGAGGCGGGAAAGACGCCGTACTGCTCGGCCAGAGCGGCGTGCACGGCGGGTCTGCCGCGCCGGACGAGGGAACCGTCCATCACATCGTCGTGCACCAGCGCGCAGGTCTGGATCAGTTCGAGCCCGGCTGCCAGCCGCAGGGCGCGGTACGCGTCCGTCGCGTCCATCTCCGGCGCGCAGGCCCGCAGCCCCCACCACAGGAACTGGGACCGCATGCGCTTGCCTCCCTGGAGGGTGAAGAGTGCGAGACGCTCGGCGAGGTCGAGGGCGAACGCGGGATCGGCCGCGCGGGATTCCGCGAGCGCGTCGTCCAGCACCTGGCCGAGTACGCGTCCGACGGCGGCGGGGACATCCGTGTCGACGGCCTCGGGACGGCAGGCGTGCGGCCCCGCGCCGTCCGGTGACGAGGCCGGCTCCAGGAGCGCCGGGCCGGCGGCTTCCGCGCCGCACGGAGACGGCTCGGGGCCACGGTGCGCGTCGGGCCGGCGTCCGGTGGACGCGAGTTCCTCCAGCCCGGTCGGGCGCATCTGGTCTCCTCTCCTCGCGGGGTCGGCTGGGCCGTACGGTCCGGCTGGTGCGGCTTCCCGGCGCTGCCGGACCGGCTGCCGTGGGGCCGATGCGGAGTCGGTGAGAGGCGGAGCCGCGCGTGAACGGCGGCGGGGCGCGTTCATCGGTGTGCCTGCCGGTCTCTCACAAAGCCGCGTGGCCCGGTCGACCGCTACAGGCTACGGGTCTTCCAGACCGTTCCATCCCTTCCGTCACGATTTACCGACGTACCTCGACTTCCTTGCCGGGCGCGGCTTGACACCTGTGCGGCCGCGGTTCCATCCGGCTGGAGGTCCCGGTCCCGGTCAACTTCCCCCGTAAGGCGGCCGGATCATCCGCCGCACGAGGCGCGCCCGGCGCCCGGCCGCCTCCGTGGATGGCGAGGCACCGGGCACCGGGCACGTTGCCGGAGTCACACGTACGCACGGCTTCCTTCGCCGTACGCCTTCGCGGGTCAGACCTGGCCGCGCCAGGCGCCGGTCTCGCTGCCACGGGCCTCGATGAACTTCTTGAAGCGTTCGAGATCGCCCTTGGCCTGGCGGCGTACGACGCCGAGCTTGTCGCCGACGGTGTCGGCCACGCCCTTGGGGTCGTGGTCGAGCTGCAGCATGATCTTGGTGTGTACGTCATCCAGCCGGTGGAAGGTGACGACACCGGCCTGGTGGACGGCTTCCGGAACCGCGGCTTCGCGGAGCCGCGATGTCGTGCGGCCGCCGGCTCGCTGCGTGCGCACCGCCGCTCTTCTCTAGGGTGTGAAGGAGAAGGGTGTGAATGAGAGATATGTGGCGTTTCGCTCCATGGGTGTACGGCCCGGCCTGAACACCGGGCGGTCGGAGCGCGGCGGCTCCTCACGCCGCCGTGGGCAAGGGAGTGGTGACCAGTGGACCCGGAAGAAGGCCGCGCGGCCGGACATCCCGAGGTGCGTCTGCCGCTGGACGACGACCTCCGGCGCATCGGCGAGAAACTCACCGAGCTGGGGCAGGCCCAGGAAAAGCTCCAGATCCTGCTGACGGCGATGCTGGCCCTGAGCCGTGAGACCGAGCTGTCCGTCCTGCTGCGCCGGATCGTGACCAGTGCGATGGCACTCGTACGAGCCCGCTACGGCGCCATGGGAGTGCTCGGCGAGGACGGCGAATGGCTCTCGCGGTTCATTCCCGAGGGTTTGAACAGCGAGGAACTCGCGGACCTTGAGGGTGTCGAGCTTCCACGCGGCCGGGGGCTGCTGGGCAAGCTGATCCAGGATCCCGAGCCGCTGCGGGTCCAGGACATCGCCGGGCACCCGGCGGCGGCCGGCTTCCCGCCCGGTCATCCGCCCATGAAGACGCTGCTGGGCGTCGCCGTCATCGTCCAGGGCCGTGTCTACGGCAACCTGTATCTGTCGGAGAGGCTGGACGGGCAGCCGTTCGACTCCCATGACGAGGATGTCGTCGTCGCGCTGGCCGGAGCAGCCGCCGTGGCCATCGAAAAGGCCAGTCTCTATGAGCGGGTCCGCTCGGAGGCCGAGCGGTTCCAGCGGCTTCTGCTGCCACAGCTTCCCGACCCGTGGCCTCTCACGGCCGCCGCCGTCTACCGTCCGGCGGCCAAGCCCAATCACCTCGGCGGTGACTGGTACGACGTGCTGGTCCTGCCCGACGGCATCTGCGCCGCCGTCATCGGCGATGTCAGCGGTCATGACCTGACCGCCGCGGCCGCCATGTCCCAGACCCGCAATATGCTGCGCGCCCTGCTCTGTACGCAGCCCGCCTCGCCCAGCGCCGTCCTGACACAACTGGACTTCACGCTCAAGACCGTCAGCGCCGACCTCGTCACCACCGTGCTGGTGGCCCTCATCGAGCCACACGGTGACGCCTGGACGGTGCGGTGGAGCAGCGCCGGTCATCCTCCGCCGCTCCTCCTGGCTCCCGGCGAACCGGCCCGCTATCTCGACATCGAGCCGTGTCTGCCTCTGGGAGTGGAGCCCGACCGGCCCCGGCACGACCGCACGCATGTCCTTCCGGCCGGTGCCACCGTCGTGTTCTTCACCGACGGCCTCATCGAGCATCACCACATGCCCATCGACGCCGGTCTGCGCACGCTCGCCGACCTGGCTTCCGCGCATGCCGCGCTGCCCGTGGACGAGCTCTGCCGGCTCCTGGCCGACGACCATCCCAGCGACGGGCGCGACGATCTGGCCGTCCTTGTCGTACGGACGCCTCCGGCCGCGCACGAGGGCTGAACCGCACGTGGTCCTCCGCGAAGCCGACCCAGCCAAGCTCTCCCGCCGGATCGAGGCCCTGTTCCGGCTTCTCGCCGACGCGGACACCGCTCCGGAACCGGACGCGGACAGCCGTTCCGTACCAGGCGCTTGTGACGACGACTCGGCCGGATGACTCCCGGCGCCCCCGGCTGCCACCGGATGCGGGGCGTGTGGCCCCGAAGGACAATGAAGAAGGCCCGGGGCGTCCGGCGCACACGAAGGCACCGAAGGCCCCGGACCGCCGGGCATGCCGGGCAGGCGGAGGGCCCGCGGCCGTCCCGGTCAACCCGTCATGCGGTACGGAAGTGGCCCGCGCCTTCGGGTCCGCCCCGCACATGACGAGTGAGGAGGTGTCCGGCGATGGCCTCTCCCGCCCCGGAGACGGTGCCGCAGCCGGTGCTGAGCCCGTTGACCGGAGCGGCGATCTTCCTGGTGGTGACGGTCGACACGGGTGGTGAACCCGTCGTGCGGGGACTGCTGTCCGACCTGTCGGGGCTCCAGCGAGCTGTTGGTTTCCGGGCGCCGCGCGGCGAGCTGAGCTGTGTCGCCGGGATCGGCTCACAGGCGTGGGACCGGCTGTTCGGCGGGCCGCGACCGGCCGAGTTGCATCCGCTCCGCGAACTGGTCGGCGCCAGACACCGTGCCGTGTCCACGCCCGGCGATCTGCTCTTCCACATCAGGGCGGCGCGGCTCGATCTCTGCTTCGCGCTGGCCTCCCAGATCATGGACCGGCTGCGCGGCTCCGTGACGGTCTGTGACGAGGTGCACGGCTTCAAGTACTTCGACGTACGTGACCTGCTCGGCTTTGTGGACGGGACCGAGAATCCGGTCGGACCCGCGGCGAGCGCGGCGGTCCTGATCGGTGACGAGGACGCGGAGTTCGCCGGCGGAAGCTATGTGATCGTGCAGAAGTATCTGCATGATCTCCAGGCGTGGAACGCCCTGCCGGTCGAGGCCCAGGAGATGGTGATCGGCCGCTCGAAGCTGACCGACATCGAGATGGACGACGACGTCAAGCCGGCCGACTCGCATGTCGCACTGAACACGATCACCGGCCCCGATGGCACACAGCGTCAGATCCTCCGCGACAACATGCCCTTCGGCAGCGCCGGGCGAGGCGAGTTCGGCACCTACTTCATCGGCTACGCGCGAACTCCCGCCGTCACCGAGGAGATGCTGCGGAACATGTTTCTGGGAAAGCGGCCGGCCGATCACGACCGGATCCTCGACTTCTCCACCGCGGTGACCGGCACGCTGTTCTTCGCACCGAGCGCCGACTTCCTCGACGACCTGCCGGATCCACCGGGTCCGCTCGATTCGGAGACCGATGTGGAGACCGGTCCGCAGACCGGGACAGAGCCCGGGGACGGGGCCGCCGGACCGGCGGACGCCGCACCGGCGGCCGGGCCTCCATTCGAGGACGACGGCTCGCTGGGGATCGGCAACCTGAAGAGGAGCACCTTCGATGAGGAACCTGCACCGTGAACTGGCGCCCATCTCCGAGGCCGCGTGGGCCGACCTGGAGGAGGAGGCGCGCCGCACCTTCAAGCGCCATGTGGCCGGGCGCCGGATCGTCGATGTGCCCGAGCCCGCGGGCACCGAGATGGCGGCGGTCGGCACCGGACATCTGGCGGACATCGACCCTCCGGCGGCCGGAATCGTCGCCCGTACGCGCCGGTCGCAGCCGGTTCTTGAACTGCGCGTGCCCTTCACGGTCGACCGCCGGCAGGCCGACGATGTCGAGCGCGGGGCCAAGGACGCGGACTGGCAGCCGGTGAAGGACGCCGCGCGGAAGATCGCGTTCGCCGAGGACCGCGCGGTGTTCGAGGGATACCCGGAAGCGGGCATCGCGGGTATCCGGAAGAGCACGTCCCATCCGGAACTCTCCCTGCCGGCCGAGGTACGCGACTATCCGGACGCCATCAGCCAGGCCGTGAGCACTCTTCGGCTCGCGGGTGTCGGCGGCGCGTACACGCTGGCGCTCAGCGCCGATGCCTACACCGCCGTCAACGAGACGTCCGACCACGGCTATCCCATTCACAACCACATAGACCGGGTCCTGGACGGCGAGATCATCTGGGCGCCCGCCATCGACGGCGCCTTCCTGCTGTCCACACGGGGCGGCGACTTCGAACTCCGCATCGGCCAGGACGTCTCCATCGGCTATCTGGCCCACGACGACACGAGCGTCCGCCTCTACTTCCAGGAGACGCTGACCTTCCTGATGTACACGAGCGAGGCCGCGGTGGCGCTCGCGGCGACCGGACGGGATTGAGGGTGACGGCGTGAGAGCCGGGTCCCCGATCCGCCTCAACGCGCCTGCGGCGCACCGGGGATCCGACCGTGCACCGGCAGGGTGGGGACATCGACGGGGACGGTCTCGGGATACTTGAGACCGGTGCCGGTGTTGAGTACGACCACGTTCTCGTCGCCGCGCAGCCAGCCGGACGCACGCAGCCGGTCCACCGCCGCGAAACAGGCCGCGCCCTCCGGACAGACGAACGCTCCCTCGATACGGGCCAGCGCTCCCTGCGCGGCCAGCAGTTCCTCGTCGGTCACCGCGATGGCGGTGCCCTCGGTCCGCCGGACCGCGTCCAGCACGAGGAAGTCACCGAGCGCCTTGGGAACGGTGATGCCGAAGGCCACCGTCCGGGCGTCGGGAAAGGCCACGCTCTCGCTGTCACCGCGCTCGAAGGCCTCGACGATCGGTGCGCAGCCGGTCGCCTGCACGGCGACCAGCCGCGGCAGGTCACCGGTCAGCCAGCCGAGTTCCCGCATCTCCAGCAGCGCTTTGTAGATGCCGATGATCCCGACTCCGCCGCCGGTCGGATAGAGGATGACATCGGGCGCCCGCCAGCCCAACTGCTCGACGATCTCGTACCCCATCGTCTTCTTGCCTTCGAGGCGGTACGGCTCCTTGAGCGTGGAGACCTCCTGGAAGCCGTCCCGCTCGGCGACCGCGGCGGCCACCAGCTTGCCCGCGTCTCCGATCAGACCGTCCACCAGATACAGCTCGGCCCCGGAGACCACGCACTCGGTACGGGTGATCTCCGGGGCGTCGACCGGCATGGCGATCAGGCTGCGCAGGCCGGCCCGGGCCGCGTACACCGACCACGCCGCGCCGGCGTTGCCGTTGGTGGGCATCGCGATGCCGGTCACACCGAGCTCCGCCGCGCGGGAGACGCCGACGGCGGCGCCGCGCGCCTTGAAGGTGCCGGTCGGGATGAGGCCCTCGTCCTTCATCCGCAGTCCGGGCACGCCGACGCTCGCACCGTAACGCCTCAGTTCCAGCAGCGGTGTCATTCCTTCGCCGAGGGTGATCACATGGCGCCGCTCCCGCACCGGCAGCAGCTCCCGGTAGCGCCAGAGATCCGGCGCGCGGCCCGCGATCTCCTCCCTGCTCACGGTGGCCCCGACCCGTTCGAGGTCATAGCGGGCCAGCAGCGGCGCGCCCGCCTCGGAGGTCCCTTGCACCACGTCGGCGTCGCTGACCGCGCCGGTCCTGGAGCACTCAAGATGGGACAGGGCCGAGAAAAACGCGGTCGGCATAACGCTCCTCAGGCGATCGGGAGACGCCGGGGGACCGGCGCCTGGATCCGAGGAGATCCCACGGTGATCGTTTCGTCAAGGCCGGAGCGCGGTCCGGCGGAGCTTCGCACCGTCGCGCTCCGGTCGCTCACGGCGCGGCCCGAGTCACTCCTGGAGGACCGCGGTGCCGGAGACCGGTACTGCGGTGAGCGCGAAGGCCGACCGAAGTGCTCCGACCGCGAGCTCCCGGACCCGGCCGGCGCGCGGCGCGACGCCTTCGATGTGCAGAGCGCAGTGGATGAGGCCGAGACAGCGTGTGACGTCCACCGGCACTCCGGCGGCCGCCAGCCTCCGCGCGTAGGCCTCGCCCTCGTCACGCAGTGGGTCGTACTCCATGGTCAGTACGGTGGCCGGTGGCAGCCCCGTCAGGTCGGGAGCGCGCATGGGCACGGCCTGCCACGGCGCGTCGCGGAAGGACTCTTCGGGCATCCCCAGATAGGTGCGCCAGCACAGCCGCATGAGGTCGTGGGTGCAGCCGTATCCGTCCGCCAGTTCCCGGTAGGACTCCGTGTCCATGGCCGTGTCGAGCGCCGGGCAGATGAGGAGTTGGTGAGCGATCCGGGGTCCGCCGGTGTCACGGGCGAGCGCGGCCACGACGGTGGCCAGATTGGCTCCCGCGCTGTCTCCGGCGACGGCCAGCCGTGCGGCGTCGCCGCCGAACGAGGCGCCGTTGGCGGCAGCCCACGCGGTGACCGCGCGCGCGTCGTCGAGGGCCGCGGGGAACGGGTGCTCGGGTGCCAGCCGGTATCCGGTGTTGAGGACGACGGCCTCGGTCTCCTCGGCCAGGTTCCGGCACACCGGGTCCATGTGGTCGATGCTGCCGGTCATCCAGCCGCCGCCGTGGAAGTACACGACGATCGGCAGGACGGTTCCGGGCCTGGGATGGTAGAGCCGTACGGGAACCGGCCCGGCCGGACCTGGTACCGACAGATCCTTGACGACCGGCACCGCGGCGGCCGGCGCGCAGCACTCCACGATGGCTTCGATGGCCGCGCGGAAATCCTCCAGAGGCATGTCCTGCATGGCGGGCCCTGCCGCGTGAGCGTCCAGAAAAGCGGCGATCCTCGGGTCGAGTGGCATGTCAGCGGACCTCGTCACGGTGGCCGGCCCGCATGTCCGCGGGTGTCCGGCCCGGCAGCGGCAGCAGATTGCCTTTGATCCGGGGGACACAGCGGTCGAGGCTCGCGCCCCGGCCGGCCAGCACGCGGAAGCCGGTCGGGCGCAACCGCAGTTCCAGCGCGCGGACCCGGTCGAGACTGCCGAGTGCGGCGAGCCGTACGCGCAGGGCCGCGTCGCCGATCAGGCTCTCGGGACGTACGTACAGGTCATTGTCCGGTTCGATGCCGTCCAGATCGATGAACTTCACGCCTCCCGGGAAGTAGACCCGGTCGGCGGCCAGCCAGTCCATACCGAGTCCGTCGAAGAGCCGGGGCATGTCGCCGAAGCGCATGGGCCGGACCACGGGGTTGACATAGGCGTCCGCGTCGAAGACGTCCTGCTCGGCCCGGCTGAGCGCCGAGCCGTTCCAGCCGGAGGGAAAGCCGTACTCCGCGAGGGGCAGCGTGAGTCCGAGCTTGCGCACGGTCTCCAGCCCGGCGGCCGGGCCGCCGGGCGGTGCCAGGAGCTGGACGAGTTCACGGTCGAGCATGCGGCCGTGCTCTCCGAGGGCGTTGTACAGCCACAGATGCAGCAGGCCGTCGGTGTTGAGGTGCTCGGTCAGCCAGCTCAGCCCGGCACGGGGATCGGGCAGGTGGTGCAGCACACCGAAGCAGATGATCAGATCGAAGCGGTCCGTCAGACCGAGGTGCGGCATGGTGCCGTGGACGAAGTCGACATTGGTCGCACCGTGCCGCTCGGCGAGGTGACGGGCCACGCCGAGGGAGCGCCGGCAGGCGTCCATTCCGGTGAAACGTGCCTCCGGGTGCCGCAGGGCGAGCGCCACCAGTGTGTGCCCGGTGCCGCAGCCCGCGTCGAGCACGCGCCGGCCGTCCAGCGACGAGTCGCTCAGCACGAGCGGCATCTCCCGGGCGACCACGTCGATCAGTCCGGAATCCGGTTCCGGAGACGGAAAGGGAAAAGCCTCATAGAGGCGTGCGACCTCACTCGTCATCGCGAGATGACCCCTGTTCTTCGGCGACGGGCGTGACACGGTCCCCGGGCAGTGGTGCGTCCGGCAAACGCTGCGGAAGGCTATAGGCGTTCTCCGGTCCCGGACAATGCGGGCCCACGTTCGGGTGAGGATATTCGGCCGGACAGGTGAACGAACCCCGTGCGGCGCGGAAGGTACCGCTCTTGTCCGCCGCCGCGTGCTGATCCACCAGGGATTACGGGACAGCCCTTACAGTGGTCCGCGACCGGCCTAAGGAGAGCGAATGAAGGGGCAACCTTGCCCGCCGGAAGGATTTCCGGACCTGTACGACGCCATCGCGGACGCCTATGACCGGCTGGACGACTGGATCGTCAGCGAGTGGGGAGAGAAACCCCGCCCGGAGCGGGCGGACTTCCTGCAGAAATACTGGGCGAGCCGTTTCCCCGCCGTCAGGAATGTTCTGGAGATCTGCTGCGGCACCGGCCTGATGCTGGAACAGCTCGCCCTCAGAGGTTTCGAGGTGTCCGGTCTTGACCGGTCGGCCGCGATGCTGGGACACGCGCGCGAGCGCCTCGGCCCCGAGGTGCCGCTGGTACTGGCCGAACTCCCGTCGATCCCTGTGAGCAGGCAGTTCGACGCCGTGATCAGCTCCGGCGCGGCGCTCAACTACATGTCGGGCGAGGACGACCTCGCCGCGACCTTCCGGTCGGTGGCCGGTGTGCTGCGTCCCGGCGGATCGTTCGTTTTCGACATCCTCGGCCGGGCGATGATGGACGGCCACGCGGGCAGTGATGTGTGGGCGGCCGACCTGGGCGATCTGGCGTTCATCTGGGAATTCGAGAACGCTCCCTCCGGTGATTACTGCGATGCGACGTATACGCAGTTTCTCCACCGCGAAGGAAATCCAGCGGATTCGTACGAAAAAACCATCGAACTACATCGGCTCTATGTTCTGGATCCCGAGCTGATCCGCCGTGTCGCACGCGATTCAGGATTTATCGACACGGCTGTCCACGACAATTACACGGACGGGCCGGCTCATGATGCCACGCTCTATGAGACCTGGACCTTCACTCGTGCGTAGCCAACCAGCCCACAAGGAGTGGAAATGAAGGGACAGCCCTGTCTGTCTGCCGGTTATCCGGAGCCGTACGCCGCGACCGCCGACACCTATGACCGGCTGGCCGAATGGGCGATCGAGAAGTGGGGAGAGAGCCCGCGTCCGCATATGGCGGCCTTCTTGCGACGCCTGTGGTCGGACCGTGGCCGGCCGGTCGGCGAGGTCCTCGAAATCTGCTGCGGTACGGGCCTGATGCTGGAACAACTGGCCGCCCTCGGGTATTCGGTCACCGGTCTCGACCGCTCGGAGACCATGCTCCAGGAGGCGAGGAACCGGCTGGGCGACCGAGTGCCGCTGATCCGGGCGGAGCTCCCGGAGATCCCGGTGCGACAGGAGTTCGACGCCGTGGTGTGTCCGGCGGCGGCGCTCAACTACATGCCGGACCTGGACAGTCTCCTCAAGACATTTCACGCGGTGGCGCTCACTCTGCGCGACGGCGGCTCGTTCGTCTTCGACATCCTGTCCCGCCGCAGGCTGGAAAACGACTTCGCTCAGATCTGGGCCGGCGACCTGGGCGATCTGGCGTTCATCTGGAAATTCGAGCACGACCGCTCGGGGGCCTTCTCCGACCTCACGTACACCCAGTTCCTCAGGACGGAGGGCCCGGCGAAGGATTCCTACACCGCGGCCAGAGAACTGCACCGGCTGTACGTACTGGACCGCGACGCGGTTCGCGAAGCCGCCGTGGAAGCGGGCTTCACCGATATCGCGGTCTTCGACAACTACTCGTCCGAGCCCGCCGGCGACTCCACCCACTACGAGACGTGGACGCTCACCCGGGCCTGAGGCCCGTATCCGCACAACGTGTCCGGTCGTACGCCAGGCCACCGGGAAGGAACTGCCAGTGCTCCTCTGCGGGCTCAAACTCACCCATGACGGCGGTATCGCCGTCATCGACGGCAACGACCTGCTGTTCAGCATCGAGATGGAGAAGCTGGACGACAGCCCGCGCTTCCAGCCGCTGAACCGCCTGGAGGCCGTGGAGGAGATCCTGGCGCGCGAGGGCATCCGGCCGGGCGACATCGACCGCTTCGTGGTGGACGGCTGGTTCGCCGCGCCGGGCGAGTCGCGCCCTCTGCTGCGGGTGACACACACCGGCCGCCCGGTGACGGTGGAGGTGGCGCCCTACTGCGAGCCCGACACCGCGCCGCGGCCGGATCCGCTGCGCCGGTACACCTTCGACGGACTGCCACTGGGCCCGTGCACCGTCCCTTACAGCAGCTACCACCACGCCGCACAGCACCTGCTCGGCGCCTACTGCACCAGCCCGTACGCCGCCCGCGAGGAACCGGCCCTGGTACTGGTCTGGGACGGCGGCATGGTCCCGCGTCTGTACCGGGTCGAGCCCGCACCGCTGCGAGTGACGAGCCTCGGCCCGCTGTTCCCGGTCTACGGCAGTGCCTTCGCCGACTTCGCCGCCCAGTTCGAGCCCTTCCGCCGGACCGGTGTCCAGGACCGGCCCGTCGACGGGCACGCGAGCCCGCGCCATCTCGATGTCGCGGGCAAGGCCATGGCGTACGCGGCCCTCGGCCAGGACGAACCGGACTTCTATCCGGTCTTCGACGCCGAACTCGCCCGCCTCCCGCTCAGCTTCGACACCGCGACGGAGCTCGGCCTGCGCATCGGCCGGGACCGTGCCCGGCTGTGGCCCGGTTCCTCCGACGCGGATCTCATCGCGAGCTTCCAGGGCTACCTCGGCGACAGGCTGCTGGCCGCGCTGCGCGCGCGTACCGCCGAGGCCACGGGCGGCCCGGCACCGAACCTCTGTCTGGCCGGCGGATGCGCCCTCAACATCAAATGGAACAGTGCCGTCCGATCCAGCGGTCTGTTCGCCGATGTATGGATCCCGCCCTTTCCCAACGACTCCGGGGCGGCTCTGGGCACAGCCGTCGCCGAGATGGTGCATCACGGCGGCACCCGGCTGCGCTGGAGCGTCCACCGCGGTCCCGATGTCGTTCCCACGGCGGAGCTGTCGGGATGGCGGTCCCGGCCGTGCGGAGCGGCGGAGCTGGCCAAGGTGCTGCACGAGAGCGGCGAGCCGGTCGTCGTGCTGCACGGGCGCGCGGAACTCGGACCGCGCGCGCTGGGCGGACGCAGCATTCTCGCGCCGGCCACCGACCTGAAGACCAGGGATGTCCTCAATGACATCAAGGACCGCGAGTTCTACCGGCCGGTCGCTCCCGTCTGTCTGGAGAGCCGCGCCCCGGAGATCTTCTCGCCGGGCTGTCCCGATCCGTACATGCTCTTCGACCACGCGGTGAGGCCCGGATGGGCCGACCGGATTCCGGCCGTGGTGCATCTGGACGGCACCGCCAGGCTCCAGACCGTCAGCCCCGGCGACAACGCCTTCCTGGCCGAGGTGCTGACCGCCTACGAAGAGCTCAGCGGAATCCCCGTGTTGTGCAACACCAGCGCCAACCGCAAGGGCCGCGGCTTCTTTCCTTCCGTCGAGGCGGCGGCGCGCTGGGACCGCGTCGATTCCATCTGGTGCGACGGACTCCTCCATACACGCCGTCCGTGACCGTCACCGCACGCCGGAGCCGGACTGGCGCACACCAGACCCGGACCGACCAGGAAGGCACCAGCCGAGATGTCTGACGAGGACCGCGGCGGACCGGACCCGGTGCACGCCGACGGCCGCGCGAGCGCGCGGCACGGGCATGTGCCGACGGCGATCCGGGCCTGGTCGCGCGCGGCGCACACGGCGGGCCCGGCCGCCTCCGCCCCGGAGTTCCCGTTCACCGAGGCGACTCGGACGCTGCGGGCGTACGGGACGGGCGCGCTGCCCGCCGAACTGGCCGCGGCTCTGGTGGAGGCCGCCGCCACGGCGTGGTCACGGGCCGGAACCGCGCCCGCCGAGAGCTGGTTCACCGCCCACTGGCTGCGCTGCGCGACCGCCACCGCCACCGCGACACAGACCTACGAGACCTACACCATGTGCGGCCTGCTCGACCAGTACTGCCGAGCCGGTACAACCGGTTACGAGGAGACCGCGAACGTGCTGAGCGCGGCGCTCGTGGCCGACCTGATCCAGCACGAACTGCGCATGGCTCACCGCGGCCGGTCCGGTGCGCGTTCGGCCGCCGCGACCCGGCTGGCGGGCGACCTGCGCCAGGCGCTGAGCCCGGATTCCGCGCGGCCCCGGCCACTCGGCCCCGACACCGCGCTGCGGTTCTGTGCCCGGCTGATCTCCGGCCTCTGCCGGAACCGGCCATCGGCGCTGCGCCGGATCGTCGAGTGCACACCACTGCCGGCGACGACCGAGCCGGACGAGTATCTGTTCAACCGCTCGGTGCAGATCATGGAGATCCTCTCCGGCGCGGCCGCCGCGCAGGCCGCCGACGCCGGCCGCTGCGGACCGCGCGAACTGCCCGAGCTGGTGTCCCGGCTGGGCGCGCTCACCCGCACACTGCGTCACGCCGCGCGGCTGTTCCACATCGTCTCCACCATCGACGCCGGGCAGTTCGCCCGAATCCGCGCCGCCACCTATGGCACGGGGGCGCTGCAGTCACCCGCCTTCGCCGCACTGGAGCGGTACTGCCGCGGAGAGCGGGCCTTGCGGCCCGAGCTGCTGACGGCGGTGCCGGTGGCCGGTTCGCCGCTCCCGGACGTGCCGTTGGGCCAGGCGCTCGAAGGGCTGCGGCTCACTCTCGAAGTGCCGGCCGCAGTCCGGCTGGAAGACGCTGTCGCGGCCGTGGACACCGCGTGGCTGCGCTGGAAGCGGGCCCACCACGGGGTGGCCAGACGGATCATCGGGGACGTACCCGGGACCGGGAGAACCGACGGCGTCTCCTATCTGAGCCGGCATATGAACGCACCGCTGCTGACGCACCACGACAGGCAGGAGACACCGGGTGGACCACATGACGCCCCAGGAGTTCCGCCAGTACGGTCACGCGACCGTCGACTGGATCGCCGACTACTGGGAACGCCTCGAATCCCTTCCGGTGGCCCCGGACGTCGAGCCGGGTCAGGTACGTAGCCTGCTTCCCGCCCGTCCTCCCGAACGCGGCGAACCCTTCGAGTCGCTGCTGCGCGACATGGACGACATCGTCGTTCCCGGCCTGCTGCACTGGCAGCATCCGCGGTTCTTCGGCTACTTCCCGGCCAACACGTCCGGCCCGGCCGTCCTGGCGGACCTGCTCTCGGCCGGTCTCGGTGTCCAGGGCATGTCCTGGGCCACCGGCCCCGCGTGCACCGAGATGGAAGAGCACGTCCTCGACTGGCTGGTGGAGATCCTCGGCCTGCCGGACCATTTCCGCTCCGGCAGCCGCGGCGGCGGCGTCATCCAGGACACCGCCTCCAGCGCCCTTCTGGTCTCCCTTGTCGCCGCGCTCCAGCGGGCCGGCAAGGGAGCGGTCAGGAGCGACGGAGTCGGCGCGCGGCGGTACGGAATCTATGTCACCGCGGAGACACACTCCTCGGCGGTCAAAGCGGCCGTGATCACCGGACTCGGCGAACGGACCGTCAGATACGTACGCACCGATCCGGCGACGCTCGCCCTCGATGCCGACCATCTGCGCACCCTGGTCCTGCGGGACCTGGCCGACGACATCACTCCGCTGCTGGCCGTGGCGACGGTCGGCACCACCTCGACCACCGCCGTCGACCCGGTGGCGGCCATCGGACGCGTCAGCCGTGAGCACGGGATCTGGCTGCATGTGGACGCCGCGTACGCCGGGGTCGCCGCGGTCTGCCCGGAGCTGCGCTGGCTCAATGACGGTGTCGCCGAATACGCCGACTCGTACTGCACCAATCCGCACAAGTGGCTGCTGACCAACTTCGACTGCGACACCTTCTGGGTCGCCGACCGCGCCTGGCTCACCGGCGCGCTGACGATCCTGCCCGAGTACCTGCGCAACGCTCCGTCGGAATCGGGCCTGGTCACCGACTACCGGAACTGGCAGATCCCACTGGGCCGCAGATTCCGCGCGCTCAAGTTGTGGGCGGTCATCCGCTGGTACGGCGTCGAGGGACTGCGCCGGCACATCCGCGAGGGCGTCGCCACGGCGGCCCGGCTCGCCGAATGGATTCGCGCCGACGAGCGCTTCGAACTCACCGCACCGCACCCGCTCTCGTTGGTGTGTTTCCGGCTGCGCACACCACCGGGCACCGACGCGGACGAAGCGGGCCGACGACTGCTGGACAGGGTCAACGCCTCAGGAACCACTTTTCTCACCCACAGCAGGATCGACGGCCGGATCACACTGCGCATCGCCACAGGCGGCACCTTCACCCGGCCGCACCACGTGGAGCAGGCATGGCAGTGCCTGGTGCGGGAAGCGGACCGGCTTCTCGCCTCCGGCCTCGACCAGTCTCACGGACGAGGCGCCGGGTAGGGCCTGGCCTGGGGCCTCTTCCTGTCCGTACACGGAACCGCCCGTCGGCCGGATGGCCGACGGGCGGTCGGTGATGGGACAGGATCAGACCGCGGCGCGGATACGGCCGAGGAGCTGGCTGCCGGGCGTCGTCAGGTCGTCGCTGAGGTAGAACTCGCGCATCGCCGCGCGGTACTCCTCGGCGGAGACCTGACCGTCGCCGTCCTGGTCCAGGGCCGCCACGGCCGTGTCCAGCTCGGACTGCGGAACCCTGAACGCGCGCAGCATCCGGCTCAGTTCGTCCCGGCTGAGCATTCCATCGCCGTCACTGTCCGCGAGCTCGAACTCCGCGTCGATGGCACGGTTGATCGCCTGCAGGCCCTTGCCCTGGTCGGCGCCCGCGAAAGCCGACTCGAACTCCGCACGGCTGATCTGGCCGTCGCCGTCCGTGTCGGCCTGCGCCGCGAGCTCCTCCCACACCTTGGTGTAGCTGTTGATGACCTGGCGGGCCTTGGCCGACTCGGCGACGCCGAACGCGTCGATCAGCCGCTCGGCAGTGAGCTGGAGGTCTTTGGCGCTGATGACGCCGTTGCGGTTCTCGTCCATCATGTCGAACAGTCGCTGGGACTTGTTCTTGATCGCGTTGGTCACCATGCTGGGAATCTCTCTTTTCGCCGGGGGCTGCGCCTGCTGCGTCCTACCGCGCCCGACTGCCATGCAGAACGTCACGCGGCGTGCACGAGTCGACACTGTGTGTGACTAAGTGAACCCGTGTGCAGACGCCAATACAAGGCCGCGGCGAGGCGATCCGCCCGACTGATCAACCAGCTCACCCGTTTACAGCAGCCGCCGGAGACGACGCCTTGAACCCGTTGATTTCACTGGTCCTGATGACAGGCGTGACTGGGCATGACAGGCGCTCAGAGGCCCGGCGCTCCCCAGACGGGGAACCAGCGCGCGAGGTCCGGCTCCATCCGCAGGTCTTCTCCCAGCACCGCTCTGACCTGCAGCTCACGCTGGTTGTCACGCTTCTCGGTGCTACCGGGCAGCGGCGCGAAAGGATAGAAGGTGCCGCGCTTGTAGAGGTAGACGAGCGCGAGAGGCCGTTGTTCACCGTCCCGGAAGCCGAGCAGCGAACAGAGGAGCTGCGGGCCGAAACCGCCGTCCTGGAGAAGCGTATTGACCGCGTGCAGATCGTTGACCAGACCGGCCGTGTCGTCGGCCGCCTGCCGGACGAGCAGCCAGGTGTAGCCGTACGAGTCCTCGGTGAACTCCACGGGAGAACCGGCGCGCCCGGCGTCCGCGTCGAGCAGATCCCGTACGTCCTGCCGGATCCGCGCGAATCCGCCGCCTTCGACGCCCGCGAAGCACACCGAGCCGAGGCCCGTGGGAGCGAAGCCGGCGCCGGCCTGGAGGGTGAGGGCGGCGGACGGCAGAGCGAAGAGCTGGTCGAGATCGGGGCGTACCGGTTTGCTCCGGCCGAGAATGGTGTCGAGAAGACCCACGGGACAAGCTCCTCGCTGCTCGGTGCTGTTCAGTACGGCCCAGCGCCGGTTGTCACGGGCGGGCGAGTTCCACGGAGATACGGGCGAGCTGCTCCAGCCGCTGTTCCAGCGTCGGGTGCGACGACAGCAGACGGCCCAGGCTCTCCTTCGACGCGAAAGCGGGCACGAAGAAGAAGGCGTTGTACGGCTCCGCCTTGCGGAGGTCCTCGGTCGGGATCCGCGCCATCTGGCCACTGACCTTGGTCAGCGCGGAGGCGAGGGCCGAGGGACGGCCGGTGAGCAGGGCCGCGGCGCGGTCGGCGGAGAGTTCGCGGTAGCGGGAGAGCAGCCGGGTCAGCAGAAAGCCGATCACATACACCACCGCGCTGACCAGCGGGATCAGCAGAATCGCCAGGCCGGCGGGGCCCGCGTTCCTGGCGCTCCTGGCGAGTCCGCTCCACAGTGCTATCCGGGTGATCAGACCCGCGAGCACGCCCAGGAACGAGGCGATGGTCATGACGGCGACATCGCGGTGCGCGACATGCGACATCTCGTGCGCGAGCACGCCTTCCAGCTCCTCGGGCTCCAGTCTTCGCAGCAGGCCGGTGGTGGCACAGACCAGGGCGCTGCGCTCGCTCCGTCCGGTGGCGAAGGCATTCGGGATGTCGCTGCGGGAGATCGCCACCCGCGGCTTGGGCATGTCGGCCAGGGCGCAGATCCTGTCGACGGTGCCATGCAGCTCGGGCGCCTCCTCGGGAGTGACCACGTGAGCGCCCATGCCGAAGGCCGCGATCTTGTCGCTGAACCAGAACTGGGCGATGAAGAGGAGGCCGACGACGATCAGGATGACCGGCCAGGCGCCGCGCAACACCGCCAGCAGCACACCGACCAGCACCACATACAGCAGACCGATCAGGAACATGGTGGTCACCATGCGTGTGGTCAGTCCGTGGTCCGGGCTGTAGCGGGTCCTTGTCATCGTCGCCTCCAGGGCTCTCGGGTTAATTTTCCTCCTTTTGTGACGAAACGGAATAAGGACGAAATATGGAAGGCCGATCCCGGCGGTGTCATGGCGCCGGAATCGCGGGACAGCCGCCGATGTCACCGGCTCGACATGGACCACGTATGAGTGACCAAGGCGCTTTTCGCTTCCTGACACGGTCGGCCGTTGCGCGGCGGCGATCTCCGGGTACATCTCATACATGGCCATTGACCAGCGAGGACCTACGCTGCCGTGCGACCGCGGAGGACTCTCGGCGGCGGTGATCGGCCGGCTGCGCGACGGCGCGGCGCTGCCCGGTGAGGCGGCGGCGCGGCGGGCCGATCCCTATGGAGACGATCTTCAGCTCGCTCTCTATGTCTGCTACGAACTGCACTACCGAGGCTTCGCCGGCGTCGACACCTCGCACGAGTGGGACCCGGAGCTGCTGCGGCTGCGCGCGGCCCTGGAGCGACGGTTTCTCGATGCCCTGCGCGCGGACGCCACCCGCCACGACGAGCCCGCCGCGGCGCTGGCGGAACTGCTGGTGGAACCGGTGAACGGGACCGGCGTGTCGTACTTCCTCCAGAAGGAGGGACAGCTCTGGCAGATACGCGAATACGCGGCTCAGCGGTCGCTGTACCACCTCAAAGAAGCCGATCCGCATGCCTGGGTGCTGCCGCGCCTGTGGGGACGGGCCAAGGCCGGCATGGCGGCCGTGGAGTTCGACGAGTACGGCGGAGGACGGGCGGAGCGCGTGCACGCGCGGCTGTTCGCCGGCCTGATGTCCGACCTGGACCTGGACACGTCGTACGGCCACTACCTCGACGCCGGATGCGCGCACGTGCTGGCCACGGTCAATCTGATGTCCCTGCTGGGGCTGCACCGAAGCCTGCGCGGAGCGCTGGTGGGCCACTTCGCCGCCGTCGAGGTCACCTCCTCGCCGGGATCCCGCCGTCTCGCGCTCGCCATGAAGAACACCGGAGCGGGTCCCTCGGCGGAGTTCTTCTACACCGAACATGTCGAGGCGGACGCCGTGCACGAACAGGTCGTACGCCACGAGGTCATCGGCGGTCTGCTGGAGGAGGAACCGCACCTGGCGGCGGACATCGCCTTCGGCATCGACGCCACCGGCCATCTGGAGGACCGCCTGGGCGAGCACCTTCTCGCGTGCTGGCGAGCGGAGAAAAGCTCACTGCGGGTAGCCGTCTGAGCCGGATCCGTCGACCGCTCGACGCGAAATGTGCCGATCATCCCGGTACATTCAGGCGTGAGGCCCCTGTGACTCTCATAGCCCTGCCGGGCGTTTACGCCCCGCAAGACGACACGGCCCTGCTGGCCGAAGCGCTGCGTGCCGAGGCGCTTCCGCCGCAGGCCGAGACCCTCGATGTCGGCACCGGCACCGGAGCGCTCGCTCTGGCCGCCGCCCAACGCGGCGCCATGGTGACGGCCGTCGACATCTCCTGGCGGTCCGTGTTCAGCGCCCGGCTGAACGCCCGGCTGGCCCGCCTGCCGGTCCGCGTGCTGCGCGGAAATCTGCTGGCTCCCGTCGCGGGACGCACCTTCGATGTCATCCTGGCCAATCCGCCCTATGTGCCCGCGCCCTCCGGCAGCCGGCCAGGACACCGGGCCGCCCGCGCCTGGGACGCCGGAAACGACGGCCGGCTGCTGCTGGACCGCATCTGCCAGGAAGCGCCTCCGCTCCTTCGACCGGGCGGCGTACTGCTGATCGTCCACTCCGCGCTGTGCGCGGAAGAAACCACCCTGCGGCGGCTGCGGGCGGCCGGCCTGGACGCCGCTGTCAGCGAGCGCCGCCATGTGGCGTTCGGCCCCGTCCTGCACGCCCGGCGGAGCTGGCTGCGCTCCCAGGGCCTGGTGGAAGCGGGCCAGAACAAGGAAGAGCTGGTGGTCGTCCGTGCCCGGCGCACCTGGTGAGCCCCGGCGTATCACCGTCCAGCGGGACGGTCCCACGCTGGTGGAAGGCCCTGTCGAGATCACACTGGAGGACGGCACCACCGTCACCTCCGACCGCTTCTGTGTCGCACTGTGCGCGTGCGGGCGCAGCCGCCGCTATCCCTGGTGCGACACCAGCCACCGCCGCCGCGCCCGCGACTGAACGGATGACGACGGTGGGCCGCGGCATGTCCGCCGGGGCCCACCGCCGTGTGCGGTCAGGACGCTCGCGCGCCGCTCAGAGCGTCATGGAGTGATACGGAAGGCGTCGATCATGCCGACCGAGGTGGACTGATTGACGATCTTGATCGTGTGCGATCCCCGGCTGAGTCCCGACTTCTCCCAGACGACCTGCTGCGCCTGCCGCGCACCGGAGATTCTCAGGTTCACGGTGGCCTGGAGGACATTGTCCAGATAGACGTCGACCGTTCCCATGTCTCCATTGCGTTCGGAGAGGTACTGGATCCCGGTGCCCGTGAAGGTGTACTGCGCGGTGGCGCCCACCGTGGTGCTGTGATGGGTGTCGTCGTTGTAGTCGCCGTAGCCCCGGCCGGTCGTGAGGTACCAGTTGCTGTCGTAGGTCACCGCGGTGTTGTTGACCATCGGGTTCGGCGTCGAGCCGAGGCCGAGTGTGGAGTTGGTGCCCGCCAGGGACTTCGCGTCCTGGTTGGCCGTCCCCGTCAGCCGGGTCGAGCTGTACGAGGTAAGCGGCTTGGCGGTGCGTTCCACCACGTACACCGTGTTGGCGGCGGTGCTGAGTGAGAACTCGGCGGCGCTGGTGGTCAGGACCGTCGCGTTGTCCGAGACCCGGCGGACGCGGACCTGCTGCGTTCCCCAGGGATTCACGATCCGGGTGCTGTTTCCGTACAGGCTCTTCAGCCCCACGTACTTGATCTCGCCCGCCTCACGCTCCGAGCTGACCGTGAAGCCGCCCTTGGCCAGCAGGCTGAACTTGCCGACGAACGAGGAGTCCGAGGGCACGGCGGGGAACACACGGATCTTGTCGTTGTAGGACTGGAGCAGCGACTCGTTCATCGCCGACAGATGCACACCGAGATACTCGAAGACACCATTGGTGTTGGCCGTCAGACCGTTCGGATAGTTCTGGTACTGGCGCAGCATGGTCTTCATGCCCTGGAAGGTCTGGTCTCCCAGACCGAGCCTGGCCGCCTGCACGGCGTCGTTCGCCCACACGTTTCCGTACGGGAACGGCCGGCTGTTCCAGGTGTTGATGGCCTTCTGCTGATCGGGGTATCCGATGCCGGTCACGTCGTAGGGCCAGATGAGCTCGGAGGCGACGTTCTCGTTGTTGCGTGTCTGCGCTATCGGAGGCGTGTGCGGCAGATACGTGTTCGCGTCGGACGGGTACGGGATCAGATTGTCCAGGATCCCCTGCCACTGCGGACGGAGGTCGGCGTCGAGACCGAGCTGCTGGCCCACCTGGATGGCCAGCGGGAACAGGTTCCGTACGGCGGCCAGATCGGTGATGGCGTTGGGGACGTCCCAGTACGTCTCGTGCGAGTTGGACGTGGCGACGTAGTACTGGCCCGTGGCGCTGTTCCGGGAGAGTTTGGCCTGGTAGAACTTGGCGACCTCGCGCATGAACGGATACGCGGTGGTGCGCAGGTAGTTGGTGTCATTGGTGTACTTGTACTGCAGGTACATGTTGTACGCGGCTTCCGCGCCGGTCGACCAGATGTCCTGCGTGTATTCGCTGTTGACCGTGCCGCGGGCGTTGCCGTCCCAGCCCATGGTCTCCGGGACCCAGATGCCGTCCACGTTGTATCTGGTCCGGGTGTAGGCCTTCAGCGCGTCGAAGTTCCGGCTGTACAGCCGGTTGAATCCGGCCAGCAGATCGGTGTGGTTGGACGCCAGGAACGAGTTGTAGACATCCCGTTGGTTCCAGTACCAGTACGAGTTGCTCCACTTCGTCGAGTCACCGGTGGCCCGGAAGGCGCCGTTGATGAAGTGGAAGGGATAGTTGCCGTACCCGCCGGCGGCGATCATGTAGGTGCTGAGGTAGTACACGTTCTCCATGTAGTCCGCTTCGCGGGACCCGTTGGAGTACTGCACGAACGACTTCTCCCAGAACGCGTGCCACCAGTTGCGGAAGCTGTTCAGGGTGTTCGTGTATCCCGTGCTCTTCACGGAGTTCAGCGCGTTCTTCGCCTGTGTGACGGAGTTGTGGCCGGGCGCGTTCAGCCGGCTGCTGGCGGTGAACCAGATGGTGTAGCTGGTGGACGGCGTGATCGTCAGCCGCACCTTGCGGCCGTCGACGACCTGCGCCGTGTACGGTGCGCCCTCCACGGTCGCCGCGAGTGTGTAACCGAAGTTCTGCGGGTCGGCCTGACCACGGCTGAGGCCGGCACCGCCGGCGTCCGCGTAGGTCGACACGGTCTTCCAGGTGTCGAGGTTCGGCACGTCACCGCTGTTGCCCAGCGAGCCGACGTCCCACAGGCTCAGCTCCAGCGCGATGCTGGACACTCCGCCGCGCGTGTCCTCGACATGGACACCCATGACCTCGGAATTCGGTGAACCCATCACCGTGACGGTCCGGTTGTTGTCGTACTTGGTGGTGAGCGTCCCGTCGTACAGCGAAAGGCGCTGCTGGAACGTGGAGTATCCGCTGTCCATCGCCGGAGTGGTGGCCAGATTGAGCGTCCCGGCACCGAACGCGGTCTGCTGTGAGGTGTCCACTCCGGACACCTGCATGGACAGGCCGTTGTTCTGCCATGCCATCGCGCCCATGCGGCCGTTGCCGACGGTCAGGCCGTGCTGCGGGTTGGTGTTCGGCCGGTTGTAGACGATGTCGTGCTTGGACAGGTAGCTCCCGTAGTCCACGTTCAGCGCGCCGGTCGAGGAGTTGAAGGCGGCGTCGGTGGGCGAGGCGGACGCCGGTGTACCGGCGAGACCGCTCATCAGACAGATGGCGGCGAGGGCGAGGACGAGCAATCGGGCGGGTCTCATCGAGTGTCACTCCCACGGGCGGCGAGGGGGGTGCGAGGACGCGACAGTGTGGATCACCGGTCAGGACCGGTGATCCACGAAGCAGCGCGGTGACATGTGCGCAACACGCAGTGAACATCGGAGGTTTGGGGCCGTCAAGTGGTGGCGCCGAACTATTCCGGAGGTGATGCCCGAGAGCGGCCCGCGCGTGCCCGGCCGACGTGTGGCTTGTTCGAGCCGCCTTCTGTGGCGCCGCTCCGGATCCTTGCTGGACGCGATCGGATATCCGCATTGATCGGATCTTCGACGCTCCACTGGCTCAACTCGCCCTGGACATAAGGCTGCTGGGCCCGGCCGGCGCCTCGGGCCTTACGACTACGACCGTTTGATGACTGAATGCCGTACTCAACTGGCAACGCAAGGTCAAATTCTGGTTTCTGATCTGTTCTAACGAGACCGATCAATGTCACTCTCTGGACGGCTCACCGCGCGTAGACCTCGCGGTGAGTCTGTTTGTGGCACGCGCACAACTCAGCACCAAAGGGCGGCAGTCCCAGCCAGGCAGCCGCCTCCCCACACAGGGCCGCTCACCGGCGGCCCGACTCTCTTGGAGACTGAGTGAGACTCGTAGCTTCCACCCCCCGCAAGAAGACCGTCCGCGTCGCGGCGCTCGTCGCCTCCGCCGCGATGGTGGTCGTCGGTGTCCAGACCGGCTCGGCCAGCGCTCAGCCCGACCCGGCCCGGGAGAGCGGCGCCACCGCCGTGGCGCTCACCCCGAGCCAGCGTGTCGAGGCCATCAAGTCCGCCCAGGCGGACACCACGAGCGAGGCCGGGGCCCTCGGGCTCGGCACACAGGAGAAGCTCGTCGTCCGGGACGTCGTCAAGGACGCGGACGGCACCGTACACACCCGCTACGAGCGGACCTACGCGGGTCTGCCCGTCCTCGGCGGCGACCTCGTCGTCCACGAGGCCCCGGCCGGCGCTCGCAGCGTCACCGAGTCGACCACGGCCCGAATAGCCGTGGCCACCACCGACGCCGCGGTCACCTCGGCCACCGCGAAGGCCACCGCGCTGAAGGCGGCCTCGGCGGAGCAGACAGCCGAGGCCGAGGCCGGCACCGCGCCCCGCAAGGTGATCTGGGCGGCCTCCGGCAAGCCCGTGCTGGCCTGGGAGACCGTCGTCAGGGGTGTCCAGGCCGACGGCACGCCGAGTGAGCTGCATGTCGTCACCGACGCGGCCACCGGCAAGGAGCTGTTCTCGGAGGAGGCCATCGAGACCGGCACCGGCACCGGCGACTACAACGGCACGGTGACGCTCGGCACCACCAAGAGCGGCAGCACGTACAACCTCACCGACGCCGGCCGCGGCAACCACAAGACGTACGACCTGAACCAGCGCACCTCGGGCACCGGCACGCTCTTCACCGACGCCGACGACGTCTGGGGCGGCGGCAGGCAGAGCGCCGGTGTCGACGCGCACTACGGCGCCGCGGAGACCTGGGACTTCTACAAGAACGTGCTGGGCCGCAACGGCATCAAGAACAACGGTGTGGCGTCCTACTCCCGCGTCCACTACGGCAACAGCTATGTGAACGCGTTCTGGGACGACAGTTGCTTCTGCATGACCTACGGCGACGGCTCGGGCAACGCCAACCCGCTCACCTCGCTGGACGTGGCCGCGCACGAGATGAGCCACGGTGTCACCTCCGCCACCGCCAACCTGACCTACAGCGGTGAGTCCGGCGGTCTCAACGAGGCGACCTCCGACATCTTCGCCACCTCGGTCGAGTTCTACTCCAACACCGCGAGCGACCCGGGCGACTACCTCATCGGCGAGGAGATCGACATCAACGGCGACGGGACGCCGCTGCGCTACCAGGACAAGCCGAGCAAGGACGGCGCGTCGAAGGACTACTGGTCGTCCACCCTGGGCAATCTCGACGTCCACTACTCCTCGGGCCCCGCGAACCACTTCTTCTATCTGCTGTCCGAGGGCAGCGGCGCGAAGACCGTCAACGGCGTGAGCTACAACAGTCCCACGTCGGACGGTTCCAAGGTCACCGGAATCGGCCGGGACAAGGCCCAGAAGATCTGGTACAAGGCGCTCACCACGTACATGACGTCCAACACCAACTACGCGAAGGCGCGCACCGCGACACTGAGCGCCGCCGGCGCGCTGTACGGCACCACCGGCGCCGAGTACAAGGCGGTGGGCGCGGCCTGGACCGCGATCAACGTCAAGTGACTCCGACGGTGTGACCACCGTGTGATGTGACCTCGCGGTCCGAGGCGACCGGTGGTCCTGCCGGGTCATGTCATCGGCAGGACCACCACGACACATCCGGGCCCCGGGCACGGCTCCGCGCGTTCTCCGCGCGTGGACCCGTGCCCGGGGCGCGCCGCGTTCCGGCCCGGCGCCGGGCCGCCGCCCGCCTCCGGCGCGGATCCTTACGCCGGTCGGCGCGCTCCGGATGAGGGACCGGCGCGCGCGAACTAGGGTCCGATCCACCGGCCGCCGCCGAGGCCCGGACCGGGCACCGAGAAGAGGACATTCCGATGGCTCCGCAGTCCGCGCGTGAACCGGGACCCGGCCGGGGCGGCCGGCCAGGCGGTGCAGGGCCGGCCGGGAGCGGCGGAGAGACACCGCCGGACCCGCGGCGCTGGAAGGCACTGGCGGTCTGTCTGGTGGCCGGATTCATGACACTCCTGGATGTCTCCATCGTCAATGTCGCGCTGCCCGCCATCCGGGAGGGCCTGCACACTCCGACCTCCGACCTCCAGTGGGTGCTGTCCGGTTACGCACTCGCCTACGGACTCTTCCTCATCCCCGCCGGACGACTGGGCGACGCCCGCGGCCGGCGCGTGGTGTTCATGGTGGGACTGGCCCTCTTCACTCTGGCGTCCGCCGCCTGCGGCGCCGCCCAGTCCAGCACCTGGCTGGTGATCTCCAGGCTGGTGCAGGGCCTCGCCGGAGGAGTGGTCGCGCCGCAGATCTCCGCGCTGATCCAGCAGATGTTCGCCGGAAATGAGCGGGGCCGGGCCTTCGGCATGTTCGGCTCGGTGGTCAGCATCTCGACCGCCGTCGGCCCGCTCCTGGGCGGGCTGTTGATCGCGGCGGCCGGTGAGCGGGACGGATGGCGGTGGGTGTTCTATGTCAATCTTCCGCTGGGCATCGTCTGCCTGTTCCTGGCCCGGCGGCTGCTGCCGGACACACCGGCGGCCGGCCGTGTCCGTGTACGTGAGCTCGACCCTTTCGGTGTGCTGCTGCTCGGCGTCGGAGTGCTGACCCTGCTCCTGCCCTTCGTCCAGGAACGGCAGTGGCACGGCAGGCTGAAATGGCTGCTGGTGCCGCTCGCCGCGTTGCTGCTGGCCGGCTTCGTGAAGTGGGAGTCCCGGTGCGCGACGGGTGGCACACAGCCGGTCCTGAACCTCTCGCTGTTCCGGGTCCGCTCCTTCTGGCTGGGCTGTCTGCTGATCCTGCTGTACTTCGCCGGGTTCACGTCCATCTTCTTCATCACCACGCTCTATCTGCAGAGCGGACTGCACTACACCGCGCTCCAGGCCGGGCTGGCCATCACTCCCTTCGCGCTGGGCGCGGCCGCGGCCGCGGGTGTCGGCGGACGGCTGGTCGGCCGCTTCGGCCGGCCGCTGGTCGCGGTCGGACTGACGCTGGTGGCGCTCGGTCTGGTGATGACCGCGCTCGCTGTGCATCACGTGCCGGGACGCGGTGTGGGCTGGGCGATGGCCGCGCCGCTCCTGGTGGCCGGTATCGGCAGCGGTCTCGTCATCGCTCCGAACCAGACACTGACTCTGTCGCGGGTACCGGTGCCCGTGGCAGGCAGCGCGGGAGGCACACTCCAGACCGGCCAGCGAGTGGGCTCCGCGGTCGGTATCGCCGCCGTCGGATCGGTGTTCTTCGCCCGGGTGGCGAGCGACGGCTGGTCCGCCGCGTACGATCACGGGCTGATCCTGGTGGTGGCGTTCACGGTGGCGGCGCTGATCGCCGCGCTCGCCGATGTGGTCGCCGGCCGCCGGGAGAGGATCCGGACGGAAAGGCTTTCGTCCTCCCGGAAGTCCTGAGCGGTCGCCGTCCTGGGCGGTCGCCGTCCGAGCGGTCGCCGGGGACCGTGTCGGCCGCCGGTCAGTTCTCCGCCGGTGGGCGCCGCAGTACGTACAGTCCGACGCACGCCGTGAGCGCGGCCACGCAGGCGGTGAAGATCAGTCCCGCGTCCCGCAGACCCACCCGGAGCGTCAGCGCGCCGACGCCGATGACCGGCAGCGAGATACCGACGTACGCGGCGACGAAGAGGGCGGAGATCGTGCCGCCCCGGTGCTCGGGCGGAGCCGCACCGCTGACGGCGGCGATGGCGGCGCGGAAGGACAGCCCCTGGCCGAGACCGCTGCCGAGCGCTCCGACCACAAGCAGCGCCAGCGACTCCACCGCGAGGGAGACACCCACCAGCACCAGACCGGCCACCAGCACCAGACAGCCGGCCGGCAGCGCCCTGCGCACTCCGAGCCGTCCCATCAGCGACTGCCCCACGGTGGAGGCCAGGAAGACGGAGAAGACGATCGTCCCGGAAACAGCCAGGTTGTTCTGCCGGAGGGTCTGGGACAGGAACGCGGGCGTCACGGCGGTGAACAGACCCAGCAGCGCGAACCCGGCGAACGCGGCGAGTGCCGACGCCGCGAACACGCCCCGGACCTGCGGCGGCACCACCAGTCCCCGAGGGCCCAGCTCGGGCCGTCTCTTCCGGTTCTTGACGGTCTCCGGCAGCGACCAGGTCACCGCACAGGCCACGGCCACCAGCGCGAGATGCGCCAGAAAGGGCAGGCGCAGCGGCCACGGCGCGTACTGGGCGAGCAGCCCGGACAGCAGAGGGCCGCAGCCGAGCCCGCCCATGTTCGCCGCGGTGGCGGCGAATCCGGCCCGTGCCTCGTGTCCCGGTGTGGCCAGCTCCATCACGGTGGCCGTGGCGGTACCGCTGAACAGCCCGGCGGCGAAGCCGGACAGCAGCCGGCCCACGAACAACAGCGGCAGCCCGCCCTCGAAGAGAAAACACAGCGCGCTGGCCGACGACAGCCCCAGAGCGAACAGCAGCACCGGACGCCGGCCGATCTCGTCGGAGACATCACCCGCCAGCAGCAGCGAGGTGATGACACCGGCCGCGTAGACGGCGAAGACCAGCGTCACCGTCAGTTCGGAGAAGCCGAGCTGCGCGCGGTAGAGGCCGTACAGCGGGGTGGGCAGGGTCGTGCCGGCCATGCCCACGGCGAACACTCCGGCGGCCGCGGGACAGCCGAGGCGCCGGTTCCGGCCACTGTGAACGATCATGCGAGTCACAGTACGAGCCGGGCGGCACCGGCGCCGTGACCGCCGCCCCGCGTGCGGACGGTGCCACTTTCGCAACAGGCCCTACTTCCGCGTCCCGCCACGGTCGTCTCCGGCGGTCCCGGCGGTCCAGGCGGATCTCTGGTGGTGTATCAGAGCCGAGCCGGCGAGGACCGCGGCCACCCCGGCGCACATCACCGCCACCGCTCTGGCCCAGAAGGAGGCGGCGCCCAGACCGCTCTCCAGCAGTTCGACCCCGCCCGCGCCCGACAGCGCGTGGGCGGTGACGATCCAGACGGCGGTCGCGGCGCTTCCCGCCCAGACCAGGACGGTGTCCTGGACGGCCAGCCAGACGCCGAGCGCCAGACAGAGAAAGGTGATGACCAGACCCAGCGTGTTCGCCGAGCGGCCGGAAAGCGGATCGCCGAAGTCGGTCGGCAGATGGATCAGGCCGCTCGCGAAGAGCACCGCGGCCACGGGCCACCGCAGCACGGAACGACAGGCGACCGGTCCTGCGGTCCGGTCCGGCGGGCTCTCCACCGGAGCCGCCCGCGGTACTTCGTCCCCGGGGCCGGGAATCCGGCCTGTCCGCTCCAGCAGACTTATCAGCGCGGCCAGTTCGGCGAGCGGCCGGCCGGTCGAGGCCGTCCAGAGCTGCGTCCGTATCCGCTCGTCGCCACGGTCCGCGACCGGGGCCCGGGTCCCGGTCCGGCCGGCGTCGGCGGGACGCGGACGGGTGTCGTAGCGGTCCTCGTCGGAGGGTGTGGGATCAAGAGACATGGCGGCTCCCTTCGCCGGACTCCATGGACGGATACACAGCGATGTTCACCGAACGCCGTGCGGCGTGCGGTCCGTGACATCAAGCGCTTGTTCCATCCAATGCCCAGCCGGGGCCCGCCCGCCAGCCGGAGCGGGCATAAGAGGAGATGGCGCCGTACGCTCCGCGAGCCGGTCGGCCATGGTGCCGCCCAGCGGATACGCCGCACCCGCTGGGCCCCACCGGGCCGCCGGAGCCTCAGGGCGTGTCGGCTGGACCGTGCCGGGCTCGTCGCGGGGCGGAGGAGGGAGCCCTGGCGACCCTGATACGCCCACTATGCGGACGCCTCTCCGCCGTGCGACGCACGCCCGTTGCCTGAACGGCACGGGAGGTGCGCTCTCCGGCCGACGCCGCGCGCTGGTCCACCAGGGATGACGGGACAGCCCTCAGCCGTGGCGGCCGCCGGTCTCCCGGGTGAGGTCGTCGGTCAAGCCGACGGCCGGCTGAGGGACTTCGCCGAAGTCCTCGTCGGCGCTGTCGACGCGGAGGCGGTTGATGACCGCTTCCAGCGGCGCCGGAAGAGTGGGGTGGTGACCGAGGTGACACTGGCTGAGGAGATCGTGTCTGACCGTCTCCGGCAGCAGCGAGGACAGCGCGACCGGAGTCCGCGGCCGTCCGGGTCCGGGAAGACGGCGGGACTGCGTGCGCCAGTAGGCGGCGTCCTTGAACTCGGCTCGTTGCTGATGGGCGAGGAAGAGACAGAAGGCCGCCGTCCGGTTGCCGCCGCCGGCCGCGAACTGCCACCAGAACTGGGCCGCGTCCCGGTGGCCGGTCAGATGGAGGAGGGCGCCGAAGACGACGGCGCCTTCGGGATCGATACGGTCGTGGTCGACCAGGCGGGCCAGACTGGCCGCCGCCTCCGGCGCGTTGACCACGAGGGCGACAGCGAGGCTGAGGTCGTGCGCGGCCTGTTCATGGGCGGAGTGGTAGCGACGGGGCGCACCGTCCGCGCTCGGCGTGCGGCTCGCTCTGTCGGCCGCACGCCGCGCGGCGATACGCCGGCGGGCGGCCTCGGTGTCGTAGTGGTCGTACTCGTCGGTGAGGACTTCGGCGTCGTCCAGCAGCCCCTCGATGGCGGCGGTTTCGTCGGTGCGGCCCACATCTACTCTTCCGTCTTGGTTTCTCGTACGTCCAGATCCTTGGCCAGACGTCGTCTGGCGTGGCGTACATGGGAGCGGACAGTGGCCACTTCGATCCCCATGTACTCGGCGACGACTTCGTCCGGTATCCGCAGGACATAGCGGAGTACCACGACGTCGTACTGCCGCTCGGGCAGCCGGGAGATGGCCGCGTACAGGCCGATCTCACCCTGCAGAACGGCGAATTGGTCGCGCATCTCGTACAGGAGGAGCTTGCGGATCGCGGCGAGGAACGCGGCGGTGTCGACCAGGACCGGTTCGAGATCGTGCTCCCTCAGCCATCGCGCCACCTCTTCCTTCAGAACCGCCCAGGCGTACTGGGGTACCGATTCCTGGACCAGCGCATGGGGCCAGTCGTCCAGCAGCCGGGCGCACAGGGCGTCCACCACTGTCTCGGCGGCGGCCCGGCTGCCCACCTGGGTGTGCGCGTAGCGCAGCCAGAGCGTGTGGTGATGTGCGTCGAAGGCGTCGAAAGTCAAGGCCAGCCGCCGCTCGGGCCGGTCGGAGAAACGCTGTAAGCCACGGTCGGCGACGCCCCGGCCGCCGTTGATGGCGCGGGCCATCAGACGCAGCTCCCTTCGGCGGCGCACCGGACGGCCAGAGTTTCCAGATCGGCTTGCACGGACGCTCCGTTCTCTGGGCACCGCGCCTCTCCACGGCGGAGGGCGCCGGCGCGAGAGGCGTGCCCTCTCACCTGTCAGCCAACCGGTTGAGCGCCCTCGTCGTGCAGGGCACTCTCAGGGTTTTTCGCGGATGGTCATCATATGATTACTTAATCCTGGGGCGGGGCGCGTTTCGGTAATTCACTCCCTCTTTCCCCTCAGGCCCGCCCGGCACGGCAGTTGGCGCGTCTCGTACGGTTGTGCGTGCGGAGTGATGGGCAGCAACGGGCTGTCATCCGCTCAACGAGGACGGGGGTCGCAAAGTGGGGGACGACAGCACGGTGGACCTGGAGCTGGACCGGGCGCACTCGGCGCGTATGTACGACTATTACCTGGGCGGTACGACCAACTTCCCCGCGGATCGCGAGGCCGCGGGCCGCGCCATGGCCGCGTTCCCGTCCATCCTGGCCACGGCCCGTATCAACCGCCGTTTCATGCACCGCTCGGTGCGCCACCTGGCCCGTGACGGCATGAGCCAGTTCCTCGACATCGGGACGGGCATTCCCACCTCGCCGAATCTGCACGAGGTGGCGCAGCGGGAAGTCCCGGACGCCCATGTCGTCTATACCGACAACGACCCGATCGTCCTGGCGCACGCCCGCGCACTGCTGCACAGCCATCCCGCCGGGCGCACGGCGTACGTACACGCCGATGTCACCGCTCCCGAAGCACTGCTGGCGGTCGCGGAGGTGCGCGAGACGCTCGACTTCAGCCGGCCCATCGCGCTGAGCCTCAACGCGCTGCTGCACTTCGTCACCGACGAACACGACGCCCACGCGATCGTCGAGTACCTCAAGGACGCGCTGCCCTCGGGCAGCACTCTCGCCATCGCCCATGTCACGCCCGAATTCGACCCGGAGGGCATCGCGCGGCTCACCTCCGCGTACCGCGCCTCCGGCACGCCGGGACAGGCCCGCACCCGTGCGGAGATCGCCCGCTTCTTCGACGGCTGGGAGCTTCTCGACCCCGGGATCACTCCCTCGCACCAGTGGCGTCCCGATCCCGATGACCAGAACGAGAACGTCACCAGCAAGGAAGCGGCCTGCTACGCCGGTGTGGCCCGCAAGCCCTGACCGCCGGGACACGGGGAGCGGCCGGTGCCCGGGGCGGGGCACCGGCCGCTCTTCCGCCGCGATTCCGCCTCACGGGCGGACGGCGCCGTTCCTGAAACGCGCCTCAGGCGGCGGTCCTTGGGCCGGCGGCGGGGCCGACCAGTTCTGCGAGGACGTCCTCCATGGTGACGAAGCCGATGACGGTGCCCTTGTCGCCGGTGACGGCGGCGAGATGTGTACCGGCGGAGCGCATGGCGGTCATGGTGTCGTCGAGCGGGGTGTCGATCTCGACACGGATCACCGTGTGCAGCGCACCGCGCGGGAAGGGACGGGTGCGTTCGGCGGCGCCGAGGGCGTCCTTGATGTGGAGATAGCCGAGGATGGTGTCGTCGGGGCCGGTGACCGGCAGCCTGGAGAAGCCGGAGGAGGCGGCGGCACGCTCCAGCTCCTGCGGAGTGATCCGGTGGTCGACGGTGACCGTCCGGTTGAGCGGGACCATCACCTCGCCCGCCGGGCGGGTGCCCAGCTCCAGCGCGTCACGCAGCCGTTCCCCGTCGGCCGGATCCAGCAGCCCGGCCTCGCTGGAGTCCTTGACCAGCCTGGCGAGCTCGTCGTCCGTGAAGACGGACGCCACCTCGTCCTTGGTCTCCACCTTGAGCAGGCGCAGCAGGACGTTGGCGAACGCGTTGATCCCGTGGATCACCGGACGCAGCCCACGCGTGAGTGCCACCAGCGGCGGACCGAGCAGCAGCGCGGTCGGGACCGGTGCGGCCAGCGCGATGTTCTTCGGCACCATCTCACCGATCAGCATGTGCAGATACGTCGCCAGCGTGAGCGCGATGACGAACGCGATCGGATGGATCAGCGCCTCCGGCACTCCGACCGCGTGGAACGGCGGTTCCAGCAGGTGCGCGATGGCCGGCTCGGCGACGGCGCCCAGCACCAGCGACGAGATGGTGATGCCGAGCTGGGCGGTGGCCATGGCCGCGGACAGATGCCGCAGGCCCCACAGAGTGGTCTTGGCCCGGCGGCTGCCCTTGAGCGCCTGAGGCTCGATCTGACTGCGCCGTACGGATATGAGAGCGAACTCGGCACCGACGAAGAACGCGTTGGTGAGCAGAGTGAGCGCACCGACCGCGAGTTGCAGCACGGTCATCGGACGTCCTCCGCGAACTCCGCGGACCGGGCCGGAGCGGTGATCCTGACCCGGTCCGCACGGCGGTGCTCGACGCGCAGAACGGTGAACTCCCAGCCGTCGACCTCAAGTGTGTCGGCCGGCAGCGGCAGTCGTTCCAGCCGGGTCGCGAGCAGCCCCGCCAGCGTCTCGTAGGGACCTTCCGGCGCGCTGAGGCCGATCTGTTCGAGCTGGTCGAGCCGGAGGCTGCCCTCCGCCTCCCAGACGCGGCGGCCGTCCACGGCCGTCTCGACGGGCGCCAGATCGGGCGTCTCGTCCGGGTCGTGTTCGTCGCGTACCTCGCCGACGACCTCTTCGACGATGTCCTCCACGGTGGCGACACCGGCGGTGCCGCCGTACTCGTCGATGACCACGGCCATCGTCCTCGCCTCCCGCAGACGCCGCAGCAGCCGGTCCACCGGCAGGGAGTCGGGCACCAGCAGCGGGCGGGTGGCCAGCGCGGTGACCGGAGTGTGGTCACGCCTGGTCTCGTCGAGAGCGAGGACATCACGGATATGGACCGTCCCGATCACCTCGTCGAGACTGTGGCGGTAGACGGGAAAGCGCGACAGGCCGGTGGCCAGAGTGAGCCGGGCGGCATCCGTGGCGGTGGCATGGGCTTCCAGCGCCCGGACGTCCACGCGAGGCGTCATGACGTTCTCGGCGGTCAGCTCCGCCAGATGCAGTGTCCGTACGAACAGCTCGGCGGAGTCCTCCTCGATGGCGCCCTCCCGTGCGGAGTGCCGCGCCAGGGCGACCAGTTCCTCGGGGGTACGGGCGGAGGCCAGCTCTTCGGCGGGCTCCAGGCCGAACCGCCGTACGAGGCGGTTGGCGGTGTTGTTGAGATGCCGGATCAGCGGAGCGAAGGCGGCGGTGAAACCGCGCTGAGGGCCCGCCACGACCTTGGCCACCGCGAGCGGGCTGGAGATCGCCCAGTTCTTCGGGACCAGCTCTCCTATCACCATCAGCACCACGGTGGTCACGGCGACACCGAGCAGCGTGGCGACGGTGGGGACCGCTCCGCCGGGCAGACCGGCGGCCTCCAGCGGACCGCGCAGCAGTACGGCCAGGGACGGCTCCGCGAGCATGCCGATCACCAGCGATGTCACGGTGATGCCGAGCTGGGCGCCGGAGAGCTGGAAGGTCAGACGCTTGGCCGCCACCAGCGCGCCGGCGGCTCCGCGCTCGCCGGCGGCGGCGGCGCGTTCCAGCTCGCCGCGCTCGACGGTGGTCAGGGAGAACTCGGCCGCGACGAACACCGCACAGGCGAGGGTGAGCGCGAGGGCGAGGATCAGCAGGAGCACTTCGGTCACCGTGCCACCTCCGGCCCATATGCCGACGGGTCGGAATTGGCACGGCTCGTACTGGGAGGCTCACCCATTGCGGGAACGCAGCTCCTTCTCGGATCAGACGGACGGGCGGGGTGGGCACCCCGCCCGTCAATAGTAAATTAATCGCAAAGCAAAGCAATGTGGCGATCGCCACCCGAGGCCGTCCGCCGTGCCGTTGGCTATTCCGCGCCTCCGCCGGCGCTGTCCGCCGCGTCGGCCTCCCTGAGCCGTTGTTCAAGACGCCGGTGCGTGCGGTGCTCATGGACGAGGCGGCCCACCAGCGCGCCGCCGTAGACGACGAAACCCACGCCGACCAGCCAGGACTGGATGACCAGGACCGTACCGAACGGACCGTAGGTGACGGCGTTCGAGGCGATCAGCGGCGAGAAGACGAGACGGGAGAAGACTCTCAGTCCCAGCAGCCCCAGCGAGATCGCCACGGCGCCGGGAAAGAGCGCGCCCCAGCGCACACGGCCGGCCAGCAGCACATGCTGCGACCACCAGAAGAAGAGAAGCGTCCCGATCACATCGCCCAGGGTGGCGAGCACCGTCTCGATGACGGACTCGGAGGTGACCGGTGTATTGACGAAGATGACGAGATAGACGACAAGGACCGCGAGCCAGAGAACATGCCGCCATATGGTGTGCCACCGGGCCGTCGGCAGTTCCCAGACCCTCTCGTAGCCGGTCTGTACGGCGGACCCGAAGGTCAGACCGAACACGGCGAGCGCGGCGAGGCCGAACGCCGTCGTGCGCTGCAGTGCCTGTCCCGGTCTGCCGAAAAGCTGCTCGATCTCTTCCTGCGAGGACGGCGCCACCCCCAGACCCTGGCCCAGCCAGCGGGCGAATCCCTGGCCGCTCGCCGGGTCGGCCGCGGCGACCAGGATCAGCAGCGGTACCAGGGTCAGGAAGCCGAGTGCGGCGAAGCTCATGGCCCGATGCATCAGTTCCATCTCGCGGCCCCGGCTCCAGGCGAGCATCGCGGGAGAGGCGGCGATCCTGCGGTACAGGCTCTGGAACCGGGACGTGTCCGCCGGCGCACCGAGACGCTTTCGGGTCATGTGTCGTCTACTACCCCGGCGGGCGGCATGCTCCGTGCACCGGCCCCCGGATGGGTGCCGGTCCGGCATCACGCGAGACCGCCGGACCACGGTTGTCAGGGGTTCCAGCGGACGGCGGTGTACGTACGGCCGAAGCGCCGTGCGGCCAGATCCTCGCGTTGGATCGCCCAGTGGACGATGGCGCCCTCCCTGCGCTCGATGCCGGGCTTCCACTCGGCGAGCAGCACCCAGTCTTCGACGGCATCGGACACCACTCCACCCGCGCCCCATCCGCCGGCTTCCACCGCCCTCACCGCGCACCGCGCGACGCCTTCGACCGGGTCATGATGGACGGCCTCCTCCGAGGCGTATCCGCCGATCCGGAGAGGTCCGCGGATGGCGATGGCATCGGGTGTGTCCTGCCACACCCGGGCCAGTTCCTCGGACCGGGGATGCCCGGGGAGCGGCCCGCTGTACGGAGCCTCGGGGATCTCGACCGCGTAGTGGTACGGCAAGGAGGCATGGGTCGTCGCCCGCAGTTGACCCCGCGGAAACGCCTCCACCATCTCCCGGTACTCCTCGATCTCGAACCAGGCCCCGGAATTCTTGTCCCGCTCCTCCACGGCCGCACCGGCCGGGACATACACCACTTCGCCCATGGTGGAGAAGCCGCCATCGGCCTCGGGAAAGGCGAACAGCAGCAGGTGGCCGTCGATGGGCAGCGGGAGATCGGTCGCGTCGCCGGGCAGGGCCGCGAGATCGATGGAGGCGACGAAAGGGTATATGGAGCCCGGAGCGCCGGCGGGCAGCATCAGCGGACCGCCGAACCGGCCCACGACCGGCCCGTCTCCTTCCAGCGCCAGCGTCGCGCAGGGACGAGCGGTGTCCAACCACCGCTCCACGTCGCCTGCGGGGATGCCCCGCGCGATCGCCCTTTCACGGAAGGGACTCAGGGTTTCTCGGTCGGATGGCCTGTCCCGCAGCTCAGGAGTCATGGAGGAACCGTAGAGCCGGGGTCTGACACCGCGCGCCGAAGGCACGACCTCGAAGGCCATGGCCTCACGGACGGGACGCGCGGTCCCGGAGGGCGTCAGGCCCTGGCCCGCAGGTGTTCCTGTGCCCATTCCTCGAAGCTGGTGAGCGGGATGCCGAGGGCCTGCGCGTACCGCGGGCGGGCGGGCTGGCCGGCCACGTTCATCCATTCGTGCCCGGCTCCCGCCGCCGGCATCCCGGCGGCGGCGGCCTCCTCCAGGGTCATGTCGGGTGCGGCCAGCTCGGTGTCCAGAGCGCGGGAGAGGATCTTGGCGATGTCGGTCATCGTCAGATAGTCGCTCGCCAGCTCCAGCTCGACTCCGTGGAACCGCTCCGGCGCGGCGATGGCGGCGGAGGCGGCCCTGCCGATGTCGTCGACCGCGACGAGGGACAGCCAGGTCCCGGGCTTCAGGACACTCACCAGGCCGCCCTCGACGCCGTGGGGCAACAGGAACGCCTCGGAGGGCAGGAAGTTCTCCATGAAGGTGCCGGGGTTGATGAGTGTCCAGTGCCTGAAGCCGGCTTCGCGGACCCGGTCCTGGATCCCGGCCTTGGCGGTGAAGTACGGCTCCAGCGCGGCCCAGCGGCCTTCGGCCCAGCCGGGAGCCTCGGTGTGCCGCCCGGCGCCGGAGACGGACGTGTGCACGAACTGCGGCACATCGGCGGCCCTCGCGCCCTCGATCAGATTGACGGCCTGGGTCAACTCGCCTTCGAAGGCGCGTCCGTTCATGTCGGGCATCTGCACCGAGAAGACGGCGCGAGCTCCTTCGGCGGCCCGGGTCACGGAGTCGCGGTCGTCGAGGTCGCCGGTGACCAGCTCGGCGCCGAGCGCTTCGACCGCCTTCGCCCGGTCGCTCGCCGGGTCGCGGACCAGGGCTCGGACGGGAACGCCCGCCGCGAGCAGGGCGCGGGCGGTGGCGCCGCCCTGCCGGCCGGTGGCGCCGGTGACCAGGACGGGTGCGGATTCTGTCGTCATGGTGTTCCTCGGGTGGTGACACGCAGTTAAATGGCGAGGCCCGCCACTTACGTTCCGGTACGATACGGAGGGCCCCGCCACTTAGCAAGCTCGGAGATGACGCCATGACCGTTCAGCGCGCGGACGCCCGGCGCAACTACGCGCGGATCCTCGCCGTCGCCGAGGAAGAGGTCGCCGCGCACGGCGCCGACGCCTCCCTGGAACGGATCTCCCGCATCGCGGGAGTCGGATCGGCCACCGTGCGCCGGCACTTTCCCGGCCGGCGCGCGCTGCTGGAGGCGGTCTTCAGCGAGCGGATCGAGGCCCTGTGTGCCCGCGCCGCGGAGCTGGCCGAGGCGGCGGACGCGCGGGCCGCGCTACTGGACTGGCTGGGCGCGCTCACCGCGTACGCCGCCTCCGCACGGGGCATGGCCGACGCGCTCATTCAGGACGGCATGGACGACCCGGAACATGTGAACGCCTGCTCGGCCAAGCTCACCGGCGCGGTCGACCCGCTGCTGCGGCACGCCGAGCGGGCCGGCGCGGTGGCGCCGGAGGTGACCGCCGCCGATCTGATCGTGCTGGTCACAGGCATCGCCCTGGCCACGGAACACCATCCGGACCCCGCCGCCGAGGCGCACCGACTGCTCGGCCTGACCATGGCGGGAGTCAGCCCTCGGAGCTGAGCGGGACACGACGACCATGATCCATCTCAGCGCCGCTTCCGCCGCCTCGATTACGCACGCCCGAGGCCGCCGACGGTGATGCCGCGGAACGCGGCGTCCCACTCGGCGTCGTCGCCCTGCCACCGCCCGGGCGCGGCCGCCACCGTGCCCCAGGCGATCCCGGGCCCGAGGGCGTCGCCGTCCTCGGGCGCGGTGCGGCGCAGCCAGAGCAGATCGAACCGGTGGCCCGGCCGCGCCGTCGCGATGACCAGCCGCAGTCGGCGCAGATCGGCCGCCGTGGCTTCGTCGAAGGCGTCATGGTGGACGTACAGCACATACGCGGCAGACTGAGCGAGCGCGCGCCAACGGGCGGCCAGCGCCTGGAACTTGGCGTGGACGCCGGTGAGCTGCCGGTCGATGTCCGCCTGGCTGAGCCGCTCGCCGGACGACGGCCGGAAGTCGTGGAAGAACCGGATGTCGGAGCCACGGTCCAGCGCGCAGAGGCCGTCACTGAACGGTTCGACCAGGCCGGGCCGGAGTACGCCGTCGAAGTCCTCGGCGATCAGCCGCACGACCGCCTCGAAGTCGAGATCGAGCCAGTCGAAGAAGTGCGCGCGGTCGTTGCCGGTGATCCGCCGGATCTGATGGGTGGACTCGCAGTGGTAGCCCAGCCCGACGCAGGTGTCGTACATGTCCGCTCTCCCGGCCGGTTCAGGAAGTGGTACGCCGAAGGAGCAGTCCCACGCTGCCGCGCTTGCTCAGATAGGCGCGTCCCGAGCACACCGTTTCGACCCGTGGCGGCACCAGCACGACCTCCTCCTCCGCGCGCCAGTGCGCCGACCGCTCCAGCCAGGGCCGTATGTACAGGCCGAGGGCCTCCGGTTCGAGTGCGACGAACAGACAGTCCGTGGCCAGGTCGTCGAGGAGCGCGGGATCCTGGCCGTAATAGAACATCTCGATCAGCAGATGGGCGTCGGCGCGAGGGCCGGTGTCCTCCTTGGCCAGTTCGGCGAGGCCGGCCTCGTCCACCGTGACCGCGTCCGCACCGGCGAGCGCGGCGGCGAGCCGTGGCCGGAAGACCGGGTTCGGCTCGGTGGCGCGTACGGTGAAACCGGCGGCGGCGAGCCGCCGGGTGAGCGCTCCCTCGCACGCGCCCACCTCGACGAGCGTGCTGCCGGCGGCCGGGCACCGGTTCCTCACCCAGGCCGCGGTCGCGTCCAGCCGTTCCGCCTCGTACGGCGATGTCGCGAACTCCCATGGATCCACGACGGAGGCGGCCTCGTCGTCCAGGCTGGCGAGCAGGGCGTAGAGCCGCTCACGCTGGTCCGGATCGGCGTCGAAGAACCGCTCGGTGGCCGGGATGTGCGGCGTCTGGACGAGGTACTCGGGATTCTCCTCGGTCAGCAGATGTCCGCAGGAGTGATTGACGAAGCCCAGCTTCGCCTCGATCCGCCGCTGTCCCAGCGGGCGGTCGAGATCGCTGACGAACTGGAGATACGGCGAGTATCCGACGGCGTGGCGCACTTCGAGTCCAGGCCCGTTCCCGGCGCCGGCGGATTCGCAGGCCGCCGCGGTGTCGCGGCCGAGCCGTCCCCGTCCGCGCCGGTTGTCCGCCGGAGAGTGCGTCCAGACACGGACGGCCCGACCGGCCTCGGCGGTCGCGTCGCGGACAAGACCCGCGAGGACGGCGGGCTCCGGCGAGGTGATCTCTCGCGGCGCGGGCCTGACGTACGGGGCGAGGAGGGCGAGGCGCTCGGCCGGGCCCGACCCGGCGGGGAGGGTCACTGTCTCGGCGTGGTCGCCGAGGACCACCCGGGTCTCTCCGCCACGGTCGTCGGTGAGCACGGACAGGAAGTCGAGGACGGCGTCCTCGGCCCGGAGTACGACAACGATATCGATCACGGACTTCGGTCCTTGGTACGGAGCCGACAGAGGAGAGCGGGACAGGGTGAGGCCGGTCGGGGGAGGCTCGTACGGGCGTCGGCTGGCAGGACCTTAGCGGTCGGCCCGTATGTGGTCCAGACCAATCGGAAGAGTGATCGTTGAGTTTCGGCCACTCGGAAGTCCCGTAGAGGCGCCGGTCTCGCGAGGCGCCCGCGCGCCGCGACGGTCCCGGCAACACACCGCCGGCCGCCTACAGTTGCTCCGTCGCGTCCGTCAACCGCGCGTGCGCCCTGCGCAGATGCGTGCGCATCCGGGCGAAGGCGGTCTCCTCGTCGTTCTCGCTCAGCGCCTCCAGGATCCGTTCGTGTTCGGCACAGGTCTCCTCCGCCCACCCTTCACGGAACGAGAGCCGGTACTGATGCGTATGCGCGTGCAGCCGCTCCAGTGTCGAGCGGAGGAACGCGTTGCCGCTCAGGCACGCGATCCGGTCGTGGAACACCGAGTCGTGGTGCAGATAGAGCAGCAGTGTCGACCGGCTGTGGAAGTCCTGTGCCGCCGTGCGCATCTCGGCGAGCTGGCCGGCGAGTTGGAGCAGATCCGCCTCGGTCACCTGGGTCGCCGCGTGCGCCGCCGCGGTCGGTTCGAGCAGCAGCCGCACCTCGAAGAGCTCACCAAGGCTCCGGCTGCTGAGCAGTGTGGCCGCCGTATAGCCCGCCAACGACCGCTTGAGCACCAGCCCTTCCGCCTCCAGCCGCGCGAGGGCCTCCCTGAGCGGTGTGGGCGAGATCGCCAGCTCCTGGGCGAGCGTATTGATGTTCATCTTGGACCCCGGCTCGATGTCGTGGTCCACCAGCCGCTGCCGGATCGTGTCGTAGGCGGTGTCCGCCAGTGCCTGCCGTCTAGGCGTGCCTGCCATCGTGCTGCTCCTGTGTTCCGGTCCAACACCCAGTGACGGCCCTCGGATGACGGCCTCCGCCGTCCCTCCCTGGCATCCCGTGATGCTATCGCCCAGCGATTGTATTTTTTTCCGCCGTCGCGCGAGATCGAGGTCAGTGCGCGCACTGGACCCCGAGTCCCTGCCAGGACAGTGTCGTCCCTCTCCCTGGCGGATTGTCAACACCCAGTGTGAGCTGGGCCTTTGGCGAAACCGCACGGCGATGTCCGCCCAGGGCCCGATCTCGATCCGGTAAAGAACGGTACGAGCCTTGACTGTGCCGGGATGCTGGCTACTCTTCTGAAAAGTATACGAAACGAGGGTGTTTACCGGACCTCCGAACCGAAGGCCCGGTTGCGATCGAAGCCCATACGGCGCTGACCGCTCCGCCTTCCGTTCGTCCGGATTCGATCCCTGGCCCAGGGTGGAGCGGGCGGAACGACCAGTGGGCGCAGGCGGGGTGCCCGGAGGTCGTACCGGCTGCTCGGTGTGCCCGGTGGGCGGGGATGGGAAGAACGACGGGCCGGTTCTCGCGGTACGCCTCACCCCGCCTCCGCACGCGGGTTTTCAGGACAAGCAATTCGCTCGACGGCACATGGCGGCCGGAGTCCGGCCGCAACGCGTGAAGCATCAAGGAGGATGACATGAAGCGCAGACCTGCCCTCATGGCGGCGGTCACCGGTCTGGTGAGCGCCGTGGCGATCACGGGCTGCTCCACCAGCGGGACGGCGGTGGGCGGCGGCGGTGGCGGCCTGACGTTCATGACGTTCGAGACCCCGGCGCTCACCGCGACCTTCTGGGACACCTCCATCTCGGAGGCGCAGAAGGCGGTCCCCGACGTCCAGGTCAAGAAGATCGTCTCGCCGGACGCCGACCGGACGGCCTACGCCAAGCAGCTCCAGGCGTCGGGGCAGTTCCCGGACATCCTCTCCTCCATCAATCCCAAGGACTTCACCGCGGCCGGCCTGCTGAGGCCGTTCGACCAGAAGTGGCTGGACGAGAACTTCACCGACCCCAACGGCAACGCGATCGACGGCAAGACCTATATCCCGCCCACCAACTCCCAGATCATTCCGATGATCTTCTACAACAAGAAGATCTTCGCCGAGCACAACCTCCAGGTCCCGCAGACCTGGGAGGAGTTCACGACGATCGTCACCACGCTCAGGAAGGCCGACGTCACGCCGGTCGAGATGGCGGGCGGTGAGCCGTGGTCGGCCGCGATACCGCTGTCCGGGATCATCACCGCGGATGTCCTGGGCACGGACCCGGAGTGGATCCAGAAGCGCTACAAGGGTGAGGTCAAGTTCACCGATCCCGACATGGCGGCGGCCGTGGGCAAATACCGTCAGCTCGTCGACGCCGGGGCGTTCGACAAGGGCGCGCTGAGTGTGAGCTACGCGGACGCCAACAAGCAGTTCCTGGCCGGCGAGAGCGCCATGTATCCGATGGGAAGCTGGTTCATCGGACAGATACCGGCCGCCGACGCGGACGACTTCGGTACGTTCCTGCTGCCGAGCAAGACCGGCAAGGCGATCGTTCCGTTCAACACCGGTGGTACCACCTCGGTGAGCGCGAAGTCCTCGGACGCGGACTCCGCGGCCAAGTTCGCACAGGCGTGGTCGCTCTCCAAGCCGAATCTGAAGACGCTCATCGAGACCGACGGCGCCTTCCCGATGCTCAAGAACGTTCCCTTCGAGGAGTTCGGCGCGAAGGTGACGCCGGTCTACACCGACGGATTCAAGCTCGTGACCGACGACAACGCCAAGGTCAGCGCGTTCGGCCAGGTCAACAACGACGACGCGCTGCCGCCCGGCGTGGTCGACCAGTTCAACTCCCTCTCGCAGAAGCTGTTCACCAGCTCCGACACCAAGGGTGAGCTCGCTGCGTTCGACGCGGACTGGGACAAGGCCGCCAAGTAACCGAGCCCGCCGAAGAGACGGGCGGAGCCGCGGCCAGGCCGGTGCTGACATCGTTGTCAGATGTTTTCTGGCCATGACGGACAACGTACGGACCTGACTCCGTGCGGACCCTTCACGCCCTACGGACCTGACGCCGTATCACGCGGGGCCGCGGCTCCCGCCTTTCCCGTACTCATCACCTCGGTCGCCGTGCGGCCCTCCGGGGCGCCGAACCATCCCCCGAGCGGCCGCAGCGAGGCACGGGGGCAGAAAGGATCAAGCTGTGCCCAGTCGATCTCCACGAGCGGGCCGTAGCCTCGGGCTGGCCCCCGCCGCGTGGATCGCGGTCATCCTCTACGGGGTGTTCCTTCTGTACCCGTTGGTGCAGAGCCTCTTTCTCAGCTTCACGGACAAGAACCCGCTGCAGGCCGGAAGCGAATTCATCGGCCTCGCCAACTACCGCGAGCTCTTCTCGGACGACCGGCTGCTGTCGAGTCTCCTGTTCACGATGATCGTGGTCGTGGCGGTCACCGTGATCGCCAACGCGGTCGGACTGCTGCTGGCCATCGTCCTCAACCGCTCCACCGCCAACTACCGCGTCATGCGGACCCTCATCTTCATCCCGCAGGTCCTCTCCGGTGTGATCGTCGGCTTCATCTGGCGCAGCATCCTCACCCAGAACGGGCTGCTCAACAGCGCGCTGTCCCGCCTCGGCCTGATCGACGAGCCCATCGCCTGGCTCGGCGACGCCAATCTCGCGGTCGTCTCGGTCTGCGCGGTCGTGAGCTGGATCACCATCGCGTTCGCCACCGTCGTCTACACCGCCTCGCTCCAGTCCGTACCGCAGGAGCTCTACGAGGCGGCCAGGATGGACGGGGCCGGTGTCCTCAGCCGCTTCCGGCATGTGACCGTTCCCATGATCGCGCCGGGCATGACGATCAGCGTCGTCCTGTGCCTGATCACCACGCTCAAGCTCTACGACGTGATCGCCGTCCTCACCGGCGGCGGCCCGGCGGAGTCGACCCGGTCGACCGCCTTCTATCTGATCTCCGTGGCCTTCACCGACAACCGGTTCGGCTACGCCTCGTCCATCGCCATGTTCCTGCTGGCGCTGACCGCCGTCGTCTCGTACGGCGTCACCACCCTGCTCCGCCGAAGGGAGACGAACCTGTGAGTGCTCCCGCTGCCCGCTCCGGCCGGCCCGCACGACTGGACCTCCGTAAGAAATCCCATCTGCTGGGCGCCTGGCTGATCACCCTGGTGTTCATCCTGCCCGTGTACGTGGCGTTCGTCAGCGCGTTCAAGACGCAGGACCAGATCGTCTCGAATCCCGCCGCGCCGCCCGTGCCCTTCACCTTCGACAACATTCTCAACGCGCTGCGCCGGCCGGACAATCTCGTCCAGGCGGGGCTGCTCAACTCGATCCTGGTGACGACGGCGACCCTGGTCATCCTCGTCCCGCTCAGCTCCATGCTCGCGTTCTACATATCCGAGCGCTCGCCGAGGCTCCGGTCCGTCCTGCTCGCGGTGTTCGCGCTGGGACTGATGGTCCCTCCGCAGGTGATCCTGCTCCCGATCGTGACGCTGCTGCGCTCGATCGGACTCGCCAACTCCTATGCCGGTCTGATCCTTTCCAATGTGGGCGGCGGATATCTCTCCTTCGCCGTCTTCGTCTATGTCGGATTCCTGCGGACCATCCCTCGCGAGGTCATCGAGGCGGCCAGGATGGACGGCGCCGGTGATCTGCGGCTGTGGTGGCGCATCGTCTTTCCCGTCGTGCGTCCCGCCACCGCCACCGTCGCGATCTTCCTCGGACTCTGGGTGTGGAACGACTTCCTCAATCCGCAGTTCATCCTCGGCCCGCTCCAGGGCCAGACCATCACCACCGGCATCTATGTCTCGCTCGGCGCCTATTCGACCGACTACAGCCAGCTCTTCGGGATCATGTTCCTGGCCGCTGTCATTCCCGTCGTGGGATATCTGGTCAGCCAGCGCGAGTTCATTCACGGACTCATGTCAGGAGCTTCGAAGTGAACCAGCCGATCAACGGCCTCCCGGCCCTTGACGACCTGGCCGGCGCCTGGACCGACCGCGCGGAGCTCCACCATCTCCCGTCGCTGCGCAATCAGTGGGGCCAGGGCCATGTCAACGATGATCTCACCTCGCTGTCCTGGCTGGCGTTTCCTCCGTTCAGCGGCGGCTACCACACGGGCGTGCTGCGGATCGACGGATCCGTTCCGGCCGCCGAGCGGATGCGATGGGCACCCTGGGGCGTGGAGCGGGCGGCCACGGCCGGCGCTCTGTCGGTGACCACCGAGGTGCGGATGGGATACGAGCGCGCCCGGCTGATGTGGCGGCTCGTCCTGAGCAATCCGTCCACGGCGCCGGTGACGGCCGTGGTGGAGCAGGAACTGCTGGCTCCGTTCGCCCACTCGGAGGTGGACTGGGGCTGGCTCTACGGCAGCCCCTGGAACGACGGCCACTACCACGACTACTTCACCACCGAGCGGCTCCGCGACGAAGCCGTCGCCGACCGGCCGCGGCAGGTGCAGTTCCTGCCCATCGGTGAACGGTGGATACGCCTGGGCAGCCCGCGCATTCCCGGAATCCAGCGTGACGAGGACTCCGAACCGATGCTGCTGGAATCCGAGCTGCCGGACCACTCGACACCGGACTCGGGACGGACACGGGCTCCCGGCGCGGCCTGCCGGGTGCGGGAGGTCGCCGTACGGCGCGCCACCGGCGAGACCGAACCCGTCGGCGCGGCGGCCGAGCACACCGTCGGGCCCGGCACCGACCTCCGGATCGGCACGGTCCGGCTCGGCAACGGCGATGTCCTCCGGTTCGACGTACTGATCGGCGAACCGGGCCAGACCGCTGTGATCATCACCCATGGCAACCATCCCGACTCGCTCCAGGTCGCTCTGGAGGACGGACATCTGTCGCTGCGGATCGCCGGGGAGCGTCTGACCGCACCGGAGGTCCTGGCCACCGGTGTCTGGCACACCGTGACGGTCCTCACCGGCGACGCCGGAGCCGAACTGCGGCTGGCCGGCGTGCCGCTGGTGAGCACCGACGACTGGTGGGCGGGACAGCGCTGGACGGCCAGCTCCGACGCCGGCACGGTGTCCGTCGCCGACACCAGGAGCGTCGCCCGTAGCGTCTACGCCTTCGCCACGGCGCCCGATTCCGTCGAAACCGCCGGAGCACGCGCGGTCGCCCGCTGGAACGTCACGCTGGAGCCCGGCGAGGAGACCGTGCTGGGCACCGTCCTCGAAATCGGCCGCTCGGCCGAGGACGTGGCACACGACGCGAGGAACACCGCGGCCGTCTTCCAGACGGAGTTCGACGCGGTGGCGGACCGCTGGCGCGGCACCTGGGACAGCGCGTTCCAGCCGGACAACACCGAGTTCTCCGGCCATCTGCCCACCCTGCACACCGCGGACACCGACCTCGCCCGTACGTACTATCTCGGCGCGCTGCTGGCCATCTATCTGCGCAACACCACCGTCAGCCCGATCGGTCCGGTGTTCCTGACCGGCGGACCGCGTCTGGGTCCCACCACCACCTTCTTTTGGGACATCTCGGAATGGGCCAGAACGGCGGCGCTGCTGGAGCCCGACGGCCTGCGCCGGTGGGTCCTGGCCGCGCTGGCGCAGCCGTACGACCGCTGTCACTCCTTCGACACCCGCAATCTGCTGCCGGTCGGCAACCACTACTCGGCCAACGACCACTCCCTCTTCCGCACCGTGAAGGCGTATGTGGGAGTGACCGGCGACCTCACGCTGCTCGACGAGATCACCGGCGGACGCAGCGTGCTGGACCATCTGCGCGAGATGGCCTTCCGGCCGCGCGGCCTGCGCGCCACATTCGGCGGAGGAGTCCTGGCCGACTTCGGACGGGACGCCTGGGAGCTGCTGGAGTGCGTGCCCAACTACCGTGACGCCGTTGTCTCGCTGAACGCCGGATACGTCGGCATGCTGCGCTCACTGGCCGGCCTCCTGCGCGCACGCGGCGCCGGCCACGAGGCCGAGGCGGCGCGGGCGGAGGAAGAGGCCGGCGCGCTGTCCGCCGCCGTCCTGCGGCAGTACGCGGGAGACGGACGCTGGATGATCTCCCATCCCGAGGGCAACGAAGTCATCGGCCACTGCCTCGACTTCGAACTCGTCGCCGCCGACATGGCGGAGGACCTCTCGGCGGACCAGCGCGGCGAGATGGTCCGCTTCGTCACCGAGCGTCTGCTGGACGGCGACTGGATGCGCGCCCTCGACCCGGCGGATCCGATCGCGCCGCTCTCGGACCGACCGGACCACGGCGCGGCCGGCGCTTTCGGCGCCTGGCCCGGGTCCACGGCCTTCGGCCTGTGCCGCCTCGGCCGGCCGGAGATCGCGGCCGGTGTACTGCGCCGCGCGCACCGCGCCACCTCGGGCGGGCTGTGGGGCCAGGCGATGGAGGTTACCGCCGACGGCACCTACCGTGTCGCGGGCCGGGGCGTGGCCAACCGTGACAGCAACGCCGGAGTCGCCATGACAGAGGCGGTCATCGCCGGACTCTTCGGAATCGAAGCCGGGATCGAGAGCCTCGGCAAGGACGTGGGGACCGTCAGCACCGCGTACGGCCGGCTTGAGAACGTCCGGGCCGTCGGCTTCGCGCTGGCCAGGCCCGGCTCCCGCGACTGAGGCCCTTCCCTCAAGGCCCCCGCGGTCGCGCGCCGTCCGCGCACGGCCGCGGGGCATCGCACAGCGCATGTACCGCCCTCTCGCAAGACCCCGACTCAAAGGAGAGCCAGCATGGGGCAGCAGAGAACGACGCGGGAATCTTCCCGCGACTTCGGACGAGGCCGCGGACAGGGCCGGAGGCGAGCACGCGGTTACGCGGCGCTGCTGGCCCTGGCCGTCGCCGTACCGCTCGTCGTCCCCGGCACCGCACTCGCCGGGACCTCGTCCGCACGCGCTCTGGCGGCCGGTCCGCCGACCGCCGCCCAGCAGTGGGACACCCTGAAGGCCAAGCTGTCGGGGATCAAGGGCGTATGGACCGACCAGAGCTACTCCGGCTCCCTGTCGAACACCATGCCCGACACGGCCCTGCTGGGCAATGGTGACGTCGGTGTCACCTCGGGCGGCAGCACCGGTGTGAAGACGTTCTATGTCTCCAAGGGAGACTTCTGGAACGCCAATCCCAGCCCGAAACCGGCTCCCATCGGTGGTGTGACCATCACCGGGACCACCGCGCAGCCCAGCGGGAACCTCGCACTCGGCGCGCGGGCGACCGCCAGCAGCACCGAGGGATCCTTCACCGCCGACCGCGCCGTCAACGGCCAGTGGAGCAGCGGATACGAGGGCTGGGTCTCGGCGGTCGGCAAGCCGCAGTGGATCTCTCTCGACCTCGGCTCCGTGAAGACCGTCGGCCGCTATGTCGTACGCAACGACAATGCCGCGCGTCCGGGAAACGCCGCCTTCAACACCAAGACGCTGGCGTTCCAGACCAGCGGTGACGGCGTTACGTGGAACAGCGTCGACACGGTCCAGAACAACACGGCCGATGTCATCGACCGGGCCATCACGCCTGTTCAGGCGCGTTACATCCGGTTCAACATCACTGAGCCGACGCAGGGCACGACGAGCGACTCGGTCCAGAACCCGCGCGCCCGCGTCGGCCAGATCGAGCTCTACCAGCAGAGCGGCGGCACGACTCCGCCGCCCGCCCCGCCCTTCCGCGAGGAAGAGAACATCGTCGACGGCACCATCGGCACGTCGGTGACGCTGGGCAACGCGCCGGTGTCGATGAAGACCTGGCTCGCCGCCGACAAGAACGTCCTGGTCACCTCGATCACCTCGACCGGTTCGGCGCCGGTGCAGCTCCAGGCGTCCACCTTCGCCGGTGCCACCACTCCCAACTCCGCCTACAGCAACACCGCCGGGACCGACGGCCAGGTGATGTGGGCCGAGCGCGCCACCGCCACGGGCAGCAAGTGGGTGTCCAGAGGAGCCCTGGCCACCACTGTCCTCGGCGGGACCGCCGTGCAGCAGCCCACCGTGTCGGGCGCGACCGCGAAGACTCTTTTCACCGTGCCCGCCGGACAGACCGTCACCGTGGTGACCACGGTGGGCGGCGGCGGGCAGAATCCGGCCGCTCCGCACAATGACGCGGTGACCCAGGTACGCGCGCAGAGCGCCGCGTCGCTGGCGACTCTCGACACCCAGCGCGTCAACTGGTGGAAGAACTACTGGATGCAGTCGGGTGTGGAGCTCGGCGACGCCACACTGGAGAAGTTCTACTACGGCGCGCAGTACTTCATCGGCGCGGCCAGCCGCCAGGGCAAGCTCGCTCCGGCGCTCTACGGGCTCTGGACCACCACGGACAACCCGCAGTTCAGCGGTGACTTCCATCTCAACTACAACGCACAGGCGCCGTTCTACGGGGTCTACTCCAGCAACCGTCCCGAACTCTCCCTGCCCTTCCACGAGACGATCCTCGCCTATGTGCCCGAGGCACAGCGCCGGGCGAAGCAGGATCTGAACCGTGTGAAGCCCGACTACATCAGCAGACGCTTCCCGAGCGGCGGCGTCCCGGCCGGAGTCCTGTTTCCCGTGGGCATCGGCCCGTACGGATCGACCACGGACGACCAGTACCACCAGCAGGTCTCCAACTCCCTGTTCACCGCCTCGCAGTTCATCGAGTACTACGACTACACGCAGGACGTCGACTTCCTGCGGACCAAGGCCTATCCCTTCCTCAACCAGGTCGCGTTGTTCTTCGAGAGCTATCTGGAGCGCGACGCCTCGACCGGCCGCTACTCCCTGTGGAGCGGTCCGCACGAGGGCACCTGGGGTCAGAACTCCTCCGCCGACCTCGGGCTGCTCAAGCAGGTTCTGTCGTCGCTGATCGCCGGAAGCCAGAAGCTCGGCGTCGACGCCGACCGCCGTACGACCTGGCAGAACATCCTCAACAACCTGCCGGCCCAGCCGACCACGGTCTACAACGGCAAGACGGTCTTCTCACTGGCGACCGCCGGCACCATGCAGGGCTCCGACACCCGGGACATCCATCCCGGTGACAACACCATCAACCTCGAATTCGTCCAGCCCGCCGACCAGCTCGGCATCAACTCCGACCCGGCACTGCTGCGGACGGCGGTCGACACTCTCGACGCCATGAATTCCTGGGGCCAGGAGAACAGCTTCCCGAAGGTGTTCAACCAGGCGGCCAGGGTCGGCTATCCGGCGCAGTCGCTCATCGACAAGTTCACGTCGGTCATCAACGCGCGTATCGCGCCGAACCTGCGGATCAGCGACCCGCACCACGGTATCGAGAAGTCCGGGGCGACCGAGGCGATCAACAGCATGCTCATCCAGACCGACCAGCAGTACATCACGCTCTTCCCCGACTGGCCCGCCGGCAAGGACGCCGGCTTCTACCAGCTCCGTCAGAAGGGCGCGTTCGTGGTGTCGAGCGCCAAGCGGTCCGACAAGGTCAGCTATGTCGATGTCATCAGCAAGGCGGGCGGGGCGCTGAAGCTCAAGAACCCCTGGACGACCTCCTTCACGGTGACCGACGCGAACGGCGGTGCCGTTCCGTTCACCACGGCGAACGGTGTGATCTCGGTCCAGACCGCGGTGGGGCAGACATACCACCTCCTCCCGGCGGCCTGACGGCGCACGACTGACAGGTCCTGGCCGGGCACCGGGGGAGCGACTCGCCCTCGGTGCCCGGCGGGCGGTCAGGAACTGCGAAGTGTGTCCCCGCACGTCGCGGTCCGGCCGAATCCCAGTCCGCAGTACTCGTCGCCCGGCGGCCGGGCTCTCCTGGTCAGAGCCTCGGACGGAGAGAGCCCGGCGCGCAGGGCCGACGCGGTCAGCTCCGCCGCCGCCGATCTGACGGTGTCCCTGGCGAACTCGTAGACGCGGTGCGGTGACGCGTCGCGGAACGCCTCCGGCGCGTAGTGCTGTATGGAGTCCACGATGGCGGCCCCGCCGTTCACCAGCGGCGCGGGCAGATGCACGATTCCGCGCCGGTGCAGAACGCCGGAGGTGACATCCTCGTCGGCGAGCACGGCGCTCGCCGCGCCGATGACCGCACCGCAGCGCAGCCGCCGGGCGAGCCGGACATCGATGAGATCACTCACCGAGCACGGCACCAGCACGTCGACCCGCTGCCCGGACCAGTCGGCGACCGGCCGGCAGCCCGGCACCTCAGCGGCACGAGGATCGGTGTCGCAGGTCAGGACAGTGGCTCCGGCGGCGGCCAGCTCTCCGGCCAGCACACTCCCGACCTTGCCGGTGCCGTGCACCAGTACCCGCAGCCCCGCGACGGACCCACGCGCCCATGCCTCCACCGCTCCCAGCACTCCGAACGCCGTGGCCGTGCTGGGTTCGACACCGCCTCCGGCCGCGCCGAGCACATACGGCGTCATCTCCGACAGCACCTCCAGGTGCCGGGCCGTCACACCCAGCCCGGCACCGGCGTACAGCGTGCCCGCATGGCCGTTCAGCATCTCCGCTATCGCGCGCAGAAGGTCGTCGTCGACCGTGTCCGCGCCGGTGACCACGATCTTCGCGCCCCAGAAGCCCGTACGGTGCGTCTCGTGCCGCACGAGCGTCTCCCGGGCGAGCCTGCGGCTGAGCCGTCGCGCGTCCGGTTCATGGGCCGGACCCGGCCGGATGCGCAGCGCTCCGTCGGCCGGCAGGCGCCACCGCGGATTGCCCTGGGCGAGCGTCAGATGGAAGGTGCTGCCGCGCGGGCCGCGGAATCGCCTGACCTGTATGGGCCCGGTGCGGCCGGTCATCGCGGAGCCCGCGTGGCCCGCGCGCCACATTCGGCGGATTTCGACGGCTTTCCCAACCCTGCCACCCCCGGTCACGGCGTCTCGGCCTCGTACGGACGTCCCATCCCTCCCCAGCGCTCCGCACGGTGAAAATCGACCGGACAGGCGTGAAGTGGCACACCGGAAGTCCGCCGCACGTCGCACGCCCGGGGAGGCTCCGGCGCGCGGCGCCGGAAGTCCCGTCCGCCGCACGGGCGTCCGCTCCGTCCGCCCGTCGCCGTGAGCGGCCCGCTCCCGCGAAGATCGAGTTCCGCGGGCCGCGAGGACCGACCGGACAGGGCCTAACGGGTGACGCGCCTGCCGCGTCCCCACCGCGCGCCCAGCAGCACCAGATCGGCGATCAGCACGATCACGGCGATGACCAGGAGAAACGACAGCCCGCTGATGGTCATGCCGGTGATCCCCAGCGCCACGGCGACAAGGAGCAGAAGAAGGAAGGTGGTCATCGTGGAGTGCTCCAGTCCTGTCGCGCTTCAGCGCCGGCCGAGGCGGCGCTCGCCGTTCAGACCGGTTTTGTACGGCAGGCCGTAGTGCGCGAACACCCGTGGTTCGTCCTCGGCGAGCAATTCCCCGTCGGTGTCGATCGAGGGCGCCTCCTTGGCCAGCTTCTTGTCCCACGGGACCTTCAGATAGCCCGGACCGACCGTGGCCTCGGCCAGCGGCACAAAGATCAGGCGCCGCTTGGTGGGCAGACCGACGGTGACCGTGGCGAACGACGGATCGTCCGTGGCGGTGTCGACGTACACGGCCTCCAGCGAGCCGATCTTCTTTCTGTCGGCGTCGACCACGTCGTGGCCGCGCCACTCCCGAATGTCTTCAGCTCTGAACACGGGTGATTCGCCTCTTATCCGCTGGATGGTGCGTGCGTCGTCCGACCGCCGGACACCCTTGTATGCCGGATACCCCTGTTTCCGGCCCCGGCACCTGGCGGGCCGTCCCGGGTCGCACGGCGGGCGCACGGAACAGCCGGACGTCCCAGTTTTCCGTTTCCGTCGGTTCCGGGACCTACGCGGCGGTGCGTGTCGCGGCGATCTCTCCCGGTCGGCGGCACCTTCGCCGGACGGTCCGCGCCTGGAAACGGCCTGGCGCCCGCGCGGACCGAGGCGGCATCCTGTCCGCATGCTGATCAGGGAAGCCACCACGGAGGACTGGGCCGCCATCTGGCCGTTCTTCCACGAGATCGTCGCCGCGGGCGAGACATTCACCTATCCGCTCGGACTGAGCGAGACCGATGGCCGTGACTGGTGGCTGCTGGCGGCGCCGAACCGTACCGTCGTCGCCGTCGACGAGGACGGCACGGTCCTGGGCACGGCGAAGATGAACAACAACCACATGGGCAATGGCGCGCATGTCGCGAGCGCCAGTTATCTGGTCGACCCGGCGCACTCGGGACAAGGCGTGGGCCGGGCGCTGTGTGAGTACACGATCGAGTGGGCCCGTACGGCGGGGTTCCGCTCGATGCAGTTCAACGCCGTCGTCGAGACCAATGCGCACGCGGTGAAGCTGTACCGGTCGCTCGGCTTCGAGGTACTGGGCACACTGCCGGAGGGCTTCCGGCATCCGACGAAGGGCTATGTCGGGCTCCACATCATGCACCGCGCGTTGTGAATCCCGCAGTCAGCCCGCCGCCATGGGCCCTGGAACATCTCCGTCAGGTCCCTGGTGTCCTCCCGGTCCCTTCGGTTCTTCCGGCGGTTGTCGCTCCGGGCCGCCGCCCGGAGCGAAGGAGGACCGAGGCGAAGCCGAGGTAGGCGGCGGCGAACAGCCAGCCTCCGAGGACATCGGTCGCCCAGTGCACACCGAGATAGACCCGGCTCAGTCCCACGGCCACGGCCCAGCAGACAAGCAGAGCGCTGAGGAGATACGCCGGGACCGTGCGGCCGCGCCGGGTCACGGCCCAGATCAGCAGCCCCGCCACCACCGCCGAGGTCGTGGTGTGTCCGGACGGGAAGGCGAAGACGGAGGCATGGGCCGCCCAGTCCGCCATGGGAGGCCGGGGACGGCCGACGGCACGCATCACGCCGTATCGCGCGGCCTGCTCCACCAGGAGAAAGGCCACGGTGCCGGCCGCGGTGAACAGCCGCTGCCGTACACCTCGGCCCGCGAGCAGCCCCGCGGCGACGGCGCACAGATAGGGAATGGGTCCGGATCCGGTGGATGTGACGGCCCGCGCCGCCGCGAGAGCGACGGGCGGGCGGTGCCGTACCGACCAGGTGTGCGCGCTCTCGTCCAGCGGGAACGGCGCACCGTGCCGGCCGCTCACGACCACGGCGAGCACGGCGAAGAGCGCGGCACAGCAGGCGGCGACGACCAGCGCCGGCGTACGCCATGTCCGGTGCGGCCTCGGCGCGGACGGTGTCACCGTGAGGCCACCAGCGGACGCAGCCGGGTCTCCCGGAGTCGCGACACCAGCGGCGCGGAGCGCCGTGCGGCGATCATCAGGGCACCGGCCACGACCGCGCCCACGAGCAGCCCGAGGACCACGTCGTGCGGATAGTGCGCGCCGACCCACACGCGTGACACGGCCATCAGAACCGCCGCGGGAATCGCGGCGGCCGCGAGTGCGCGGTCGGTGAACAGGACGGCCACGGCGGCCGCTGCGGCGATGGCGGCGTGATTGCTCGGCAGTGACCAGTCGCCCGGTGGTGGACATGCCTCGATGGTGGCCGTGTGCAGGACTTGGCACGGCCGCCGCTCCTGTACCAGCGCCTTGAGCGCGTCACTGGCCGCGAAGGACGCGAGCACCACGAGAGGCGCCGCCAGGGCCATGGCGGTCCTGGCCGGGTCGGTGGCCCGGGCGCGCCACCACGAGGCCAGCAGGAACACGGCGAACAGAGCGAGGCCGTACGCGGACCAGACGGAGATCGCGGTGTCCAGCCAGCCGGGAGAGCGGTGAGTCAGTTCGCTGACATAGGTGTACACACCGTCGTCGAACCAGCCGTCGCTGTGCGAGGCCGCCAGGGTGTCGGGCGTCAATGGATCTCTCCTTCGGGCGCGCGAAAGGGGCGCGAGCGCCGCGTCTCCGAGGCGAGCGGAACCGGGGACACGGTCACCGCCGGCGCGACACGGGGCGGCGGACGGCGGGAGGCACCCGGGACGCCGGAGACGGCGGGACGCGAACCCGTGGCAAGGGGATTCACGGCCTGCGGCGTCGCCGCGAGCGCGGATACGGCCATCGGAGGGTGCTCCCATAATGGTGGGCAGGGGTGTCCTGCATGACGATCCAACCGACTACAGTGCTGTAGACGGTCTACGTCACTGTAGACGAAGGAGGCGGAGGATCGTGCCCATGGGCGACGAGAGCGCGGAGCGGCGGCCGGCGGGGGAGCTGGAAGCCGGCGTACTGGCGGCTCTGTGGGCCGCCGCGGGTCCGCTCACGCCCGGCCAGGTGCAGGAGGCGCTCGGAGTGTCGCTCGCCCGCACCACGGTTACCACGATTCTGTCGCGGCTGTACGAGAAGGGCAGCGTCACCCGCGTCCGGTCGGGGCGGGGCTTCGCCTACACGCCGACCGAGGACGCGCCGGGCCTGACCGCCCGCCGTATGCACTCGGAGCTGGCGAAGGACGACGACCGCGGCGCGGTCCTGGCCCGTTTTGTCTCGCAGCTCAACGACGACGACGAGCGCTTGCTGCGTTCCCTGCTGGACGGCGGAGAGGACCGGGAAGAGAGGAGCGGAAGCTCCGGGGAATGAGCGTTCGACATCGTGTCGCGAGCCGCGCTCAGGTACGCCGTCGGCGCCACCCCTGAATCACCCGTACCGTCTGTCCCAACTGCAAAGTGGCGCCCGGCGCGGAGGGAGCGACAGGCGATTCTTCTCTCGCCGCCCGGTGCCCGGTGTCGCCGGAGTTCCCTCGGTACTCATGCGCCGCGCTCAGTGAGGAAGCGGCCCGGGGACGCTCCCGGCGATAAGTGTCCGGCATCGAGGCCGGGGTGATCAGAACCGGAAGTGCCCGGTCCATTCGAAGTGCGTCCACCGATTCGGCCAGCAGTTCGTATTCCGTGGTGTCGTCGCGGGTGGCGACACGAATGAGACGCCCGGCGGCCAGATGCTCCGCGACCATTTCCTGATGGGCGATGTCGTCGCGCCATGTCCGGAGCGTCGTCGGTACGTCCGGCACGCTCTCGGCCACCGGAGCGAGCGCCTCGGCCGGAAAATGATCGCTTTCCGGGCTGGGATCGAGCCGCTCGGCGATCCATGTCGCGCGATCTCGCAACCACCACAGTGCAAGTGCCAGAGTGGGAGCACGATAAGTGCCCAGGGGCACGCCGACACGCTGTCCGCCGCAGATTCCGTACGCGGTGACATGGCACAGGAATTCGTCATGCACGGCCGCTCTCCTTGCGCCGTTCTGTGGGGGCCGGATGGCCTGGGCCGCAATTGTTGGGCAGTGACGTCACGCGGTGCCGAAGGGCGATTTCCGGGAGAGAAGTGCGGTTGGCCTTTGGTCGCCCCAAATTACAATTATGGATGCCTTGTTGACGCGCTGTCACGACGCCATTTTGGCCAGAATGGCGTTTCGGTCCCGTGTTATGGCCGAAATCCACGGCCTGGGACGAGAAAGCGCATGATCCATGAAGGGTCCGACCCGGCGGAGGCCTTGGCCGGGCCTCGGCGCCGACCGCGCGCGGCCGGAGCGCTCGGGATGCCCGTCCGCGCTCCGAACCGGGACACACTCTGTATGTCCGTAGGATTATATAGCTGATGCGGTATGTTCGAGCCATGCCCATACCGTTCGAGGTCCTCGCAGAGCCGAACCGGCGGAAGATCCTCGACCTGCTCCTTGAGCGTCCGCACAGGGTCGGTGAACTCACGGAACGCCTCGGGCTGAGCCAGCCCGGCACCTCGAAGCATCTGCGAGTGCTGCGTGAGGCCGGACTCGTCCGCGTCCGGCAGGACGCTCAGCGCCGCTGGTACGAGCTGCGGCCGGAGCCTCTCGCGGAGCTCGACGCCTGGCTCACCCACTACCGGCATCTCTGGTCCGGCGCTCTCGACACGCTCGAACGGCATCTCGACGCGATGGAGGACGACTCCTCATGAACACGAACCCGCACGACGACACCCTGACCACCGCCGACGGCCGGACCGCGCTGCGGATGGAACGCAGGCTCGCGCATCCTCCCGAGAAGGTGTGGGCGGCGATCACCGATCCAGCCGGTCTCCGGCAGTGGTTTCCCTCCGAGGTGAGTGTCGAACTCGTACCGGGCGGCGCGATGGGCTTCCGCTTTCCCGGCGTCAGCGGGCCGGGGATGACCGGCACCGTGACCGGCGTCGACGAACCGCGCCTCTTCGCCTTCACCTGGGGCGCCGACCACTTGAGCTGGACCATCACGCCCGACGGCGAGGGTTCGCTGCTGACCCTGGTGCACACCTTCGACGATCTCCCGGGCGCCGCGAGCTTCGCCTCCGGCTGGCATCTGTGCGTCGCCGCGCTGGAACGGCTGCTGGACGGCGATCCGGTCCCGGCGGGCCGGGACACCGGCGAACTGCACGAGTCCTATGTACGCGAGTTCGGCCTGGGCCATGGCGTCGTCGACAGTGAGGCGGGCGTCAAACGGATCCGTCTGGAACGCCAGCTCGTGCGGCCGGCCGAGACGGTCTGGGAAGTGCTCTCGGCGGGCATCGAGCCGGTGGCGGGGCTGCCCGTCCCGGAGGGTTTCACCGCCGAGAAGGTCCCGGCCGGCCATGTCACCGAGGTCCGGGCGCCGAAATCACTCACCTACACGTGGGATCCCGACGCGGCGGTGAGCTGGGAGCTGGGCGAGGGCACGGGCCACGGAGCACGGCTCGTCGTCACCCAGACCGGACCGCCGGATGTCGACACGGACGCGGCCCTGGCCGCCTGGCGGACCCGGATCGAGCGGCTCGCGGCGGAGCTGCTCGACCAGTAGGCCCGGACGGAGCGGGCCCGGACGGCCGGCGGCGGAGAGGCCATGAGGCGCGTGACACGGGGCAGGCGGGGACGGGGAGGCCCGGCAACCGGCTTCCCGGTCCGTGCCACCCGCGTGAACGGAAGGTGGGAGCCCGCGTTAGGGTGCCTTGAATGTTCGCTCTCTTCTCTCCCCCCACATTTCTGCTAAGAGGCACATGCACGGCCCGAGGTTCCTCTCGGGAGGCGACATGACACAGATCACTGAGCGGTCGTCGCGAGTCGTACCGGCTGAGAAGACGGCCGAAGCGGCCGCGCCCGCGCCGCGGGCCAAGAAGCGGGACGCCTTCTTCGACAACGCCAAATATCTGGCGATCGTGCTGGTGGCCGTGGGCCACGCCTGGGAGCCTCTGCGAGACGGCAGCCGGGCGGTCTCCGCGCTCTATGTCGTCGTCTACGCCTTCCACATGCCGGCGTTCATCATCATCTCCGGCTACTTCTCGCGCGGTTTCGACTTCAGGCCCGACCGCGTGCGGCGTCTGATCACCGGCATCGCCGTGCCGTACATCCTGTTCGAGGTCGCCTACAGCCTCTTTCACCGATGGGCCGCGGACGACCCGTCCATGCCGGTCAGCCTGCTCGACCCGTGGTATCTGACCTGGTTCCTGCTCGCGCTCTTCGTCTGGCGGATGACGGCGCCGATCTGGCGTCTGGTGCGCCACCCCGTCCCGCTGGCCCTGGCGATCGCGGCGCTCGCCTCCGTCTCACCGGACATCGGGGACGATCTGGACCTCCAACGGGTCCTGCAGTTCCTGCCGTTCTTCGTGCTCGGACTACGGCTGAAGCCCGAGCACTTCCAGCTCGTCCGCCGCAGGGAAGTGCGCGTGCTGGCCGTGCCGGTCTTCGCCGCGACCGTTGTCTTCGCCTACTGGGCCGTCAGCCGGATGAACATGGCCTGGTTCTTTCACCGCGACAGCGCCCAGGAACTGGCAGCGCCCTGGTGGAGCGGGATTCTGATGACCTTCGCGCTCTTCGGCTGCTCCCTCGTGCTGACCGCGTGCTTCTTCGCCTGGGTCCCGGGACGTCGCATGTGGTTCACGGCGCTGGGCGCCGGCACGCTCTGCGGATATCTGCTGCACGGATTCCTCGCCCAGAGCGCGAGCACCTGGGACTGGTACGACGCCGACTGGCTGCACGGGCCTTCGGCCGCCGTCTTCGTCACGCTGGTCGCCGCCGTGGTCGTCACCCTGCTCTGCACGCCACCGGTCCAGCGGATCTTCCGCTTCGCTCTGGAACCCGAGATGGCCTGGGCGTTCAAGGCGGAGCCCGTCGGACGGCGCGGCGGAAGCTGACGCCGGGCACCGGGAAGTGACGCGGGGCGGTGGCCGACGGCCACCGCCCCGCACACCTGCCGGCGCCCGCTCAGCGGCCGGACCGGACGGACGGCGCTACTTGTCAGACCGGGCCTGGGCCGGCACTCCCGGCCCGCCGATCCGGTACTGCTCGGACTGCAGCGAGAACAACTTCCGGAACAGACCAGGGCCTTCATGGCCGTCCGCCATCAGCGAGGTGAAGTCGCCCGCCTCCACGAGACGTCCTCGGTCCAGCACATAGATCACATCGGCCGACCGGACGCTGTGCAGCCGGTGCGTGACGAGGATGACCGTCTGCCCGTCGCCGGCGAGTTCGCGGATCTGCTGGAACGCCGCGATCTCGGCCGCCGGATCCATGCTGCTGGTCGGCTCGTCACAGATCAGGACGGCGGCCCGCCGGTAGTACGCGCGCGCCAGGGCCAGCCGCTGCCACTGCCCGCCCGACAGATCCACTCCGCCCTCGTAGCCCTTCTCGCACAAGGTGTCCCAGCCGCGCGGGAGTTCACCGACGACCGTGTGCGCGTCGGCCAGGTCCGCCGCCGCCTCCAGACGCCCGAGGTCATGGATCTCGGACGGACGGCTGATGGCCACATTGGCGCGCGCCGTGAACGGCCACCGCTGGTAGTCCTGGAGCACCAGTGCCACCTGGTCGAAGACCTGGTCGCGGTCCAGCTCGCGCACATCGGTGCCGTCCCAGCGCACCTGTCCCTCCGACGGCAGATACAGGCCGGCGAGGAGCTTGCTGAGCGTGGTCTTGCCACTGCCGTTGACTCCGACGAGAGCCACGATCTGGCCCCGCCGGATGGTGAGGGACACCGCGTCGAGTGCCGGAGTCTCCCGCCCGGGATAGGTGAAGGAGACCCGGTCGAACTCGATCAGCGCCGGCGGTCCGGGCACCGGCTTGCCGCCGCTCGGAATGGCGCGCAGCAGCGCCTCGTCCCTGGCCTTGATCAGATCGGTCATGAACAGCGACTGCTCGTAGAGCTGGTGCATATGGGTGACCATGCGGCGCAGGCCCGCGGTGCCGTTGGTCAGCGCCAGCGCCGCCGTGGCGCCCGAGGCGAGCGGCATATGGCCATGGGTGAGCAGCCAGGCCAGCAGTCCGTACGTGACTCCCGCGGTCATCCCGGACAGCGCCGAGGTCACCAGGTCGGTGCGCGCTTCCCGGTGGGCCAACTGCGTCTGCTCCTCGGCCGCCTCGACTCCCATCCGGTCGAACTGCTCCAGCAGAAAGGGACCGGCCCCGTGCACCCGGAGTTCGGGTCCGGCCTTCTGCGAGATCAGCAGCCGGCGCAGCGCGCCCTGCTGCCGTACGTGCTCGATCCACACCTGGATCGATTCGTAGGTACGCCGTGCGGCCCTGACCGTGCCCCAGGCCTTGGGGACCACGACGGCGATCAGCAGAGGCAGCAGCACCGGATGCAGCACGGCCAGAACGCCGCTGACCGCGGTCAGCGCCATCAGCGACTCCACGACGCCCAGTGTGTGCTGGATCAGCCGGCGGGCCGCGGTCTGGCCGTGCTGACCCGAGTCAAGGATCTTGTGGAAGTCAGGCTGCTCCAGATGCTCCATCTCCACCCGGATCACCGGGGTGAGCATGGTCAGCGCGGCGACCCGCTCGACCTTCGGCTCCAGCCGGCCGGTGGCACCGAGAGAGACCGCGCGCAGCGTGGCGGTCACCGCGCCCGCGCCGCCCACCCAGAGCAGTGCGGGCAGCGCCTGCGCGATGCGCTCGGCGGTGGGGCCCGCCGTGAACAGACTGACCAGGACCCGGTTGGTGGCGAGCAGCCCGAAGACGGTCGACGCGGCCTGGCCGAGCTGCGCGAGCGCGACGACGATCAGCGCGACACGGTCGGCGCGCCAGGCCAGGGACACCGTGTGGCCGATGAGCCTCGGAACCTGACGCAGGATCGCCCAGAACGATGTCTGGAGGCGGGCGCCCTCATGGGTGGTCCAGCCCCAGGAACCTCTCAGACGGCCGCCGAAGAGAAGCTGCTCGGGCGGCGAGTTCTGGACGTACGGCTTCCGGCCGAAGCGGAACGGGTTCATGCCGCGGCACCGCCTTTTCCGTCAACCGGGCGTACGGTCACGGTGAGCGCCGCTCCGCCGCACTCGAACGCGGGATGTGCGCCGACGCGGCCAACGGGAGTGGGAACGGGATGCATGAGTCCTCCTGAGCTGACGACGACGTGTACAGGCGACCGGACAACGGACCTGATCAAGGGCGTGTAACGGGAGGCGAGGGACGAATCGTCGGACAGAGTTTCGAGTGAATCCCGTACTCCGTGCGGGCTCGGGCCGACCGGGAGTCATGCCGCGTTCGAATCACCCGCGAGGGGCTCGATCACTCGATCGGGGGATTGTGTTGCGGTCGTGAAGTCGTGGCCCCGGAGCGATTCGCGACGCACGAGGAACGGCGTCCCGGCGCCGGACGGAGAAGGTGGCCCGCTCCGCCGGACCCGGCGGTGGGCGATCGGTCGCTCCTTGCGAAGGCACATGATCGACTCGGGTCCGAGGCCGCAGCGCGCGGACTATTTCTTGAATGTTAAATGACGTGGCGTAGGCTGCCTCCGCGGCGGCAGCGCGTCGCGTGCCCGTCACCCGCGGCCCCGCACAAGGGAGAAGAACGCCGCCATGTCACACGCAGAACAGTCCCCGCTCGTCGTCCACTGGTCGAGGGCGGAGGACGCCCGCGACGGTACGCCGCTGCTCGTGGCGCTGCACGGCCGCGGGGCCGACGAGCGCTCCTTCTCCGGGATCGCTCCCTATCTGCCGCAGGACATCACCGTCGCCTTCGTGCGCGCGCCGATCGCGGAAGGCGACGGCTACGCCTGGTTCGCCAACCAGGGGATCGGGCGGCCCGTCACCGAATCCATCGCGGACAGCTCCGGCCGGCTCTTCGACTGGCTGGACACCGTCGCCGCCCGGCACAGCTCGGTCGGTCTGCTCGGCTTCTCCGGCGGTATGGCCATGGCGGGCGCGCTGCTGCTCGCGCGGCCGGAACGCTTCGCCTCGGCCGTCCTGCTCTCCGGAACCCTGCCCTGGGACGCCGGGCTGCCCACCGAGCCCGGCCGGCTGGCGGGCGTCCGGGTCCTCTGGGGACGCGACGCCGCCGATACGGTCATCCCGGCGGATCTGCTGACCCGCACCGGGCAGTGGCTGCGCGAGAAGTCCGGCGCGGAACTGGCCGAACGCACCTATCCCGCCCTGGGCCACGCGATCGGCGCCGAAGAACTCGACGACATCCGCGGATTCCTCACCGAAGCGAGCCGCTGACCCCGGGCGCCCGGAGAGACACACCGCTCCGGGCATACGATCTTGATGTAACCGATCGACACTTGGAGTGCCTTCCATGTCCACCGAACCCAGTCCGCAGAATGTCTCGTTCCCGAGCGCCGGGGCCACCGCGTACGGCTATCTCGCCGTACCGCCCTCGGGACACGGACCCGGCGTCATCGTCATCCAGGAATGGTGGGGCCTGACCTCGCACATCAAGGACATCGCCGACCGCTTCGCGCGGGCCGGTTTTGTCGCGCTCGCTCCGGACCTCTACGGCGGCCAGGTCGCGCACGACTCCGACGAGGCGCTGCGCATGATGTCCGAGCTGCCCACCGACCGAGGCACGGAGCTGCTGTCGGGCGCGGTCGGTTATCTCCTCGAACGGCCCGAGACGGACGGCGAGACGGTCGGGGCCGTCGGCTTCTGCATGGGCGGCGGATTCGTGCTCAGCCTTGCCGCCAAGGAGCAGCGGGTCTCCGCGGCGGTTCCGTTCTACGGAGTCATCAAGGACGGTATGCCCGACTTCTCGAACCTGAAGGCGGAGATCCTCGGCAACTACGGCGAGCTGGACCCCTCCGTGCCGCCCGAGTCCCTCGAAGAGCTCCGCACCACGATCGAGTCCCAGTCGGGCATCGTCCCGGTGTTCCATGTCTATCCCGGTGCCGGGCACGCCTTCTTCAACGACGACCGTCCCGAGGCGTACCACGCCGAATCGTCGACGGAGGCGTGGGAGCGCACGCTCGACTTCCTGCGCGCCCAGCTCACCAAGGCGAGCTGACCGGCCTCTCGCGCACGGCGGGCCGGCCCTCACACGGCGAGGCGGATGTTCCGCCCCGCCAGGTGACGGCCGGCCCGTCCCGGCGGAGCCCGGTTCCGAAAACCGGGCGCGAGGTGTCAGCGCCTGCGGCCCCGAGGCGCCCAGCCGGCCCCTATGCCGGCCACGTGCAGCGCGAGCAGGGCCAGTCCGAGAAGCATCAGACTCGTCGGCGCGAAGATGGTGTCGACCGCTGTCTCGGTGGCGTTGATGATGAATGCGATGACAAAGAGCACTGCTGCCGCGAAGCCCAACATCTGTCCACTCCTGGTGTCCGACGGCCGGCCACGGCTGAACGCGGTGGCCGTACCGTGAGGGCCTACCTCCCGGATCGTGCCGGGCTGACCCGAAGGCCCTGGCGGCCGGGTGCCCGCTGGAACCCGGATCAGTCGTGCCGGTACGAGCCACCCGTGCCGGCGGCGATCAGGAGAGCGCCGCTCCCTGCCACAGCAGCAGCGCGACATCCACCGCCGCGACGAGGACCGCCGCGGCGAACGGCACCCTCGGACGATGACGCCCCGTCAGCGATCCGCCGATCCCGGCGACCAGCGCCACGGCCACGGCGACGCCTCCGACCGCGCCCGGCCGGCCGGCCGCCAGCAGGACCGTGGCCGCCACCAGGGGAGCCGGCAGCAGCAGCCGTACCGCGCCCGGTCCCAGCCGCTGCGGCCACCCGCGCACCCCGGTCGCCAGATCGGCTTCGATGTCCGGCAGCACATTGCCGAGATGCGCGCCGACCCCCACCAGCGCGGCCGCGGTGACGATCCACCAGGCCGGCCACGGCCGTCCCGGCAGACCGAGCGTGACAAAGGCGGGCAATGCCGCGAAGCCGATCGCGTAAGGCAGCCAGGACAGCCTCGTCGACTTGAGCCGGACGTTGTACGCCCACGCCGCCGCCACGCCCACGAGATGAACCGTCCCGGCGAGCAGGCCGTACGCCAGGGACAGCGGCACGCACAGGGCCAGCGCGACCAGGGCCGCCGTCGCCACGGCCCGTGCGTCCACAGCCCCGGCCACCACCGGCTTGGCGCCGCGTCCGGCCGCGATGTCACGCGCCGCGTCGACGGCGTCGTTGCTCCAGCCGACCGACAACTGTCCCGTCAGTACGGCGGCGATCGCCAGCACACCACCCGACAGGTCCTGCCCGGCCGCCACCACGAGCCCGGCGACCAGCAGGGTCACCGCGGCCGTCGGCCCCGGGTGACACGCTCCCAGCAGAGCGACCGCCCGTCGCGGCCACGGTCCTGGCGCCGCGCCGCGCGGTGCTCCGTCGGCTGCCTCTGCCCGGTCGATGGCGTCCACGCGCACATCGTAGGTGCCGAGGAGCGCGTCGTGGCCGCGCCCGCCCGGACGGCGAACCGTCCGGCCTCGCCCGTGCGGCGGTCGGCGCGGGGCCGTACAGGCGACTTCGCGTGTGATGTGACGGTGCCGGGGCAGGGATTGCACGTCCATCGTTCCCGACTTCGGACCGTAGATGACACGCATCGCAGGCGTCCATGGAGCCCTCGCTCCGCACCGGTACAGCCAACACGACGTCACCGACATGGTCGCCAGGACCTGTCTGCCGGACGGCGCCGACCGCCGGCTCCTGGACCGGCTGCACCGCGGCGCGCGTGTGGACACGCGCCACACGGCACTGCCTCTGGAGCGGTACGGCGACTTCAAGGACTTCGGCGCGGTCAACGACGCCTTCATCGAGGCGGCCGTACCTCTCGGCGCCGAGACCGTCAGCGGTGCGCTGGACACGGCGGGTCTGTCCCCGCGCGACGTGGACCTCCTGATGTTCACCTCGGTGACCGGCATCGCCGCACCGTCCGTGGACGCGCGGCTGGTGGGACGGCTCGGTCTGCGTCCCGACGTCAAGAGAGTGCCGATGTTCGGCCTGGGCTGTGTCGCGGGAGCGGCGGGAATCGCCCGGATACATGACTATCTGCTGGGACGGCCCGACGATGTGGCCGTCCTCCTCTCGGTCGAACTGTGCTCGCTCACCTTCCAGCGTGACGATGTCTCACCGGCCAATCTCGTCGCCACCGCGCTCTTCGGCGACGGCGCGGCGGCCGTCGTGGCCTGCGGTGCCCGGCGCCGCGCCGAAGGGCCCGTCGTCATCGACACGCGCAGCCATCTCTACCCGGACACCGAAGAGGCGATGGGCTGGGACATCGGCGGCTCCGGCTTCCGCATCGTCCTGGACGCGAGCGTCCCGGATCTCGTACGGAAGAATCTCGCCGCGAACGTCGACGGCTTTCTCGCCGACCACGGCCTCACCCGCGAGGACATCACCGCGTGGGTGTGCCATCCCGGCGGGCCCAAGGTGCTGGAAGCCGTCGAGGAAGTCCTCGATCTGCCCGACGGCGCGCTCGACGTCACCTGGCGCTCGCTGGCGGCGGTGGGAAATCTGTCCTCGTCGTCCATCCTGCATGTCCTGCGTGACACCCTGGCCGAGCGACGGCCACCGGCCGGCACGCCGGGACTGCTGCTCGCCATGGGCCCCGGCTTCTGCTCCGAGCTTGTCCTGGTCCGCTGGTAGAGGGGTACGGCGAGACATGATCTGGTACACGGTGCTGGTCCTGGCGGTCGGTGCGGAGCGCGTCGCCGAACTGGCCGTCGCCCGGCGCAACACGCGCTGGAGCCTGGCGCGCGGGGCCGTCGAGCGCGGGCAGGGCCACTACCCGCCAATGGTCGCCCTGCACACCGGGCTGCTCCTCGGCTGTCTCGCCGAAGTATGGCTGGCCGACCGGGCGTTCGAGCCGGTGCTCGGCTGGACGATGTTCGCCGTCGTGGTGGCCGCGCAGGGGCTGCGCTGGTGGTGCATCCGCACGCTGGGGCCGCGCTGGAACACCCGGGTACTGGTCGTGCCCGGCCTCCCGCTGGTGACGGGCGGTCCGTACCGCCTGCTGCGGCATCCGAACTACGTCGCGGTGGTGGCCGAGGGCCTCGCGCTGCCCCTGGTGCACGGCGCCTGGCTGACCGCGCTGCTGTTCACCGCTCTCAACGCGGCGCTGCTGACCGTCCGGATACGGTGCGAGAACCGCGCCCTCGCTCCGGGATTCGCCGCGGGCGGCGCCGAGCCGGGCAGCGCCGGCGTCCGCCCGTGATCGACCTGCTGGTCGTGGGCGGCGGGCCCGCGGGTCTCGCCACGGCCGTCCACGCCGCGCTGGCCGGCCTGGAGGCGGTGGTGATCGAACCGCGTACCACCCCCGTCGACAAGGCATGCGGCGAAGGCGTGATGCCCAGCGGTGTACGCGCGCTGTCCGCACTCGGCCTCGACGTCCCTCCCGGCCACGCGCTGCGCGGTATCCGTTATGTGCGCGGACTCCACCGCGCGCAGGCTCCGTTCGACGACGGACCCGGGCTCGGCGTACGCCGTACCGAACTGCACGCGGCGCTGGCCCGGCGAGCCGAGGAGACCGGCGTCAGGATCGTGACCGGCCGGGTCGGCGAGGTGGAGCAGGACGACGACTCCGTGACGGCGGGCGGACTGCGGGCGCGCTGGCTGGTGGCCGCGGACGGGCTGCGTTCACCCGTACGGCACCGTCTCGGCCTGGATCTGCCCGACCGGCGGCCCCGGCGCTACGGCCAGCGCCGGCATTACCACGTGAAGCCCTGGACCGACTTCGTGGAGGTGCACTGGTCGGCGGCGGGAGAGGCGTATGTGACACCGGTGGCCGGCGATCTGGTGGGGGTGGCCGTGCTGAGCACGGTCAGGCGCGGCTACGACGACCATCTCGCCGGCTTTCCTGAGCTGCTGGCACGGCTGGAGGGACCACCGGCCAACGCCGTGCGCGGCGCGGGCCCGCTGCGGCAGCGGGTGCGCCGCCGCAGCGCGGGCCGCGTGCTGCTCGTGGGTGACGCCGCGGGTTATGTCGACGCGCTCACCGGTGAGGGCATCGCGCTGGCACTGGCCTCGGCGGAGGCGGCCGTGGGATGCCTGCGGGCGGGACGGCCGCAGGACTACGAGGGCCGATGGCGGAAGCTGACCCGGCGCCACCGGCTGCTGACGGAAGGGCTGCTGCGGGTCAGCGGGCACGCGGCCGGAGCCCGCCTGATCGTCCCGGCGGCGGCCCGGATGCCGTCGGTCTTCGCGGCGGCGGTCCGCGCTCTCCAGTGACGGTGGTACGGCGCGGCGCCTCCGGGCGGACAGGGCGCCGCTCGCCGGGTCAGGGCGAGAGGCCGGCCGACGAGTCCGTCGCCGGCGTCATCGCGCCCGAGGTCTCCGGCAGCACATGCGCGATGTAGTCCTCGATCGTCGTCTCAAGACCGACGTCGTGTCCCGCGCGCTCCGACAGATACCAGCGGTGCTCCAGCACCTCGTGGTAGATCTGCGCCGCGTCCATCTCGCCGCGCAGCTCCAGCGGCACGGCCCGTACGGTCGGCCGGAAGACATCGCGGACCCAGCGGTGCGCGAGCACCTCTGGCCGGGCTCCCAGCGGGTCGCCGGGAGCGTAGTCGTCCTCACCGGCCATCCAGCTCTCCAGGTCGTTGAGCAGGCGCCGCGCCTGGTTCTCCTCGGCGTCCAGGCCGGTCAGCCGCAGGAGCTGGCGCTGGTGGTGGCCCGCGTCCACCACCTTCGGCAGAAAGGTCACGGTGTCGCCCACCGGCGACCGCTCGATCTGCATCTCGGCCACGTCGAAGCCCAGATCGTTGAGCCGCCGGATCCGCCGGTCGATGTAGTGCCGCTTGTCCACCGGATACACCGACTCGCGGGTCAGCTCGTGCCAGAGGTCCTCGTAGCGCTGGACGATCGCGGCTCCGAACGGCACCGGGTCGACGGACGGATGCAGCGCACCGGACGCCTCCAGGTCCATCAGCTCGCCGGCGATGTTCACCCGGGCCAGCTCGATGTCGTAGTCGCGCTGGCCACGGCTGAGACTCCGCTGGATCTGACCGGTCTCCGCGTCCACCAGATACGCGGCGTACGCCCCGGCGTCCCGCCGGAACAGCGCGTTGGACAGCGAGCAGTCGCCCCAGGCGAAACCGGCGAGATGCAGTCGTACCAGCAGCACCGCCAGCGCGTCCATCAGCCGCTTGACGGTGGTGGGCCGCATCGTCGACTCGAACATCGAGCGGTACGGCAGGGACCCCTTGAGATGACGGGTGATCAGCGCCGACTCCAGCGGATTGCCGTCCGTGTCCACGCGGCCGGTCACCACCGCCACCGGGTCGACGGCGGGAATGCCCAGCCGGTGCAGATCACGCAGCAGCCCGAACTCATGGACCGCGCCGCGCTCCGTCACCTCCTTGACCGCCACCACCTCGGGCCCGGCGGACGCGAAGCGCACCACATGGCGTGAGATACCGCGCGGCAGCGCCACCAGGCATTCCGGCGGCCACTGGTCGAGCGGAGTGTTCCACGGCAGGTCCAGCAGCACGGCCGGCTGCTCCGGATTGGTCGCGCTGATCTGCAGCGCCATCGTGCCTCCCACGGCGGTCGTCGGGCGGGGACCGGACCGGAACCGCCCAGAACAGTGTGCCGGGTCGCACCCGCCGCACCGCGCCGGGGGACGCCTGTGCCGGGCGGGCCCGGGTCTCTTCGGGCGCCGATGGGGTGCACAGGCGTTTACCCTGTGGGGTGAACGCCTGTGCACCCCTGTCAGACACTCACCGTACGGAGAGAGATGTCCGGAGCGATATCCAAGGCCGCCGAAGCCCCGCATCCCCGTTTCATGGTCGCCGTCCTGGCGTTCTGCGGAGTGGTGGTGGCCGTCATGCAGACGCTGGTCGTACCACTCCTGCCGCATGTCCCGGCACTGACCGGCGCCACTCCCACCGCCGCGAGCTGGCTGGTCACCGTGACGCTGCTCACCGGAGCCATCTGCACGCCCGTGCTCGGGCGGGTCGGCGACATGTACGGCAAACGCAGGGTGCTCCTCTGCTCTCTCGGCGTGCTGGTCGCCGGGTCCGTACTGTGCGCCGTCAGTTCCCACATCGCGGTCCTCATCGCGGGCCGCGCCCTGCAGGGCGCGGCGCTGGCCGTCGTGCCGCTGGGCATCAGCATCATGCGGGACGAACTGCCTCCCGAGCGCGTACTGCCCTCCGTCGCGCTGATGAGCTCGACGCTGGGCATCGGCGCGGCCGTCGGACTGCCCGTCGCCGCTCTTGTCGTCGAGCACTACGACTGGCACACCATGTTCTGGGCGTCGGCCGGGCTCGGCCTGCTCGACATCGCGCTGGTACTGCTCCGCGTCCCCGAATCGCCGCTGCGCACCCGCGGCCGTTTCGACGCGCTGGGCGCGCTGGGCCTCTCCGCGGCCCTGGTCTGCCTGCTGCTGGCGGTCACCCAGGGCGGCGACTGGGGCTGGACGTCCGCGCGGACCCTCGGCCTGCTTGTCCTCGCCGTGGTGATCGGACTGGTCTGGGGTTTCCACGAGCTGCGCGTCACCACTCCCATGGTCGATCTGCGGGTGTCCGCGCGGCCCGCGGTACTGCTGACCAATCTCGCCGCTCTGCTGATCGGCTTCGCCTTCTACGCCAACTCCCTGTCCACCGCCCAGATGGTCCAGGAGCCCCAGGACACCGGCTACGGTCTGGGCGCGTCCATCGTGGTCAGCGGACTGTGCCTGCTGCCCGGCGGACTGTCGATGGTCGCGCTGTCGCCGGTGTCCGCGAGGATCTCCGCCACGTACGGCCCCAAGACCGCTCTGGCACTCGCCTCCGCCATCCTCGCCGTGGGCTACGGAGTGCGCTTCTTCACCAGCCACCAGCTCTGGACGATCATCCTCGGCGCCACCGTGGTCGCCTCCGGCACCGCCATCGCCTACTCCGCGCTGCCCGCCCTGGTCATGCGCGCCGTGCCGGTCACCGAGACGGGCGCGGCCAACGGCCTCAACACCCTGATGCGCTCCGTCGGACAGGCCTTCTGCAGCGCGGCCGTCGCGGCCGTCCTCGCCAATGTCACCTTCCAGGTCGGCGGCCGTACGGCACCCACGCTCCACGCCTATCTGCTGGTCTTCCTCATCGCCGGCGGCGCGGCACTCCTCGCGCTGGCCGTCACCCTCTGCCTGCCGCGTCAGCGGGCCCTGCCCACCGGTAACGTCGGACAGGACCGTACGGCGGGACAGGACGGACGTCCGTCGACGTCGCTCGCCCAGGAGGGCACATGAACGGGCAGGTCAGCAACGGTACGGCCGTCGCCGACGCGGGCACCGGCCGGGAGGCGATCCTGCGCGCCGCGCGCCGCGCGTTCGCCTTCCGTCCCTACGCCGAAGTGACCATGCGGGGCATCGCCGCGGACGCCGGTGTGAGCGCCTCTCTCATCGTCAAGCACTTCGGCACCAAGGAAGGGCTGTTCAACACCATCGCCGACTTCGGCCCCGCCGCCGACCAGCTCCTCGCGGCGCCGCTGGACACCCTCGGCCGGCACCTCGTGCTGACGCTGGTGCGCCACCGCCGCGCGCAGCAGGGCGACCCGCTGCTGCGTGTCGTGTTCTCCCTGGGCAACGACGACGAACGCACGCTGCTGCGCGAACGCTTCCGCGAACAGGTCACCGAACGGCTGGCCGCGCTGCTGCCCGGCCACGACCGCACACTGCGGGCCGAGCTGATCGCCGGCCAGCTCCTCGGCCTGGGAGCCACCCTCAGCCTGCACCGCTCGGGCGCCGGGGCACTGGCCACGCCCGAGCGGCTCGCGGATCTGTACGCTCCCGCGCTCCAGCGCCTGGTGACCGGCTGAACGCCCGGCGCGTGACCATTACCGCCGGGTGTCAGCGGCTCAGCAGCAGCTCCGTGTTGCGGTCCGTGGACACACCGGCGGGAGCGGTGGTGGAGCCCGGCGCGTTGTGCGACAACTCCCGGTAGAGCGCGGCCAGTCCGGTCTGCGAGAGATCCTCGAAATCGGTCCGGTGCGGCGCGGCCGACTCGATCAGAGTGGTGAACAGGGACAGAGTGCCGTCACCGTTGTCGGTGATCTCGATGACCCGCGCGAGCTGCGGGAAGTCGATGTGCGACGCGGTGGAGATCTCCCAGAACGTGCCGTGCGGGAGGATCGAGTTGCGGTGGCTGTGGCCGTTGACCCAGGCCAGCACATTGCGGTTCCGCTTGAGCAGCGCGACCACCTCGTCACCGTTGTGCCGGGCCTGACCGGGGTGGGCGGGGTCGGGATGGGTGTTGGTCATCGTCCAGCTGTTGTGGTGGCTGAAGACCACGACGTAACCGTCGCGGAGCTCCTTCAGCTTCCGCTTCAGCCAGTTGAGCTGAGTCGTGTCGAGCGAGCCGGTGAAGTGCCCGGCGCGGTCCGTGGTGTCGAGGCTGATGCCGGTGATGTTCTTTCCCATGGGAAAGGTGTAGTAGAGCGTGTCGCTGTCGAGATTGGCGGCGGTGTAGCCATGGCCGACCGGCCCGGCCCCGGCGCGCGCCGGGTCGAGGTGCGCCGTCACATACTCGCGCGGCCCGAACGGCGCCCGGCTCGGGTCAGGAGTGATCGAGCGCATCCGGCGCGTCGAGTGCCGCAGCAGATCGACCAGTTCACCGCCCGCCGGGTTGCTGCCCTTCGAGAGGATCTTCACCAGGGCCTTGGCGTCCGCGTCGGGTACGCCGTACAGCTTCCGCGCGCCGACGGCGAACTCCGCCAGGAAACCGCTCCGGTCGGCGATGGCACCGCTGGCCAGGCTGTCGTGGTTTCCCACGGTCGAATACCACGGGATCCGCAGGCCAGGACTGTTGACCGAACTGATCGCGGCGGCCAGGAATCCGTCGATCCTGGGGTAGCCGAGGTGTTTGTCGGTGTCGCGGAGGGCGTCCTCGGGGTGCCAGAACAGACGCTCGTCGGAGTTCTGCACACCTTCGTAGAGCCGGCTGTCACCGGTGTTGGGAGAGATACGGCCACCGCTCATCACCGCGAGGAACCAGTCCAGTTCCGACCGGGAGTTGTTGTCGGTGTTGTCTCCGGTCGTCACGGCGAAGGACAGCGGCGCCCCGGTCGCGGGCCCGGCCGTCAGAGCGTTGATCTGCTCGATCAGGGCCACCGCTCCCGGCACGGTGAGGGCCTCCTGCGGCCGCCATCCGGAGAGCTGCTGCGAGCGCAGATACTCGGTGCGGACCGGGTGCTGGACATCCACCAGGTGCAGATCGGTGAGCTGGACGAAGGAGCTGAGCACCGTGCGCCGGCTGTCGCGGCCGGCCCTGGGCGTGGCGAGCTGCTCGCGTACGAGCCTGCGCCAGCCGGGACCGTCGTCGAGCCGCCGGAACGCCACCGAGGTGTCGCGCGGCGCGGCGACCGACTCCAGAGTCGTACGCGCCGGGACGGTGCGTGTGGGCTGGGCCGGCGTACGAGGACGGGGGACCGCCGGTGCGATGGTCGCCCCGGGCGCGGCCACGGCCTCTCCGGAACCGCCACCAGCACCGAGCGCCAGTCCGATTCCCGCCGAAATGCCGACCGCTCCCGTCGCGGTGAGAAACGAACGGCGGTCGACAGCGGTGACTGCGGAACGTATGCGTTTCATGGTGCGTTCTCCCGAGTGCGAGCGCATCAGCGAGCGCGCCGGGGGACGGCCCCCTGGCTACCTCCTGATGGTTGACACCCGGCGTGGCCTGTGCGTGAACGACATTCCAACTGCCGGCGCCCATCACCACACAGGGATCACCGCGTCGGAGAACCGTCGCACGCCTCTCGTCCGCCCGACCGGAATCGGTCACTCTGTGTTCACCGGAGAGGGAAGCGGCCCCTCGGTCCACACCGTCACCGGCCGGTGCGCCTCCCGGACGGCGGTACCCGGCCGATGGCCTTGCGCCAATGGCCGAGCCATTTTGTTAGATGTGTTGACGAATTGATGGGGGTGCGCCAGCATCGCAGCACTTTCCGCAGAGCCGACCGCATCCGCCAAGGCCCGTACAGGGAGAGCGACGCATGTCGACCCGTACCGCACCGCTGTCCGTACACAACCCGGGAACAGGTGAACGTCTCGGTGAAGTCGAGGACTTCACCTCGGAACGATTAACCGGGGCCCTCGCGGCCGCGGTGCGCGGGCAGCGCGCCATGGCCGCGCTGCCCGCCCATGAACGCGCCCAACTGCTCCTGCGCACAGCCGACTTGATCGAAGCCGAGGCCGAGAGCCTGGCCCGGCTGCTCGCCGCGGAGAACGGCAAACCCCTCTTCCAGACCGTCGAGGAGGTCAGAGCGGCCGTACGGATCTTCCGGGGCTTCGCCGGCGAGGCGACCCGGCTGTTCGGACGGCAGATCCCACTGGGCGCCGTCCCGGGCCTGGAGCGCCACCTCGCCGTCACCGTCCGGGAGCCACTGGGCCCGGTCGCCGCGCTGGTGCCCTTCAACTACCCGGTCGAGCTGTACGCCCACAAGGCCGCCGCCGCACTCGCCGCGGGCAACGCCGTCCTCGTCCACCCGCCGGTACGCTGCCCGCTCACCCTGGTGCGCATCGGTGAACTGGTCGAACGAGCGGGAGCACCCGAGGGCGCCCACCAACTGCTCACCGGTGGCGTCCACGTCTCCCAGGAGCTGGCCGCCCGCCCCGGCGCCGCCGCCGTCAGCCTCACCGGCAGTACGTTCGCGGGACGGGAGATCGCCCGCCGCGCGGCCGACACCCTGAAGAAGGTGCACCTGGAACTCGGCGGCAACGACGCGCTGATCGTCTGTGACGACGCCGATGTGGAAGAGGCCGCGCGGGCCGTCGTCCTCGGCCGGCTCGCCCGCGGCAACGGCCAGATCTGCTGCGCGGTGAAGCGGGTGTACGTCCAGGACGGAGTGCACGACGCCTTTGTGGACGCACTGCTCGCCGGCGCCGCCAAACTGACCGTCGGCGACCAGCTCGCGGACGGCACCGATGTGGGGCCGCTGATCAGCGAAGAGGCCGCGGAGCGGGTCGAGGCCGCGGTCGCCGCGCTGATCGCGGACGGCGCCCGCAAGGCGCTCGGCGGAGCCCGGCACGGCGCCTTCAGCGATCCCGCCGTCCTGGTCGACGTGCCGCCGGACAGCCCGGCGCTCGCCGAGGAGATCTTCGGCCCGGTGGCGCCCGTCGCCCGGTTCACCGATCCGCTGGACGCCGTACGGATGGCCAACGAGTCCCCGTACGGACTTCAGGCGGCCGTCTTCACCCGCGACATCCAGCGCGCCTTCGCTCTCGCCAACCGGCTCGACGTCGGCGGTGTGATCATCAATGGCTCCACCGCGCTGCGCGCCGAGAACCTGCCCTTCGGCGGTCCCGGCGACACCGGCGGCTCCGCGGAGGGCCTGCACGACACGGCTCTGGAGTTCACCCGGCAGAAGACCATCGTGGTGATGGAGGCGTTCGGGTGAGCGGTACGACCCGGACGGCTCTGGAGTTCCGCGGCGTGCGCAAGGCGTACGGTCCCACCGAGGTCCTGCACGGCGTGGACCTCACCGGCCGGGCCGGTGAGGTGCTCGCCGTGGTCGGCGCCAACGGGGCCGGCAAGTCCACGCTGATCAAGATCCTGGCGGGCGCCGAGCCGATGAGCGCCGGTGAGCTGTGGCTCGACGGCCGGCGCGTCGAGCTGCGCTCACCGCACGACGCCCATGTCCACGGCATCCGTACCGTGCACCAGGAACTGACTCTCGTCCCGGAGCTTTCCGTCACCGAGAACCTCCTCATGGGCCACTTCCCGCGGCGGTTCGGCGGGCTCATCGACTGGCGCGCGGCCCACGCCCGCGCCCGCGATCTGCTGGACTCCATCGGCTACGGCGCCATCGACCCGCGCACCAAGGCGGGCCGGCTCACCGTCGCCAGACAGCAGATGGTGGAGATCGCCAAGGCCCTGGTCACCGAGGGCGGCGAGCCGAAGGTACTCGTCCTCGACGAGCCGTCCGCCGTACTCGCCGGCAGCGATCTGGAGGCGCTCTTCGCGCTGATCCGCCGACTGCGGGAGCGCGGTGTGCTCATCGTGTACGTCTCGCACCGCCTGGCCGAGGTGACCGAACTGGCCACCTCGATTGTGGTGATCAAGGACGGCCGGGTGGTCGCCGAGACGGCGCCCGACCGCACCGACGAGAACGAACTCATCCGGCTGATGGCGGGCCGGGGACCGGGACAGCTCTATCCCGCCCGGCGCCGGGACACCGGCGAGCCGCTGCTCACCGTCGCCGGACTGAGCCGGCCCGGCGAGTTCCGGGACATCTCCTTCACCTTGCGGGCCGGCGAGATCACCGGTCTGTTCGGACTGGTCGGATCGGGCCGGAGCGAGCTGGCGCGCTGCGTCTTCGGAGCCGAGCCCGCACGCTCCGGAAGCGTCAGAGCGGCCGGCGGCGACGCCGAGCGCTTCCGCACTCCGCGCGAGGCGATCGCCGCCGGACTCGCCCTGGTCACCGAGGACCGCAAGCGCACCGGACTGGTCCTCGGACTGACCACCGCGGAGAACATCGGCCTCACCACGCTCCGCACCACCACCCGGGGACCACTGCTGGACATGGGCAGACGACGGCGTGATGTCGCGGCCATGGTCGAGCGGCTGGACATCCGTCCGGCGCACTCCGCGAAGCTTCCCGTACGCGCCCTCAGCGGCGGCAACCAGCAGAAGGCCGTGCTCGCCAAGTGGCTGCTCACCGGGGCGCGGGTGCTTCTTCTCGACGAGCCCACCCGAGGTGTGGACATGGCCACCCGCGCCGAGATCTACCGGATGCTCGATGAACTCGCCCGCGGCGGAATGGCCGTACTGCTCATCTCCTCGGACCTCACCGAGGTGCTGGGAGCCACCGACCGGGTGCTGGTGATGCACGAGGGGCGTATCACCGCGGACCTCTCTTCGGACCGTACGACCGAGGACACCGTCCTCGCCCACGCGATCGGACACGCCGCATGACCGAACAGCTCACCAAGGCCGCGGAGCAAGGGAATGCGGGCGAGCCCGGCGCGTCGCGCCGGCGGCTGCCCAGGCTGATCGTGGCCGGGCGCGATCTGACCGTGGAGGCCGGGCTCGCCGCGCTGCTGATCGCCTTCGTCGCGGTCGCCGGGTCGACCACCGACGCCTTCCTCACCGAGGGCAACATCACCAATCTGCTCAAACAGATGGTCACCACGGGCCTGCTGGCCTTCGGGATGCTCACCGTGATTCTCACCGGCGGCATCGATCTCTCGGTCGGCTCGGTGGTCGCCTTCTCCGGCATCCTGGCCGCCGGACTGTCGGCGGGACTGCCCGTGCCGCTCGCGATGCTGATCGGTCTGGCCTCCGGGATGGCCTTCGGACTTGTCAACGGCGCGCTGGTGGCACGCTTCGGGCTGGCGCCGTTCGTGGTGACGCTGGCCGCGCTCACCACCATCCGGGGCCTGGCCTTCGTCTACTCGGAGACACCTGTCGCGCCGGAGAAGGAGGGCTTCTTCGAGCTCGGCTCGGCCGCGCTCGGACCGCTGCCCGTCTCCACGCTGATCATGCTGGTGGTCTTTCTGGCGGGCGGCGTCTTTCTCAGCCGTACTCCGTCGGGCCGGTCGCTGGTGGCGATCGGCGGCAGCGCGGAGACGGTGCGCCTGGCGGGCATCGGCGTCCGCCGCCATATCGTGCTCGCCTACACGGTCAGCGGCGCCTGCGCGGGACTCGCCGGTGTCATCCTCGCCAGCCGGGTCGGTATCGCCCAGCCCAGCGTGGGCACCGCCTTCGAGCTTGACGCGATCGCGGCCTGTGTGATCGGCGGGGCCAGTCTGGCCGGCGGCAAGGGATCCGTACGGGCCACTTTCGCCGGAGTACTCGTGCTCGCGCTGATCAACAACCTGCTGAACCTCTACGACGTGCAGAGCTTCTGGCAGCAGGTGCTCAAGGGCCTGATCATCGTCGCCGTCATCCTCGTCCAGCGCACCGGTCTGTCCCGTCCGGCCGGCGCACCGAACCCCGGAAAGGCATAGTTGTCATGATCATGAAGAGAGCATCGGGTGTGCTGGTGGCCGGAGTCCTCACCGCGGCCCTCGCCGGCTGCTCCTCCGACGGCGGCGGCGAGGGCGACGGCTCGTACACCGTCGGCATCGCCAACTTCACGCTCAGCGGGCCCTATTTCAACGGTATGGACCGGGCCATCAAGGCGCAGGCGGAGAAGAAGGGCGTCGAGATCGTCAGTACGGACGCGGGCGGCGACGCGGCCAAGCTCGCCTCCAATGTCGAGGACCTGCTGAGCAAGGACGTCGACGCCGTGATCGTCTCGGGCGGCCCGCTGGAGTCCGCGCCGGCGGTCCTCAACTCCATCAAGGCGGCGGACAAGCCGGCCGTGCTGGTCGACCGTAAATTCCGCAGCGGCACGTACAGCAGTTGGATCGGCCCGGACAACGAGGCGATCGGCAAGCAGAACGGCGAATTCCTGGTGCAGCGGCTTCCCGAGGGCGGCACCGTCGCCCTCGTCAAGGGCGGCCCCGCCGACAACAGCATCGGCCAGGCCCGTACGAACGGAGTGAAGGCCGCGCTGGAGAAGGCACCCGGCATCAAGCTCGTCGAAGCTCCTGACTTCGGCAACTGGAGTTCCGACGGCGGACTCACCGTGATGGAGAGCCTGCTCGCCTCCCACGCCGACATCGACGCCGTCTTCTGCGAGAACGACGCCATGTGCCTGGGCGCCCAGCGCGCGATCAAGGACGCGGGACGCGACGACAAGATCGTGCTGGCGGGCGTCGACGGACAGGCGGAGGCGCTCAAGGCCATCCTGGACGGCACCAACTACCTGGTCACGGGCCTCAACGACGCCGATGTGATCGGCAGCCTCGGACTGGACAGGACCGTGGACATCCTCGACGGCAAGAAGACCGAGAAGGACACGGTCGTCCCCTCGCCACGTGTCACCAAGGAGAACGCGGAGAAGTACTACGACCCGGAGGGCAACTTCTGATGACCCGCACCCCCATGAGCCGCACCCGTGCGCGGCTGCGGAGAAAACACCACTACGCGCTGGCGGCCCTCGTCTGCGGCGCACTCGTCGCACCGCTCTCGCTCGGCACCGCGTCCGCGGCTCCGGACGACCGGCCGGCGGCCAAGAAGCCGAAGGCACCGGCCTGGCGGTTACTGCACTCCGAGAACTTCGCCAAGCCGCTCGACCCCGGCCGCACGCCCTGGACACGCGAGACATACAGCCGGCCGTTCGACACGATCATGGACGACAACGGCGCGTGGTACCGCAACGACTACGGGCCCGCCTGGGACACCGCGTTCAACTCCTTCGCCACCTACCGCAAGGAGTTCAAGGTCGGCGACGGCGGCTGGCTCACCGCCTCACTGTCGGCCCGGGACTGGAACAAGGACGGCCGGATCGAGAAGGCGCCGTCCATCACCAACGGCAAGGCGGGCGGCAAGACCGTCGCCGAGCTCAAGGTCCCCGACCACACCGGCGGCGCCATCTTCCGCCCCACAAGGCAGCTCCCCGACCAGTACCGTGTCGAATACCGGCTCAAGACCCTCGACTTCGGCGGAAAACGTAACGGGACCATCGACTACGACAACCGGATCAACGGCTACAGCAAGGACGGCTGCAAGACCCAGCATCCTTGGGGCGAGGGCTCCAACAGTCCGGGCTGGGAGGGTGACGCCTCGGCGCCGTACTGTGAGTGGCAGGACGTACGCGAAGGCGACTACGGATACAACGGCTTCCACTATCTGTCGATCGTCGACTTCGCGAACCCGGCGCCGCGCAACAACCACTTCTGGCACTACCGCCGCAAGGTGCTCATGGACTCCTTCGCCCAGCACCCCGACCGCGTCGGGACCGGCACCGGCGGGCGGGTCTGCGACTCGGGCACGAACACGTACTACAACTACCGGGACAGCAGCTTCAACACGGTCAACATGTGGATCAGCGGCCTGCCCAACTGGACCCCGGGCAAGGGCGGCCTGGCGGGCAACTCGCAATGGTTCATGACCAGTTGCTCAGGCGGCGTGGCCGAGCAGCAGCTCTCCTCGGCGGCCGAGCTCCAGCCGGAACTGATGCCGGGCCAGGACTACGTGTTCGCCATCGAGCGCGACGCCACCGGCTACACGCTCGAAGCCAGCGGCAACTTCGCCCGCGCCGGCCAGAAGACCCTCCGCTTCCACCGGAACTTCGTCGTCGGCAACGACCCGATCTGGCACTACAACGTCAAACCGGGCGAGTACGACGGCCGCTTCAACAACACGCTCGTCCAGAACGACAACAACGGCAGCGCGCAGTGGCCCGACCAGTGGCCGGCGGGTTCGGCGTACCCGGACTCCTTCGTGATCGGCGACCTGTACACCAACGTGTACGAGGGAAGCGCGAGCCTGACGGACATCAAGCTGTACGTCCCCAAGAAGTAACGGGTCGCCGTCCGGCGGGGGTTGCGGGTGTTGGTGGCGGGGGGTGG